>NZ_KV797585.1:0-5620 GCF_001809405.1 Corynebacterium sp. HMSC055A01 | reverse complement strand
ACGTGTCTACTTTCCGGGGGTCAGGTCCGACTAATTTCTTGTTTTTTCTGTGTGTCAGCTCACTAACCAAAAGCCTAGGACACGCACCTGTGCGCCTTGTTTATTGGAGCGCACGGGGATACTGGAGACTACGAGTACGCACTAGACGCCGCCAACAGTGCAGCCGGACACCTGCAAGCAATACAAGCGGAGCTGCCTTCCACTTCCCCACTGGCCCGTGACACTGGAAGGCTTGCAAGGCTCGTGCGCGCCGCACAGCGGAACCTGTCTCAACAGCGTCCCGCAGATAATTCAGTCGAACTTCTTAACTTAGCCGCCAGCCTCAAAGAAAGGCTGGAAGGGGCGGATTCTAGGGGTCATTTTTCTTTGGCTAAACGCGGTTTTAGGCCGAATTTCGGCTCTCGACCACGAGCTCTAGGCCACGGGCTTCGTCCTCGTTTGAGAACCAGCCGGTGGCCTTGGTCGGGCTACGCCGCAAGCGGTGGCGCGTTGGGGAAAGCGTCGGTGCTAGTCTCATTGCGTCCGCGGGTGAAATTGGATAGCCGAAAGTTTAATTGCTGGGATTCTGTAAACTCTGTGTGATTAGATTCACACACCCCGACAGCGCTTCAAAAAGACCTTCCGGGCGTTATAGGAGCCACCGATAACGCCCGGTCGGGGCCGTTTGGAACACTGCTGCTCCGTCAGAGCCCGAAGGCTCCGCCACTGACGAGGATCACGATACCGAGGCCGATGAGAACGATGGGAAAGAGGATGCCCTCCCAGCGTTCGAGCACTTCCGCGATCGGGGGGCGGGTTGCGACGAACTTTGCCAGGGCCACCAGGACCGCAACGAGCGCGAGGAAAATAACGCAGTAGGCGACTACTGCGAGAGGTTCCACGCTGAGGAATACAGGGGTGTAGACGCCGATGTTGTCGCCACCGTTGGCAAAGGTGACGCCTGCGACTGTCCCCACGCCAACCTTCTTGCCGGCAATCTTGGCCTCGTCGTCATCGTCCTCATCGTCTCCGCGCCAGGCCTCCCATGCGGCCCAGAGGCCGAGGCCCAGCGGGATTAGACCGAAGTACGGGATGGCTGTCGAGGGCAGGAATGCTCCGGCGCCCATGGTCACTAGAACCGCGGCACCGAGGATGCCCGCGAATCCGAGGTACTGGCCGGCCAGAATGCGGGCGGTAGTGCCGCGCTGGCCTGCCCCTCGCGCGAAGAAGAGGGAGAGCACGATGATGTCGTCGATGTTGGTAGCTGCGAACAGGCCTATCGCCTGCAAGACCGAGGTGAGGATCATGCGTCCTCCCCAGCTGCGTAGCACCCGGGAAGCGAGCAGGCGGGATCGATGCACGGGGCGTCTTCGTCTACTGCCAAGGTGGCATCGACCAATGTGGTCAGCGCCTGCGCCAGGTGCGGATCGGCGATCTCGTATCGTGTCCGACGCCCCTCGGGCTCGGAGACGACAATCCCACAATCGCGCAAGCATGTCAGGTGGTTGGACACGTTCGGGCGTGTCAGGTCCAGATCTCGGGATAGTTCCGCCGGGTAGGCGGGATGGTCGAGCAGGGTCAAGATGATCCGGGATCGAGTGGGGTCGGCCAGTGCACGACCCAGGCGGTTCATCACGTCGAGACGCGAAGCAATAGTCAGCATGCGCTGAACTATACAGCGATCGCTGAACTAGTCAAGTTCCGGGTAGCGGTGCAGCTGTGTGCGCTGCTGAAGAGACAGTGAAAGTAGCAGAGATGGCGCAGATTCCGGCAAAGTTGCGAAAACAGCTGAACCACGCTCGTTTCTGATGATCGGCCCATGTGCGATTTGTGCCGCGCCGAAGGCAACCGAATTGGCTCGAAGTGGTGCTGTTGCAAAGTTGGGGCAGTAGAAAGACCGACGTGAAATAATCAGAGCCATGGGCATCTTCTCCGGTCGGCATTTCCCCCGTGACATCATCCTGTGGGCGGTGCGGTGGTACTGCCGCTACGGCGTGAGCTACCGCGACCTCGAAGAAATGATGACCGAGCGGGGTGTGCCAGTCGATCACACCACGATCTACCGCTGGGTGCAGAAATACGCCCCTGAGCTGGATAAGCACACTCGCTGGTACCGGCAGGTACCCGACTGGCAGGCCCGGTCCTGGTGGGTGGATGAGACCTATATCCGGGTCGGCGGCACGTGGTGCTATCTCTACCGGGCTATTACCGCCGGTGGGCAGACCTTAGACTTCTACCTCTCACCAAAACGGAATGTGGCTGCGGCCAAGCGTTTCCTGGCCAAGACGCTACGATCGAATACGACAGCCGGGTCCCCGCGGGTCATCAACACCGACAAGGCACCAGCTCTGGCCAAGGCAATATCCGAGCTGAAGGCGGAGGGAATCTGCCCTCAGACGGTGGAGCACCGGCAGGGGAAATACCTGAACAACGTTCTCGAGGGAGATCATGGCCGACTTAAAAGAATCCTGGGACCGAAGGGGGCGTTCAAAAACCGAATTTCCGCCTACCGGACGTTGAAAGGGATGGAAGCGATGCATTCATTACGGAAAGGTCAGGGCACGATGTTTGCTTATGGGCACCCCAATCCGGACGCGGTGATCGTCAACCGGGTCTTCGAGACGGCCTGAGAACGCCAGCACGCAGCGGCCATCAGGAAATGAGAAACTGGGTCGTCTCGGCTCTCCGCCCAACTTTGCAACAGCACCTATCATATATAGTACATGCCAGCTAAAGGCTTTCATCTTTACACAGCGTTGGATTTGTACTCGCGCAAGGTTGTGGGATGGACTGTCCAACACCGACAGGAAAAGACCATCGCTACACGCCTGATTGAACAAGTCATTGCTGACCAGGAGCTCAACGGTCACAGCGTTGAAGTCGTACACACCGACAACGGCAAAGTCATGACCTCACACATGATGAAGGACATGCTGGATGAACACGGCGTGCAGCTGTCATTAATTCGGCCGAATGTTTCGAATGACAACCCATTTGAAGAGTCATCACATCGCACAATCAAGCATCACCGCTATGCGTTAGAAACCTATGATGATATCCAGCATGCGCAGAAAGTCATCGGCAGGATTATCGACGAATACAATAACCGTGACCGCCACAGCGGGCTGAATGGATACACACCTAGTGAAGTGTATTCAGGCACGTGGCGTGACATCCTTGAACATCGCCGAGCAAAGGAAACCGTCTACTACGCGACGCACCCGCACCGCAGACCCAGACCCCGGAAATCCGTCTACAAGCCACCACCTAAAACGGTAGAAATCAACAACGGCAAACCCCTAGCGCCCGAGACATCGAGCGCGTAAAGTAACAACCACGTCAAACAGGGGGATGTTCACAACTCAAAGGCAGGCGCCGATCGAGGGCAAAGGGACCAAAGTAAGAGGACCAAACTAGAAGGACCACCAAGCGAGCCTTTCCACATCCCCGGCCGGCTGGTTACTTATAGGCCGAGAAGCCCGTAATCTTCTTGCCCATGATGAGGGACTGCACAGTGTCGGTGCCCTCGTAGGTGTGCATGGCCTCAATGTCCGCGAAGTGGCGAGCGATATCGTTTTCCAGCAGGATGCCGACTCCACCGAGCATGTCGCGGGCGTCAGCGGCGATGCGCCGCGCGGCACGCGTGTTGTGGAGTTTGGCCGCCGAGGCCTGTTCCGGGGCCAAGGTGCCAGCATCTTCGCGCTGGGAAACCTCACGGCAGGTGAGCATCATCTGGCTGAGGTCGAGGACCATGTTGGCCAGACGCTGCTGGATGATTTGGGCTTTGGCCAGCTCGCGGCCGAACTGGACGCGTTCGAGCACGTACGAGCGGGCAGTCTCATAGCAGGCCACCGCAGAGCCAAGCGCCATCCAGGACACGCCAATGCGAGTGGAGGTCAGGACGCGGGAAACGTCCTTGAAGCTGCGACAACCTGGAAGCTGGTTGGCGGCGGGAATGCGACAATCGGTCAACGTGATGTGTGCCTGGTGGATGGCACGCAGGGAGAGCTTGCCTTCAATCACGGTAGCGGAGTAGCCGGGGGTTTCCTGTGGGACGATGAAACCGCTGACGTTACCGTCTTCCATACGGGCGTAGATGATGGTGATGCCGCCGGAGGCACCGTTGCCAATCCACTTCTTCTCGCCGTTGAGGACCCATTCGTCGCCATCGCGAACCGCGGTAGTTTCCAAAGCGATGGAGTCCGAGCCGTGGTCCGGTTCGGTCAGCCCAAAAGCACCGAGCAGCGAACAAGATGCCATCTGCGGCAAGTACGAAGCCTGCTGTTCCGGAGAACCAAGCATCGAAATTGAGCGCATGGCCAGCCCCGCCTGCACCGCAATCACCGTGCCCATCGAAGCATCGGCACGCGTGACTTCCATGAGCGTCAAGCCAGCGCCAAGCGTGGACATCTGTTCATGGCCTTCCACCGAAAGCCCATCGGTCATCACGTCCAGCTCCCCCAGACGCTGAACCAAGTCCAGCGGATACTCCGCGGCCTGCCAGTGCCGGTTAATCACCGGGTCGGAGTAGTCGCGGAACTGCGCCGCGCGCTTCCACCCCGCAGCATCGGCCTCAGAAAGGCTGTCAAAGACACCCAGGAAATCAGTGGTGGACTCGAAGAGGTTGTGGGACATGGTCAATTCTCCAACTAACAGGCAATACGAATGGCGATTAGTGTTAATTGTGACCTGACTCTCCCCAGGCTGTCAAGTGTCTCATCACAACGCGCGGCACAGCCGGGATTCGGAACGATAACCAGACTCCAGGGCCAGTATCTCCCCCAGCCAACCTTCACCCTGCCTGTTGCGACCGGCTATTTGGTAGCAGTGTCGTGACTATCTGGTAGCGCTTCAGTGAGTATCTGGTAGCAGCTCGCGGCGCTCGGGGTGATACTTCCGGTAGCCGCACCACTCGGGTGCGGCGCGTACTGGAAGGAGTCCGCTGATGACGGATTACCGTGCGGTGATGACGCTGCTGATTCAGCAGCGTTCTTACCGCCAGATTGAACACCAGCTCGGGTGCTCGCACCGCGCGATTTCCCGAGCGAACCAAGCGCTGCGAAGCCTTGGCCTGACTACTGCCCAGCAGGTCGCGGCGTTGACGAATGACGAGCTAGACGAGATATTCGTTGATAAACGCACCAGCGGTCAAGGCGAGTTCGTCCCGATTGACTTTGACGCGGTCGTCAAAGCACGCACAGGGCGTGTGAAGCAGACACTGCAAGTATTGTGGGCTCGCTACACCACCACCCCCACCCAGCCGGGCCAGCGTCATTACAGCTACGACCGGTTCCGCCAGCTGGTTGCCTCCCATGTCGATGCGGCCGGGCTTACCGCCCGGATCACCCATGCACCAGGGCATACGATGCAGGTGGACTGGGCTGGGACTAAGATGCGCCTGTACGACCCTGCGGGCACACCGGGTGCGAAAGTCAGCATTTTCGTCGCTTCGCTGCCGTATTCAGGAATGCTGTTTGCTTGTGCGTGTGCTGACCAGCGGCAACAGTCCTGGCTTGATGCACACCGCCAAGCGTTTGACTACTTCGGTGGGGTCTGCCAGGTTGTTGTCCCCGATAACGCGTCGACGGCATCAAACGCAATCAGCACTGCCGGGACCTGACCCCTGTTTGGTAGACACCTG
>NZ_KV797584.1:385-40484 GCF_001809405.1 Corynebacterium sp. HMSC055A01 | reverse complement strand
CAGGTGTCTACCAAACAGGGGTCAGGTCCCTCACTATTTCCACACGTACTGGTCAATCACAGTGCTTGTCGACGCATTCCTGTTACGCGTGGACAATTTTGCGAATTTTGAGATTTTTGGGAACTTCCTAGCAGTGGGGCGCGTTGATCTTTATGAAACGACAAACAAGGCGGCCCTAGAGGCCGCTTTTTAGAGAAAGACTGTGAAAGGAATCGGGATTCGCGTGCGTTCTAGCAACCCCGTCATGAGTTCCCTCTCGTCCAGCCAAAATCAGACCCAGGGCGGCAATCCCTACGGTCAGAGCGATAATCCATTTATCCAGGAGAATCGCAGCGCCGATCGGCCGCTGACTGTTGATGATGTCGTGACCAAGACTGGCATTACTCTTGGCGTCATCATCGTCATGGCCGTGCTCAACTTTGCTGTTGGCGAGTTGATTAACCCAGGCATCGCGATGATTCTTACCTTGGTCGGTGCGCTCGGCGGTTTCATTACTGTTCTTGTCTCAACGTTTGGCAAGAAGTTTGGTTCTGCAGCCGTCACGTTGATTTATGCCGTGTTTGAGGGCCTCTTTGTGGGCGGATTCTCCCTTATGTTTGCCGGCGTATCTTTCGGCAATTCCGATGGCATGGCAGTTATCGGCCAAGCAATCATGGGTACCGTAGGCGTCTTTATCGGCATGCTGATGGTCTACAAGACCGGTGCGGTAAAGGTCACCCCGAAGTTCAACAAGATCATGTTCGGCCTCATTGCCGGCGTGGCCGTGTTGGCTCTGGGTAACATGTTGGGCGCTATTTTCTTCGGCTTTAATCCGCTGCGTGATGGTGGCATGCTTTCCATCATCTTCTCCCTCGTCTGCATTGTTCTGGCGTCCTTGTCCTTTATGACAGACTTCGACCAGGCAGACCGCCTGATTCGCCAGGGTGCTCCGGCGCAGTATGCCTGGGGTATCGCTCTTGGTTTGGCCGTGACCTTGGTCTGGCTGTACACGGAGATTCTCCGTCTGCTGAGCTACTTCAGGGATTAAGTAGTCTCATACCGCTTCTGCGAATCCGGCGGCTGGCACCACAAGCCTCGTGGTTGCTGGCCGCCGGTTTCTTTGTGCGTGTGGCGCACATCTTTTGAAGTGGGGGCGCCCGTGAGGTGCGGGCGGGATCTTGCCCGACTTAGGTCATTTTAGTGCGGAAACCCCACCCCACCGCCGTAAACGCCCGGTAGCAATGTTAAGAGTGACGTTGCGGCACCCACCCAAGACCTAAGTCGGGACACAACGACCGTTTCTGTAGAGAACTGCATGTCTCTTCGCGAAACGGATTACCTTCCTTGCTCCCCTTGCAGCGCGCAACGTCGGCGTGCCTCCATCGACGTGCTGGAGGCATCTGACAAAGGGCGTCTGACAAAAGGCATCAGCCATAAGGCGTTTTCACGGCCAAAAACGCCCTTTACTCAGAGCAGATGGCGTTTTCAGGCTCAAAGATGCCTTCTGCCAGATGCCTTGTGCAGGACGCCTTCCTGACCTAGGCGGATTTAGTGCGGAACGATCCCGCCCCACCGCCGAACAACACCAGGTAGCAGTCTCAAGAGAGTCGGTGCTCACCCACCCATGACCTAAGTCGGGTCTTTTGGGGAAGGTGCGTAGCGCACGGTAGGTGCGAGCGGGATCTTGGCATCGACTGGTGCGAGTTGATACAGATTGCAACAGTGAGAACAGGATTTCCCTTCGCAAATATCCATTTTGCGTACCAATTGCGGTACAGGTGGCCAGTTCCTAAAGTCGTGTGACGTGGATGACTGCGGAGGAAGCTATGGTTGCAAAGATGGGGTGCTGTACGGTTCTTGTGGGTGAAATGTTCGAATTCTTGGATGGGTGAGTCTTGGCCTTGCTGCAAATGGGCGCCGTCCGTCGGAAGCTCGGCAACGACACCGGTAAGCATCTGTTTCTGCGCTTAGCTCTGAGCTTGCAGTGATCATGCCGGCGGATTGGGTTTCTCATGTTTCCCACAGGCGCGATGCTCTAAGGGGCGTGCAACAAAGGGGCAAGATTCTTGCTCAATCGACGAAAAACGACACCCCGAAAATTGACAGTGTTGTAATTCGGGTACCCCCAATTGGTTATAATCGGTAGCCAAGACACATGTAGTTCACGGTGCGTACTCAAGCTCTATACAGGCTGCGACCAGCTGTTATTGACGGATGATTCTATTAGAATGGTCGAATAGTTACAATAAATTTGTATATAGAAAATGACTAATTTGGCACTGGCGCGACTTCTTGTTCCTTCTCGTGCATTCTGGTCGCAGAAGTCGCTCGGAGCTTAAAGCTCAAGGGAGGGGCTTCTAACGGTCAGGAAAGTTAGTTGAAGGGACACCATGAAGCGAATCGGGGGCCTTGTGATGATGGCGGTTTGTATCGGGGTGCTGTCAAACTGCGCGTCACCGCTCGGCCTCAGTGTTCGTGGCGATGGTAGTAACGCGGGGGACTTTCGCAATTCTCCTGACATGAAAGCCGGCGGTGGCTCAGTGGACTCGGGGGTCGCTGATGCCACCGCCACGACGGCGCGAGAGTCTTTAGCTCCAAGTGAGCAGTCTCGTGCAGGCGGTGGGTTACTTCCGCCGCTCGGTGAATTTGACCGGACAGTGCCTGGATTCCAGGTGTTTGATCCTTGTTCAGAAATACCCAATGAAAAATTCTCGGAGTTGAGCTTAGAGATGACTTCGACTCCTGAAAGAGAGAGTGGGTACCGAACTTGCTATTTCTCAAAAGATTTGGGTAATGGCAGAGAAGCTGCTGTAGCCCTTGGAGCACAGCATGAGAAAATGGATAGCATTCGTGAGCTTTATCCTCAGGCTTTTCCATTTATGGAAGAAGTGAACGAAGATATCTACACCGTAGAAGACACATTTGTGAGGGGCACGAGTTGCACGTCTTACGTTGAAACTATTCGTGGTGTCGTTTCAGTTGCATGGACGGAACTAGCTGCCGAGGTTTCAATGAAGGAAAAATGTGAACAATCAAGAAACTTACTTTTAGAACTTGTCTAAATAGAGGGGCTCGGGAAATGATCATTAACCAAAATGCGCTATCGCAAGAAGTATCGCGTGTATCTGAACTTGGGAAGAGACTTCAACATGCCTCGAGTGGCGCGCACAGTCCACTCGATGGTGGATTCTCCACCATCACCGGCCTAAGTGAGGTCGGCACAATCCACCAGCGTGTGCTGGCAACGGATCCGGGGTCGGCGCGAAATTCTTTAGAGGGGTTTAGGGGACAGGTTTCTTGGCTCGGGGAGACACTCAAAACTGAGCTAGCAAGCTTCGAATCGCAGGATGAGCTTACGAGTCGGGGGTTGGATGTCGCTGACGCTGGTGGGGGAGGCGGGGCGGTATCGATGCCGATCGTGTCGCAACCAGACCCGGGATACAGCCCGTTTGGGTTTACCATCCCGATCGTGGACACCGGTGCTTCCATCATGGGCTTAGCATCGAATCTGTTTAGCACGCGCTTCTGGGATGTGTCGGAAGCGAATGCGCGGTGGGGCGCTTTGAGTGGGGAAGTCGCAGAAATCGTTGCGGGTCTTGAAAACTCGGCCGCGTCTTTGGAAGCCGAGAACGACAGTGAAGCCACCACACGCGCAGCGCAGAAGATTCGTGAAGTTGCGCAGGCGGGTACACACTTCATTGCCAATGCGAGCGTCATGCAACAGAAGCTGTTCGGCTTCCAAGCGCAGCTGATGAATGTTCAGCCGGAAGCCATTGCCTTGGCCTTTGAGGTGGCGGCAATCCCAGAGCCTGCTACGCGTCAAGCCGCTGAACAAGCAGCCTTGGTCTATATGCAGGGCGTCCTTCAGCAGCAAGTGATTTCCGCTATGCCGTATCAGCATGCGCTTATGGACGCAGCGCCGCCCAGCGGCGGCGGAGACACCAGTACCCACTTTGGGGCAGTCATGGGCGACGGAAATCGCTACAACACCGATGGAGTCACATGGCCGAAGCCAATAGCCGAAGCGATAGAAAACGGCACCATGGGCCCAGGCTCCTTTGGCGTTGCGGATGGCCACATCCAAGGTCTGGAAAGCGTGGGGATGGGGGCTGACGATATCGCGCGCTTTCACAATGAGCTACACAATCGTGGGCGCAGCATCCTCAGCGAGCTTGGTTTCGGAGACGCATTAGCGCCGATCAATGCAGGCGAGGTGAATACCTCGGCTGCCAACGCAGGCTTGAGCGCCCTTGATCCCGTTCGGGGAGGAGCGCCAGGATCGTTGGCAGCTACCAGCGGAGCGGCAAACATGCCAGCTGGTGTAAACGGGCTCGGAGGTCTAGGCAGCGGCGCTGTAGGCCAGGGATTGGGAGCCATCGGTCTTGCTGATGGCCGTGGGAACAAGCTTCCCGGAGGCGTGGCAGGCCACAGCGGTCGCTTGCCGGAAATGTCGGCGAATCCAACGACAAACGCAGCGGGGTTCGGAGGCGCGGGCGCTTCATTCGGTGGGCCGCAGACCGGAACGCATCCGGTATTAGGAGGCCTTCCTGGGGCCGTAACGGGAACTGGACAACAGAGGGAAGGGCGGACGTCGCTAAGCGGAGGCGGCCTCGTCGGAGGTGGTGCCATCAGTACGGGAGGTTCCGGGGGCGTCGGCAACGCTGGTGGCGCTGGTGGTGTCCTGGGAGCCCCGGGCGGAGCGGGTAGTGCGAGGCAGGGCGTCGGCAGTGCCCGCGGTGCGGGGATGCGCATGATGCCCATGATGGGTGGCATGGCACGCGGCGGCGAAGGCGAAAGGCGGGTCAAGTCCGTCACGACTCAAGTAGAACGCGACCCCAACCGCCGTGATCTACTCGGCGAAGCACCCGCAGTACTGCCAGGGGTTATCGGGGATTGGGTCCGGGAGGCAAAGTAGAAAAAGACGACGGACCCCAGAAAGCTAAAAGCGGCGCCCCAACTATCGGGACGCCGCTTCTTTGCCAGTTGCCGTTGAACCTACTGCTGAACCGGAGCAGTGGTGTATTCAGCCGGAGCAACCTCGGTTGCAGCAACGGCTTCGGACTCAGTGGCTGCTTCGGACTCAGCCGCAGCCTCGGAGGGGGCGGCTGCACCTGCGCCGGGAGCCTCACCGGCAAAGGAAGCGCCGGTGTCAACCTTCTCAGAGGAATCCTGTTGGTTCGGAGGGTGGCAGGCAGCGAGGGTGAGGCCAGCGGAGAAAACCAAACCAGCGGCAGCGAAACGAGTGAACTTCTTCATGGGTTAAAACTCTTTCTCGGAAAAACGATGACCTAAGAGCAGTATAAATTAGGACTTGCGCGGAGTGGCAGCCTTTGCGGAATCATAAGGTGCCGCAGAGACCACGGTGACCGACAAGGTCTTGCCATTCGGCGCCGTGTACTCGCGGGTCTCGCCCTCAGCAGCACCCAGGAGTGCAGCGCCCAGCGGGGACTGCTCGGAGTAGGTCTCCAAGTCCTTGTTATCGGAAGCAGCGGCGCGGGTACCGATGAGGAAGGTCTCGCGGTCCTCCTCGTCGCCGTTGTAGTACACGTGCACAACGGAACCGATGTGGGCAACACCCTCCTGGACGGCGGTGCGCTCGGTGGTGGAGTTCGCCAGAACCTCGGAGATCTGCTTGATGCGGGCCTCTTCCTGGTCCTGCATCTCACGGGCTGCGTCGTAACCCGCGTTCTCCTTGAGGTCACCTTCCTCGCGGCGCTCATTAATCTCCGCGGCGACGACCGGGCGGTGGTCGATGAGGGCCTGCAGCTCGGCCTCGAGCTTGGCCTTGGTTTCCGGGGTAATGTACTGCTTCTGCTGCTCAGCCATAGTGCAACCTTCCGTTTACGGTTCCTAATGAACGGGTCTACTTCTCATTGGATGGGCCAGAAAGCGCAGGTGGCGCGGCCCATTCAGAACGCTCAACATACTAGCACAGCTGGGCTTTTACTCGCCGGTAGCCTCACCCGCTGTATCCATCGTGCTGGTGTCCAAATAGGACGGGATGCTTCCGGAGCAACCGTAGGCGCCACCGGCGACGGCTCTGTGGTTGGTGGGGATATCCACCGCGATGCGTTGAGCGGACTCACCGCCAGCAGGCACGGCGACCTCGCGGCGCCCCACCTCAGCCTTGGAGTAGTCGAAGGCCTGGACAATGCAGTATGCAGGTTCTTCCACGCGGTTGCGGGTGATGTCTACCCACACGCGCGCTGTGTCATCAGACAGAATCTCGTGGGTGACGTAGGAGATATCTGCGTTGACCTTTTGCTGGCTGCGGAAATACTGAACGCCGTAGACAATGGCCGCAATCAACATAGCCAGGAATACCAGCACCAGTGCCCGGTTGGTCCATGAACCTTTTGTGCGAGTGGACTGAGAGGAAGAACCGTAGCGGGACTGCGAGCGTGCGGGTTGAGAAGCAGGTTGGGCGTCAGACATGAGTCTGATTCTATCCAACAGTCGCCGCGAAGAAACTATCCACTAGACTAGGCCTCTGTTTAATGCCTCTGTATTAATGAGGCGAAGTAGGGACGATGTAGGGAGATGTATCACCCAGTGAGCACGAAGCGCCTTTTGGCTATCCACGCGCACCCTGACGATGAGTCCTCGAAGGGTGCTGCGACGACAGCAAAATATGCCGCGGAGGGGGCGGAAGTCCTCGTCGTGACCTGCACCGGTGGCGAGAGGGGAGATATTATCAACCCGGCCATGGATCGCCCCGGTGTCCTTGAGAATATGGGCAGCATTCGCCGTGAGGAAATGGCGAAAGCAGCCGCCGCCTTGGGCGTGCAACATCGCTGGCTTGGGCACATTGATTCGGGCCTTCCTGGTAACCCGCTCGCGCCCAATATCAAGGACTTACTACCTGAGGGCTGCTTTGCGCTTAAGGAAGATGATGACGTAGCCCAAGAGCTGGTTGAAATCATCCGTGAGTTCCGGCCCCACGTCATTATTACCTACGACGAGAACGGCGGCTATCCGCACCCGGATCACCTCATGGTGTACCGCGCGTCCATGCTGGCGTGGGAAAACGCGGGTGACGCGGCATACCACCCAGAATTGGGTGAGCCGTGGGAGCCGCAGAAGCTGTACTACACGCATGGCTTCGTATACCAAAGGATGAAGATCTTCCATGATCTTCTTCTGGAGGAAGGCAAGATCAGTCCATATGAGCCGATGCTGGCGCGCTGGGATACGACGTTCGGAGACATCATGGCGCGGGTAACCACACAGGTCGAATGCGCGGATTACTTCCAGAATCGTGAGGATGCGCTCCGTGCGCACGCAACCCAAATTGATCCAGCCGGTGCCTTCCTAGCCACGCCCGTGTCCGTACAGCAGGAGCACTGGCCCACGGAGGAATTCGAGTTGGCCAAAACTCGCGTTTCTACTGCACTGCCGGAAGATGATTTATTTGCGGGAATTCCAGAAGTAGGGGAGTCTTAAAGCATGAACGCTTTCTACCTCGCAGCGCACGACGTCGCCCTGCTCGCCCAAGGAAGCCAAAGCGGGCCGGTTGGACCGGAGTTTGGTAAGGCTTCGCCTATTGGTCTGCTCATCCTCGCACTGATGGGTGTTGCTGTCCTTTTTGCAGGCTGGAATTTTCACCGCCGCTATTCGCGCTTCCGTCGTCGAACCATGTTTGCGCAGGATCACGGCATCGATCCGTTCAATGATGAGGCGATCGATTCAGCAATGAAGGAAGCCGGCATCCTCGATAACAGCAAGAAGTCCATCTTTTAAGGTAGAGGACGATTCCCACCGTGAAGTTCCTAAGCCAGCTCCTGTACCCCCTGTACGAAGCGCGTCTGACACGTGAAATCAAGAACAAGCCGCAACCACGCCACGTGGCAATCATGGCTGATGGCAACCGCCGCTGGGCGCGCGAGGCTGGATTTACGGATATCAGCCACGGCCACCGGCAGGGCGCGCGGAAGATCAGCGAGATGATCTCCTGGTGCCAGGGCACCGACATCGAGGTTGTCACTATCTACCTGCTCTCGACGGAGAACCTGAAGCGCAGCGAGCAGGAGGTGCAGCTGCTCTTCGACATCATCTCGGATGTCGTCACGCACCTCTCCCAAGGGGACTTGGATTGCCAGATCCGGCTCGTTGGGCACCTAGATCTGCTCCCTGAACAGGTCACGGCCAAGATGCAAAGCGCGGCTGAGGCTACGGAGGATCACCAGGGCGTCATCGTCAACATTGCGGTCGGTTATGGTGGGCGCCAGGAGATTGTGGACGCCGTGCAGAGTTTCATTCGTGGCGAAGCCCGCAAGGGGTTGAGCGCTGAGGAAATTGCGGACAACGTGACGGCGGAGGCCATTACGGGCAACCTCTATACCAAGGGTTTGCCTGACCCCGATCTCGTCATTCGTACCTCCGGCGAGCAGAGGCTGTCCGGCTTTCTGCTGTGGCAGGCCGCTTACTCGGAGATCTGGTTCACGGATACCTATTGGCCCGCATTCCGCCGGGTGGATTTCCTGCGCGCCTTGCGTGACTATTCACAGCGCTCGCGCCGCTTCGGCCGCTAGCTCTGGCGATCGGGCTAGAGCTTACGCATCCTCACCCGGTCAACCAGGTGGTGCGAGCCCTTGCACAGAACCAGGGAGGCGCGTACCCGGGTGGGCAAAATGTTCTCGATGAGGTTGGGCAGGTTGATGGACTGCCAGATTTCACGGGCCTGCACGTAGGCCTCCTCGTCCGTCATGTCCGCGAAGGACGCGAAGTGCGCCCCTGGTTCGCGGAAGGCAGTGTGGCGGAGCTTGAGGAAGCGATCAATGTACCACTTTTCGATGTCGTCGACTCGGGCGTCCACGTAAACAGAGAAGTCGAACAGGTCCGAAACCATGAGGGTCGGCCCGGTTTGTAAGACGTTGAGGCCTTCCAAAATGAGGATGTCCGGCTGGCGAACCTCCTGAAACTCACCAGGAACAATGTCATAAGACACATGCGAGTACAACGGTGCGGTTACCAGCGGCTTGCCGGACTTAACGTCGGTAACAAAACGCATGAGCGCGCGACGGTCATAAGACTCCGGGTAGCCCTTGCGCTGCATAAGCCCGTGCTCTTTAAGATACGCGGTGGGGTAGAGGAACCCGTCGGTGGTGACCAGATCAACCTTCGGGTGGGAATCCCAGCGCTGTAGAAGAACTTGGAGCAAGCGCGCGGTCGTTGACTTGCCCACCGCGACGGAGCCGGCAACGCCGATGACGAAAGGAACGTGCGTGGGTGGGTTTCCTAAGAATGCCTCGGTAGCGGTGGTGAGTTTTTGGCGGGCCTCAACCTGCATGTGAATAAGACGGGATAACGGCAGATAGACCTCAGCCACCTCAGTGAGGTCGATGCGGTCACCGATGCCACGAAGTTTTTCCACCTCGGTCGCCGTTAGCACCTGTGGCATGGATTTACGCAGGGCACGCCACGTATCGCGGTCAAAATCGAGGTACGGGCTCGCATCGGTCATTCGCGCCATGCCGACTATTGTTCCACTCAACAGAGCGCCTGTGGCAATCGCCCCGAATGAAAAGATTCGAGGAGGCCCCCACGCGGGGGATGCGGGCGTTAGGATGTAGAACTAGCTTCCGCGATTGCAGAGCCGGTGGTGTCGTGCCGCGGGCGGGCGCCGCGGGCTTCATTGACCACCTCTACGAAGGGACATCACGCTTTCATGACCACTACGAACAATTCAGACGTGCGCTACCAGGAGATGCGCGATCTCGACCCCGAGGTCTTTGCTGCTATTAACGGTGAGATTGCTCGTCAGCGCGATACCCTCGAGATGATCGCGTCGGAAAACTTCGTCCCCCGCGCGGTTCTGCAGGCGCAGGGCTCTGTTCTGACCAACAAGTATGCCGAGGGCTACCCGGGGCGCCGCTATTACGGCGGCTGCGAGCACGTTGACATCGTAGAAGATCTGGCTCGTGATCGTGCCAAGGCGCTTTTCGGCGCTGATTTTGCCAACGTCCAGCCCCACTCCGGCGCCCAGGCCAATGCTGCTGTGCTGGCGTCGCTGATCCAGCCGGGTGACAAGATCATGGGCCTGTCCTTGGCTCATGGTGGGCACCTGACCCACGGCATGAAGCTGAACTTCTCCGGCAAGCTTTACGACGTTGCCGCGTACGAGGTTGACCCGGAGACCATGCGCCTTGACATGGATAAGGTGCGCGAGCAGGCGCTGGCAGAAAAGCCCCAGGTGATCATCGCTGGTTGGTCCGCTTACCCGCGCACCATTGATTTCGAGGCTTTCCGTTCCATCGCGGATGAGGTCGGCGCGTACCTGTGGACGGATATGGCGCACTTCGCGGGCCTCGTGGCAGCTGGGCTGCACCCCTCCCCGGTGCCGCACTCCGATGTCGTGTCTTCCACCGTGCACAAGACGCTGGGCGGCCCTCGTTCCGGTCTCATCCTGGCCAAGCAGGATTTTGCCAAGAAGATCAACTCCAACGTCTTCCCGGGGCAGCAGGGCGGACCGCTCATGCACGTCATCGCGGCGAAGGCTATCGCGCTGAAGATCGCGGCCACCGAGGAGTTCAAGGAGCGCCAGGAGCGCACCCTGGAAGGTGCTCGCATTCTGGCTGAGCGCCTGACCGCCGAGGATTGCACCAAGGCGGGCGTCGACGTCCTCACTGGCGGCACCGACGTGCATCTTGTCCTAGCAGACCTGCGCAACTCCGAGCTCGATGGCCAGCAGGCGGAGGACCTCCTCCACGAGGTCGGCATCACCGTGAACCGCAATGCGGTGCCGAACGATCCGCGCCCGCCGATGGTCACCTCCGGCCTGCGCATTGGTACCCCGGCCCTGGCTACCCGCGGCCTCGACACGGCGGCCTTCACCGAGGTTGCCGACGTTATCGGTACTGCACTGGCAAACGGTAAGAACGCGGACGTCGCCAAGCTGCGCGCCCGCGTTGAGAAGGTCGCCGCGGACTTCCCGCTCTACGACGGCCTTGAGGACTGGAAGCTGGTCTAAGCTTCCTTGCGCTCCTCAGCGTGGGCTTTCCGGGCGGCTTCGAGCCATTCGGGCATTGCGCTGAGGAGCTCTTTAATTTCCGCGGTGGTGAGAGGGCGGTCCATCTCGTTCTTCTTCAGCGCGGTCACGGAGATTCCCAGTTTTTGTGCCACGACCGGGCGCGGGTGCGGACCCTCGCGGCGTAGGGTAGCGAGCCACTCCGGTGGGTTCTCCTGTAAGTCGCGCAGCTGCGCATGGGTTACCGCGTTGGCTTGAAACTCCTCCGGGGCGGCCGGCAGGTAGATGCCCAACTTCTTCGCTGCGGTTTGCGCACGCATGGCGGTGCCGGAAGGCTGCTGGGTTTCGTTGGCTGGGGTTTCACTATTCGGGGTATCAGTCACGCTCACAACGCTAGCAGCACCGTAGTATGAGGTGCATGCTCCGCCTCGTCTTTTCCACTGGCACAGAACCCGGCAAATGGTTTCGTCGCTACCGTGATTATCACTCTCCAGAGTCCCTGGTAACCGTCGACGCCGATGACGCGATGGACGTTCTTCTTACTCATGAGGCAGATCTAGCGCTGACCCGCTTGCCGGATTCGCGGGTTGATGACAGCTTCCACGTCGTCCAGCTCTACGAGGAAGCACCCGGCATCGCCGTTCCGAAAGATTCTGTCTACGCGGAGGTTGGGGAGGACGTCACGCAGGAGGATGTTGCCGAAGAAATAGTGAATTACCGGATTGCGCAGGACGGCAGCGTCGATGTTCCGGCGCTGCGCACCGCTTTGCAGGTCGTGGCAGCCAACGTGGGCGTAGCCATCGCGCCGCGGCCTTTGTTGAAGGTGCTGAGCAAGAAGCAGGTCGTGGCACTGGGCTTGGAGGACCCCACTGTGGCTCGCACAGTGATTGCACTGGTGTGGCGCCGGGCTGATGACGGCGATGAGATCCAAGACTTCGTCGGGGTCGCAAAGGGAAGGACGCGGAATTCATCCCGCAATGCCGCTCCGAAACGCAGCGCACGCGACAAAGCAAAAGCTAAGCAAGCGCGCAGAAGGTCCCAAGAAAAGCCTCAAAGAGGCTCGGCTTCCAAACCGTTATCAAAAAGATATAGGGGTTCTCAACAGCGGAAACGGAGATAAAGCAACGTCTTTGTTGTCAAATCATAGGTTCTGTGGTGGCAGGAAGTGCTGGCCATGCCTACGGTGGGCATCGTTCTCAACAAAAGTACTTAGAACAGTGCTCAACTAGACAGAAAGGCTTAAGAATATGAAGAAGATGACTCGTCGTTTCGCCGCAGGTATCGCCGCCGCCACCCTGTCCCTGGGTGTCGTTGCTTGTTCCGATGCTGAGGATGCCGCTAAGGATGCTGGCGACGCTGCTCAGTCCGCTGCGTCCGACGCTACCGATGCTGCCGGTTCTGCCGCTAAGGACGCAAAGGATTCCATGAAGGACTCCGAGTCCGCCGATTCTTCCGAGGCCGAGGGCTCTGAGGGAGCCGAAGGCAGCGAAGGTGCCGATTCTTCTGAGTCGGACTCCGCCGAGTCGAAGGATGGTTCCGGCGCTGAGGGCGACAAGGAGAGCGTGTCCACCGCCAATGGTGACGTAGAGGTTCCTTCTGATTTCGCTCAGGCCATCAAGGAGAAGGCTGCTGAGTGGGGCGATCCGGAATCCATTGAAAACACCGACAAGGGAAGCGTTGCTACCTTTGCCAAGGACAAGCTGCTGGCATTCGGTGAGGGTGACGGCACCCAGCCGATCATCGGCAAGATCGCAGAGACCTGGACCGAGGAAGGCGGCCTAGAGAGCAAGGTTGGCCTGCCGACTGGCCCGGAGCAGGCCGAGGGCAACGGCTGGGTACAGGAGTTCACCAATGGCACCATCTCCTGGATGCAGGGTGAGTCCGGTGAGTACGAGGCCACCATCAACTAAGCGCTCATAAAACGGCTCGCTGCCTTGTGAGCTAAAGCGACAAAGCTCCGCACTGATAACACGGTGCGGAGCTTCTTCGTTTTTCACGGTCAACGCGTGAAAGTGCAGGGCCGAAGAATGTAGCTGCAGTGTTGGGGGAGTGGGGGAGAGACGACAGGCTCGTAGAGCCTGATGGGAATGGTGTGACGCTGGTGATTGTCGTTTTAATACTGTTCATCTTGCACCCATGTAATTTCAACCTTTGCTCTCTAGCGTGGACGGTGTCCGGAAGCTAAGAACAGGCTCCGGACAGTTCGAAAACCACCAGCTTCACCATGCCGTCCCAGGTCGATGAGTTGGGGCGGGCATAACAAGGGAGAACCCTGCCGCTATGACCAATCCTTCCGTCCTCACCGAGCAGCCGCATGAGGCCTCTGTTTTGACCAAGACCTATGTCATCGATACGTCCGTCCTTCTCTCAGATCCCTGGGCGTTGCGTAAGTTCGCTGAACACGATGTGGTACTGCCCATCGTCGTTATTTCTGAGTTGGAAGGAAAACGTCATCACCCGGAGCTTGGCTGGTTCGCCCGCCAAGCTCTTCGCTTTTTGGAGGACCTTCGCGCTACCTATGAGGCGTTGGACCAGCCCCTGCCCGTAAATGCAGCGGGCGGGACTTTGCGCGTGGAACTCAACCACCAGGATCAATCCTTGTTGCCAGCGGCCTTTCGCGGGCCGGAGGGAGATCACCGGATTCTGGCCTGCGCGCTGAATCTCCAGCATGAGGGCAAGGACACCGTCCTGGTGACTAAGGACGTCCCATTGCGTGTCAAGGCTGGTGCTGTAGGCCTGCAGGCGGATGAATACCATGCGCAGGACGTCGTGCTCACCGGTTACACCGGCATGGCTACGGTGCCCACCAGCGCTGAGGTCATCGATGAGCTCTACGGGGAGGGCGAGGTGCTTATCGACGGATCCGTGACCACCGCCGGCACCCGCGTCGAGGACCTGCCGGTGCACTGTGGCATTACGCTGCAGGCGGGCGGGCAGTCCGCTCTGGGCCGGATGACGGCTGAGGGCACCGTTCGCTTGGTGCGCGGCGATGCGAATGTCTTTGGTCTGCAAGGCCGCTCTGCTGAGCAGCGCGTTGCCCTGGACCTTCTCTTGGATCCCTCCGTTGGAATCATGTCCATCGGAGGCAGGGCGGGCACTGGTAAGTCCGCGCTGGCGTTGTGTGCTGGCTTGGAGGCAGTGCTGGAGCGCGGCGAACACCGTCGTATCGTGGTGTTTCGCCCCATGTATGCGGTGGGCGGGCAGTCCCTGGGATATCTGCCGGGCTCTGAAAGCGAGAAGATGAATCCATGGGCGCAGGCCGTCTATGACACTCTGGAAGGTCTGGTATCCGAAAACGTCATGGACGAAGTCCAGGACCGCGGATTGCTGGAGGTTCTCCCGTTGACCCATATTCGCGGCCGCAGCCTGCATGATTCTTTCGTCATCGTTGATGAGGCCCAATCGCTTGAGCGCAATGTGCTGTTGACTGTTTTGTCGCGCTTGGGGCGTGGCTCCCGAGTTGTACTGACGCATGATGTTGCTCAGCGCGATAACCTGCGCGTTGGCCGCCACGACGGCGTGCAGGCAGTCATTGAAAAACTTAAAGGGCGTGAGCTCTTTGCACACGTCACGCTGCAACGCTCTGAGCGCTCTGCCATTGCAGAGCTGGTCACCGATCTGCTGGAAGGCGAAAGCTAACGCGTTCGCGCGCGGCGATCTCTCTGCCCTCAGCTTGGCATTGACGCCGTGTGCTCAGTAATAATTGTTCCATGAGCGACAACGCGAAAGACAAGAAGAAGGATTTCCGCATCCGTCCCTTCAATGCGGCGGACTATCCGCAGATGCGAGAAATCTATGAGCAGGGCCTCAACACTGGCCACGCTACCTACGAGACCCGCTCGTTGACCTTTGAAGAGTTCAAAAACGTCAAAATCATGGCGTCAGTTTTCGTCGCTGTTGAGGCGGAGGATGATTCAAAGGTTCTCGGCTGGGTGTGCGCCGCGCAGGCGTCTACCCGCACCGTGTTCCACGGCGTCGTCGAGGATTCCATCTACCTGAGCAAGGAAGCCCAGGGAAGGGGCATCGGTGGCGCCTTGCTGGATCAGCTCATCGAGGTCTGCCGCGACCTGCATAAGTGGGCTATCCACTCGTGGATCTTCCCGGAGAACGAAGGTTCCGCCGGCCTCCATAAGTCCCGTGGCTTCGTCAAGGTGGGCACGTACTCCCACATGGCAAAGATGACCTACGGTGAGCTCGCCGGCCAGTGGCGCGATACGGACGTGTATGAGCTTCTTCTGCCGAAGCCCGAGGAGAAGAAGGCAGCAGCCAACCAGAAGAGAAAGTAATTATCCTGCTTTTCTAATGGAAGGGCATGAGTGGGGATAGAATTAAAGCTGTTCTTATTCCCTCTCGCTTAGAAGGTGAAGCATGTCCTTGCGCACTTCTGTCCTTGCCCTTACTACAGCCGCAGCCGTGGCAACCGGTGCTTTCTCCGCACCTGTTGCCACGGCAGCAACCTATCCGTCGGCTGGTTCCGTTCCTGTGGCCGAGCTCGACGTTAATCAGCCTAACGGCGCTCTGGCCTATGTCTTTGCCGAGCCAGTGATGCAGTCCGACATCGACTTGGTTACCCGCCAAGTTCGCGAGTTGCGCGGCAAAGCCTGGGACACCAACCTGCCCTTCAACGGCGGAACCCTGCGACAGGCCGCTAGTGCCGCTGGCTACCGCACCCGCGAGGCATATGTGAATTCAATCTCCTGGGACCGCGGTCTCGAGCACGCGGTTTTGCAGCGTGCTGCTGAGGGAAACTTCTTGTTTGATCATCGCCGCGCAGTTGGCACACGTACTCCTGAAATCTTGGACAACTACAATACCTTGGACAACCTGACCACGACGGACATGGAACATGCCGTTGAATCGTGGTCTACAAGCAGAAGCAGCGGTCCCAGCGAGTGGGACTACCTTGTCCGAGAGAACGGCCAATGGTCAACAAATAATGGCCACCTGTACACGATTCTTAATCCTGAATACGTGAAGTTTGCGCAGGCTCAAATCGGAGAAGTGACAGCTGGTCTCTATTCGGCCGATGATAAGCCATCCGAACCGGCGCGGTTGGCGGCCGGTCGCCATGCATTCCCCATCGCCGTGCCGGAAAGCGCTATAAACCGTGCTGAACTGATGACCACGGGAGGAACCTCGGTCGGAAGCCAAGGAAGCCTGGGTTTGCGCATCGATGGATTCTGGGGAGCGAAGCTGGGGGTTCCGGTGGCGGCGCCCAGCAGTAGCGACCCAGAGGTCCTTGAAGTCAACGAGGACGGAACCTACACAGCAAAGTCTGAGGGCACCGCGACCGTCACCTTTAACACCTATGTTCTGCGCAATGGCCAGGCAAAGGTCTCGGATAACCAAATCACCAAGACCGTGAAGGTGACCAAGAAGTCCCTCGGCGGGGACTTGAGCTCCGGCGGCACGAATATTGGTGCCATCGTGGGCATCCTCGCCGGCGTGCTCGCGCTCATCGGCGTGGCTGCCCAGGTAGCACGCCAGTTGGGAATCTTGCGCTAAGCATCGTGACAATAAGAAATCCTCGCTACGTGAATGCTCGTAGCGAGGATTTGTGCTTACTTCACCCGGTTTCTACGCCGAGGGGATATCTCAGCTCCCAGACCACCGTTGCACGTCGTCAAGCGCCAGCTTGTCTCGAAGCAGTGGCTTCTAATCAATCGTCTCCTTGAGGTGCTCCTCGCGGACGGGGAGGATGAGGAGGAGCGCGATGATGGCCATAGGAACCATCAGCAAGATGACGGGGGTTAGGCCGTCGTTGTAAGCGTTGAGGATAACGTCCTTGATGGGGTCCGGCAGCTGAGCAACCAGTGCCGGGGTAAGGCTGGAGGAACCACCATTGGCGCTGGCAAACTTCTCCGCGAAGGGCTTGCCTGCCTCACCCATGGACTTGATGGCAGCGGGCATGTTGGCGGCCATTTCATCCTTCATGTTGTGGATGAAGAGGGAGCCGACGAGGGACGCGCCGATGGCGGAACCGATCTGGCGGAAGAAGTTATTTGCGGCAGTCGCGGTTCCGACGAGGGCGATGGGGAAGGAGTTCTGGACAATGAGGACCAGAACCTGCATGACGAAGCCAAGGCCGATGCCGAAGACGAGGAATTCTGCACCGAGCTGGGTCAGAGAGGTGTCTGCAGTCAGCTTGGACATCCAGAACAGTGCGCCAGCAGTGATTGCTAGGCCGATGATGGGGTAGCGCTTGTAGTGACCGGTGCGGGCGATGATGAAACCGACGGCTGTGGAGGTTCCGATCATGCCGACCATCATCGGGATCATCATGAGACCCGCCTTGGTCGGGGTCAGAGTGTGAACCATCTGCAGGTAGGTTGGCATGTAGCCCAGCACGCCGAACATCGCCAGGCCCAGCACCATGCCGGCTGCGGTGGTGAGAACCATGTTGCGGTTCTTGAACAGCTGCACCGGGATGAGCGGCTCCTTGGCCTTGGATTCGACGAAGACGGTGATGATGGCGCCGATGATGACGGTGATGCCCAGGCCGATGATGATCGGGTCGGACCACTCGTATTGGGTTCCGCCCCAGGTCGTCATAAGGATCAGGGAGGCGGTGGTGATGGAGATGAAGATGGCGCCGAGGAGGTCAAACTTGCGCAGGTCGGTATCGCCGACGCGTAGGTGGAGGACCAGGGTGCATACGATGATAGCGAGCAGACCCAGCGGGATGTTCATCCACATGCCCCAGCGCCAGCCCGGGCCGTCAGTGAACCAGCCACCGAGGACTGGGCCGAGGACGGAGGAGAGTCCAAAGACGCCGCCCATGATGCCCATGAACTTGCCGCGCTCACGGGAGGTGGTGACCTCCGCGATGATGGATTGGGAGGAAATCATCATGAAACCAGCGCCGAAACCCTGCACGGCGCGGCCAATGATGAGCAGGTTCATCGAGTCGGCGAAGCCGCCGAGCGTGGAACCGATGACGAAGACGCCGATGCCGCCAATGTAGAGCCACTTGCGGCCCATCATGTCACCGAGCTTGCCGGAGATAGGCATGGCGATTGTCATCATGACCAAGAAGGCGGAGATGACCCAGCTCATGTGGTCCACGCCGCCGAGCTCGCCGACGATGGTGGGTAGAGCGGTGGCAAAAATCATCTGGCCCAAAGAGCTCATCAGCATGGTGAGCACGAGGGCGGAGAATACGAGGGCAAGGTTGTTATCCGGCTTGCCGCTGCCGGCCTGAGAGGCCGGCTTAGCCGCGGTATCTACCATGTCAGTCCTTTCGAAAATTTGTTAATGAGTGTGAGCGCAGATTCGAAGCGTTCCTCAAAGGGGATGTCGCAGCTGAAATCTGGCGACGCAGTGGCTATCCAGAATGCTTCCCTGATAGCAAAGGCAATGAGTATCGCCTCAGTCTCAGCCGTGACCTCGGGCATCTGCCGCAAGGAGGGATCCTGGTCAAGGCGCTCGGTGATGAGCCCCAGGATCTCGTTCGACTTGGCCCGCTTACGGCTGAGTGCCGCCGCCGCGGCATCGCTGTCCCCAGAGATCCGACGGCGACGTTCAGCGATGACCTCGTTGACATGCTGGCCAACGAGGTGTCCTTTAACTAGGTCGACCGCCAGCCTGAAAACGCTATCCGTAGGGGCGCTAAGGAAAGCCTTCTTCTGTTCCTCTGTGAAGTCGTGACTCGGCGCACCGAGCACAGCAGTGTCTTTGGAATCAAAATAATTAAAAAAGGTGCGCCGAGAAATCCCCGCTGCGTCGCAGATTTCCTCGACGGTAACGTCGGCGAATCCACGCTCATCCACGAGACGGGTGGCGGCGTCTTCGATTCGCAGGCGCGTCTTGAGGCGCTTCTGCTCGCGTAATGACATTTCTTCTTGCACAGAGTGCAACAGTACACTCAGTGCAAATTTGCACCAAGTGCAATTCGAGTGATTTTTGAAAGGGAGATCTAAAAATATGACGGTGGTTACTATGACGCTGAGCGTGGGCGTTGAAAACGACGAAGGCCGCCCTCCCGAAGGAGAGCGGCGGCGTTCGCGAAAGCGAGCTTAGAAGTTGTCGCGGTCGCGGTTGGTCATGGTGAGAACGTTGAGGCGCTCATCGAGCTCCTCCTCAGTGAGGTTCTCTCCGTCGACGAAGCCCAAGTCGATGACTGCCTCGCGGACAGTGATCTTCTCGTGCAGTGCGTGCTTAGCTGCCTTGGCTGCGTTCTCGTAGCCAATCTTGGAGTTCAGCGGGGTCACGATGGAGGTGGAGGACTCCGCAAACTTCTTCATGCGCTCCTCGTTGGCCTCGATGCCGTCAACGCACTTCTCAGCGAAAACGCGGGAGACGTTGGCCAGCAGGCGGGCCGACTCGAGAACGTTGCGAGCCATCATCGGGATGTAGACATTGAGCTCGAAGTGGCCGTTGGAGCCGCCGAAGGCAACGGCTGCGTCGTTACCGATAACCTGGCCAGCGACCATGGTGGCGGCCTCACACAGAACCGGGTTGACCTTGCCCGGCATGATGGAGGAGCCCGGTTGCAGGTCCTTCAAGTGGATCTCGGACAAACCGGTCAACGGGCCGGAGCCCATGAGACGGATGTCGTTGGCAATCTTGTTGAGGGAGACAGCCACGGTGCGCATAGCGCCGGAGAACTCCACCAAGGCGTCGCGAGCGGCCTGGGCCTCAAAGTGGTTCTTAGCCTCAGACAGCTCCTTGACGCCGGTGAGCTTCTTGAGCTCCTCGGTAACCTTGCCGCCGAAGTCAGCGGAAGTGTTCAGGCCGGTACCGGTTGCGGTGCCGCCGATGGCCAGCTCACCCAAGCGCGGCAGGGTTGCCTCAATGCGCTCAATGCCGAGCTCGATCTGGCGAGCGTAGCCGCCAAACTCCTGGCCCAAGGTGATCGGGGTGGCGTCCATCAGGTGGGTGCGTCCGGACTTGACCATGTCGGCGAATTCCTTGGCCTTAGCCACGAGGGATTCGTGGAGGACCTTGAGGCCCGGGATGAGGTCGTTGACGGCAGCCTCGGTCGCCGCAACATGGGTTGCGGTGGGGAAGGTGTCGTTGGAGGACTGGCCCATGTTCACGTGGTCATTCGGGTGAATCTCCACGCCATTGTTGTGGGCGATGGAAGCGATGACCTCGTTCGTGTTCATGTTGGAAGAGGTACCGGAGCCGGTCTGGAAGACATCGATCGGGAAGGCATCGTTGTGCTTGCCTTCTGCAATCTCGGTGGCTGCCGCAATGATAGCGTCGGCCTTCTCCGCATCCAGCTTGCCGGAACCCTTATTCACCTGAGCGCAGGCGGCCTTGAGAAGACCGAGTGCGCGGATCTGGGCAGCTTCAAGGCCACGGCCAGAAATGGGGAAGTTTTCCACAGCGCGCTGGGTTTGGGCACGCCACAGGGCGTCGACCGGAACCTTGACTTCGCCCATAGTGTCGTGTTCGATGCGGTATTCAGTCATGAAGTCACCTTTTCTGTGAGATGAGAATTGTAGAGTTCTTTATGTGTGCCGTGGCACGGCATTGATGGCCACCGTAGCACTCTTCGCAGGAAAGTGGATTAGCTTTCCTTATCGTGGGGGTTGGTGTAGTCCACCACGGAGTATTCTTGCAGCTTAGCCAGCTTATGGATGGAATCGACGTAGCGGATCGTGCCGGACTTGGAGCGCATGACCAGAGAACGGGTCGTGGCGCCGTTGGGGCGGTAGGACACGCCGCGGAGCATGTCGCCATTGGTAACGCCGGTTGCGGCGAAGTAGCAGTTTTCAGAAGAGACCAGATCGTTGGTGGTGAGGACGCGATCAAGGTCGTGTCCGGCCTTGCGTGCCTTCTCTGCCTCTGCTTCATCTTTAGGCCACAGCTTGCCTTGGATTTCACCACCCATACACTTCATGGCACATGCGGTGATGATGCCCTCTGGGGTGCCACCGATACCCATCATCATATCGATGGAGTTGGTGTCCTGGCAGGTGGCGATGGCGCCGGCGACGTCACCATCCATGATGAGGCGAACCTTGGCGCCTGCCTCACGGATCTGGCGGATAAGGTCATCGTGGCGCGGGCGGTCGAGTACGACGACGGTCAGGTCAGCTGGCTTGATGCCCTTGGCCTTGGCCACGGATTTGATGTTCCACTCCACGGACTCATTGAGATCGATTGAGCCAACAGCCTCTGGGCCGACAGCAATCTTCTTCATATAGAACACTGCGGATGGGTCATACATGGTGCCGCGCTCAGCAGCAGCGATGACGGAAATAGCGTTCGGGCGGCCTTCTGCCATAAGACGGGTGCCGTCAACCGGGTCGACGGCGATGTCCATCTCTGCACCCTGGCCGGTGCCGACTTTTTCTCCGTTGAACAGCATGGGGGCTTCATCCTTTTCGCCCTCACCGATGACGACGATGCCGTTCATCTCTACGGAGTTGATGAGCTTGCGCATAGCATCCACCGCGGCGCCGTCACCTTCATTCTTCTGTCCACGGCCAACCCAGCGACCCGAGGCGAGTGCTGCTGCCTCAGTGACACGCACCAGCTCCATGGCTAGGTTGCGATCGGGGATATAAGACGTGTTATCAGACATGTGTGATTAGTCCCTTTCTTTTCAGGTGGCTCGGCCCGGGGTGGGGGACAACCCGGAATACATATTCCATTCTTCCACTTTTCCCTCGTATCCAAGCCCGAATGCCTCCCCCAGAAGAGGGTCTCAGTCAAGTTGGCCACCAAAAGGGCAGGTGGGAGGTCGCTGTCGCGAGCGCGGGAGGCGGCGTGACATACTGGGCGGGTGGCATCTGAAGATAAACCTAAGATTTTTGAGGACGCGCGTGATATCACCCTGACGGTGGGCGTCATCCTCATCATGATGTTCCTGGCGGTTGGAGCAACGGGACTGTGCTCGATCAACCCGGAAAAGCCGGGGCCCGTGCAGAACGTGGATGCCGCTACGTTTCTGGAAATGGAGGCGCGCGGCACCGGGGCCGTCATCAGGGAGCCCGTCATGCCGGAGGGCTGGCAGCCTACGGCCGCACGGCGTAAGGAGATGGGCGGCGAATCCGGTGCCGTGGTGAGCTGGCTTACCGCCGAGGAAGGCTACGTGGAATCGGCGCAGACGCAGTTGGCGCTTGGCGATGTCCCCTCGGCCTACGACTCCAACTATCGTGGCAACTCCGAGCGGCGTGAGGTGGCGGGCCACGACGTGGAAATCCTGAGCAGTGACGACAAAGATGTGCGTCCACTGTGGATTACTGACTTGGGCGATGCCCGCCTCGTTCTTACGGGCTCTGCCTCCGACGCTGATTATGAGACGGCCCTCACCGCCTTCGCGGAAGCTGAGCCGCTCCAAATTGCTGAGGATGGCAGCGTCGTCAGCGAGTAAATAGTTAGCGGAACGTCACGCTCTGCAGCGTTTCATCCCACTCCACCTCGACGGCATCGCCGGCGGCACTGGTGAGAGACTCCGGGTCGAGCCCACTCAGGCGCGTCTTGCCCAGGTAGACATCGACCTTTTCGTGTTGGGACTTGCCGGGGAAGAGTGCAATTTCGACGAGTTTATCAGCGCTAAAACGCAGGACGATGGAGCCGGAGAAATAGCTGATTTCCTCTCCGCTCACGGTGTGCGGCGGGCCGAAAAACTCCTCGACGAGCTGGCGTGAATCCCCAAAGACCATGGATCCCGCTCCGCCCGACTTGGAGACGAAATCGACGCGATCTCCCGGGTAGCCGTAAATTTTCATTTAATCCTCTCCTGCTTCTGCATTGGTGGCTGCGCTATCGGTGCCCTCAGTATTCTTGCGGAGGGCTTCCTCTACGCGCTTCGATGCGCCGTCGAGGTGCGCCTCGCAAGCTTTTGCTAGGGCCTCGCCACGCTCCCAGTATTTAAGAGACTCGTCCAAGCCCATCTGGCCCAGCTCGAGGATCTTTACGGTCTCAATGAGTTCATCGCGGGCTTGTTCATAGCTCAGTTCTTCTACCGGTGGGAACGCGTCCTGGCCGGGTTGGCCGGCACCAATTGTGTCAGTCATGGGGTCAATTCCTTTTCTCTTGTGCTCTAATAAATCGTTTTAATCTGCGGCCTGGGAGGCCATTGCGGCGGCGGTAATCGAACCATCGCCAACGCGGATGCGCAGCTGCGATCCCGGGGGAGACTGCGCATAGCTGGTGACAACCTCTGGTCCGCTAACGTCGCGAGGCAGCACCTGAACGATGGCGTAGCCCCGTTCAAGTGTGGCCGAGGGGCCCAAGGCTGAGACGCGAGCACGCAACGAGGCTACCTGGTTACTTTCGCGATCCAACCGGTGCGTAACTACCCGGCGAATCAGCGCGAGGTTGCGCTCAAGTTCCTCGCGGCGCGCGTTGATCGGCACCATGGGATCGGCGAGGACCGGGCGGGAGCGGATGCTCTCGAGGCCGCGGCGTTCCCTGTCCACCCAGCCGCGCAGCGCTGCCGCCATGCGCGAGCGGGCTTCAGAGATCAGCGCATACTCTTCGGCGGCGGAAGGAACGACGCGCTTGGCCGCATCGGTGGGCGTGGCGGCGCGCAGATCGGCGACATCATCGAGCACCGGGTGGTCCGGTTCGTGTCCGATGGCGGAGACAACCGGAGTGCGGGCGTCTGCCACAGCGCGCTGGAGCGCCTCCTCGGAGAAGGGAAGCAGATCTTCCACCGAACCACCGCCGCGGGCGATGATGATGACATCGACTTCCGGGTTCGCGTCGAGAGTCCGGAGCGCGTCAATCACCTGGGTAACGGCAGTGGCTCCCTGGACAGCAGTGTTAATGACTTCGAACTGAACCGCTGGCCAACGATCCTGCGCTACGGAGAGCACATCGCGCTCGGCATGGGACCCGCGGCCGGTGATGAGGCCAATCTTCTTCGGTAGATAGGGAAGCGGCAGCTTACGGGAAGCGTCGCACAGGCCCTCCTGACGCAGCCGCTGGCGCAGCATCTCTACCCGAGCAAGAAGGTCACCAATACCGACGTGGCGGATCTCCGTGACCCACAGGGAAAAACTTCCGCGTCCGGCGTAGAAGGCGGGCTTGCCGTAGACCACGACGCGGTCGCCATCCTTGAGCGGTGAGGGGGCATTGCGGATGAGCGAGGTGTTACATGTCAACTGAACAGATTTTTCCTGTTCGACATCACGCAACGTGATGTAGGAGAGCTTCCATGTTGGCTTCATGTTCAGCTGGGTGATCTGCCCCTCCACCCAGAGGAAACCGAGGCGCTCGATCCAGCCTTTGACTTGGTCATTGACCTTGCCGACGGGCCACGGCGTTTCCGCAGAATTGGCCGGTTGGTTCACGCGCAGTCCTTTCTCTTGAGTGGTCTAGTCTCTCGGGTATGTTCCGTCCAGTGTAAGAGGCGTGCCGGACATCTGGTGCTACCGGCCAAGCCTGGCAAGCTGTAACTACAGTATGCGCGCGACTTTCGATACTCTGGGAGCCATGACTGAAACTGCAAAGAAGGTGCTCCTGGCGGCTCCCCGCGGCTATTGCGCCGGCGTGGACCGTGCTGTTGAGACAGTGGAAAAGGCGTTGGAGAAATACGGCGCCCCTATCTACGTGCGCAAGCAAATCGTGCACAACCGCTTCGTTGTTGAATCCCTGGCTAAGCGTGGTGTCATCTTTGTGGAGGAGGCTTCCGAAGCCCCTGAAGGCGCTCACCTTGTATTTTCTGCACACGGCATTGCGCCGACGGTGCGCAAGGAAGCGGAGGAACGCAAGCAGCTAACGCTGGACGCAACGTGCCCGCTGGTGACCAAGGTGCACAAGGAAGCACAGCGCTTTGAGCGCGATGGCTATCACATCTTGCTCGTCGGCCACGAGGGCCACGAAGAGGTCGAAGGCACCGCCGGTGAGGCCCCAGAGGTTACCCACTTGGTAGATGGCTTGGACGGCGTCGACAAGCTGCCGGATTTCCTCCACGATGAGAAACTCATCTGGTTGTCGCAAACCACGTTGTCGGTTGATGAAACCATTCAGATCGTCAATAAGTTGCGTGAGCGCTTTCCACACCTGGAGAATCCGCCATCAGATGATATCTGCTACGCCACTCAGAACCGTCAGGAATCGGTGAAGGCCATTGCCCCGAAGTGTGATCTCATGATCGTCGTCGGGTCCCAGAATTCCTCCAACTCAAAGCGTCTCGTCGAGGTCGCCCTAGAAGCAGGCTCTAAGGCCTCGCACCTCGTAGACTTCGCTTCGGAGATCGAAGAAGCTTGGCTGGAGGGCGTGAACACCGTCGGCGTGACGTGTGGCGCATCCGTGCCTGAACTGCTGGTCCGTGAGGTACTGGAATTCCTGGACGAGCGTGGCTACCACGACGTTGAGCAGGTGACGACTTCCACGGAGACCATCACGTTCTCCTTGCCGCGCGATCTGCGTCCGGCACGCACCGCGCGTTAATCCTCGTCGTAGAGATTCTCTTCCAGCGGCTGGGAGGACCGCTGGGAGCGCTCCCGTGCGCGCCGCGCATTCTCTGCCGATTCAGCGGCGGCACGGCGGAATTCCTCCCGCTCATCTGCGTCGGGGGAGGCTTGTTTGCGCTGTTCGCGCTCCTCGGCCTGAATACGGCGGCGTTCTTCGCGGTCGCGCTCCCGGACTCGGCCGGAGCCTGTGGCTTCACGAGCAAGGAGCTCGGCTACGGAAAGACGCTCGGAGCGGTTTCGAAGGTCGGAAGCTGCGTCGGTGCGGCGCTTTTCCTGGGCTTTGGCCTCACGGCTCTTCGCGCGATTGTCGCTGCGCCACAGTCGCAGGACTGCGAGTAGCGCGCAGGCAATTACTGTGACAATAAGTACGGGGAAGTGCTGCAGCAGCGGGAAGGCCGTGGTGAGAAGCGCGGTCTTAGAAAACGGCGACGCGCCTTCTGGCAAGGCTGACGTGGAACTGATGAAGCCACCGCCCACGGTTCCCAGCGCGTAGAGCAGGGGCAATGAAATTACCAGCATGTAGAGCCCGCGGGTTTCCACCAGCCAGGTGACGGCGAGCGATCCCAGTCCAAAAATCAGGGCGAACGGCAGCCCCACGCTGCCAAGCACTCCTGAGACCGTCAAAGCCACGAGCGTTACGACGAGCGCGAGGAGAAGCGCTCGGGTAAGCGGCATCCCGCGGCGGGGAGGGCGGCGACGATTTTTGGCAACTGACACGCCCAGAGAGCTTACCGGGAATGTTGGCCAAACCGTTATTCATTCTGGGCGCGCCGCGGCCAAGAACCGACACGGCGCGGCTCCACGGGCAGGCGGTCGACGCGGGCGGGGACGTCCAATTCTTTGAGCCGCCGTGCAGTGACCGAAACGCGCGAATCCAAACTAGCCAGGCTTGCGTTATAGGCCTCCACCGCGCGCTCCAGCCCGCGGCCCACCTTGTCGTAGTGCTCATTAAGAGTGTTGAGCCGGGTGTACAGCTCGCGGCCCAGGCGCTGGACCTCGCGGGCTTTATCCTCGATCTCTTCGTGCTGCCAGCTCACCGCAACGGTACGTAAGAGTGCGAAAAGGGTGCTCGGGGTAGCGATGACGATGTTGCGCTCGAAGGCGAACTCGAGCAATTCAGCGTCGATAGACAAGGCCGCGTCCACGAAGGTGTCAGCGGGGACAAAGAGGATCACAAATTGTGGCGTGGGGGAGAAGGCCTCGATATAGTCCTTCGACGCCAGTGCTTGCACGTGGGAACGCATGAGGTGCGCATGGCGGCGTAGGAATCCAGCCCGCTCCTCCGGGTCTTCAGTCTCCATCGCATCGAGGTAGGCGCTGAGCGGTACCTTGGCGTCCACGATAATGCTGCGCCCGCCGGCCAAGTGAATGACCAGATCGGGGCGGACGAGCGAGCCATTGATGCGGGCGTTCACCTGAGAATCAAAATCCACGTGCTTGCGCATACCGCCGAGCTCGACGACGCGCTCGAGCTGCACCTCGCCCCAGCGTCCCCGAACATTCGGGGAACGCAGTGCGCCGACCAGCTTGTCCGTGCGATCAGACAGGCGTGTCGACGTGCGGGTCACCGCTTGTACTTGGCTGCTGAGCGCTGCGAGCGATGTCGCCCTATCCTCCTCGATTTCTTGGAGCTGGAGGCCCAAACGGTCCATGGCTTTCTCTAGAGGGGCGAGTTCTGCTTGGCGGCGTTGAGACTCTTGTAGCGCGCGGTGCTCTTCTGAAGGCTGGGCGGACTGCGCGGAATAGGCGCGGGCCAGCCAGCCCAGAGCAGCCCCGATGATGAGGCCGAGGAACAAGAGCACTACGGGAAGGGAAGACGTCATGCCTGTCATCATGGCACGCTCCCCGGACACGGAGGCTTAGCTCTTGTCTTTTGATTGCAAAATCTGTTCGAGAGCGCCAATCGCTCGCTTGATTCCCGCTCGGGCACCGCTATCTCGTTCGCTGAAGTCTGCGTCAACGTCGACATCGATCTTTTGGTCCAGCGGGCTGGTGCCGTCGTGGGCTACGTCCTCTGCTGCGCCCTCGGGTGCGGCGTGGTCCGGGATGGACAGCCATTGTTCGCGCTTCCGGTCACCCTGCTGCTGTGTGTAGCGCCCGATGAGGAAGCCGGCGACCGTTGAGAATTCCAAGTCTTCGGCGGTCCTTTCGCCGGACTGGAGCATCATCATGTCTTGGAAGTAGCGGTAGACCACCGCGATGGTCGCCGCCGCCGGAACGGCGAGGAAGCCGCCGACGAGGCCGAAGAGCGCGGAACCTACAGTCACAGAAATCAACACGATGACCGGGTGCAGGTTCATGGCCTTCGATTGCAGCCACGGGGAGAGTACGTTGCCCTCAAGCTGCTGAACTAAAAGGACCAAGCCAAGAACGAGCAGTGCTTTGGTAAAGCCCAAGGAGACCAGCGCGATGGTCACGGATAGCGCACCAGCCACGATCGCGCCCACAAAGGGGATAAAGCCGGCGATGAAGGTGATGATGGCCAGCGCCATGGCCAAAGGCACCCCGATGAGGGCGAGGCCGAGGCCGATGAAGATGGCGTCGACAAGCGAGACCACCGCCTGCGCCCGCACGAAACCGCCCAGCGTGGTCCACACACGGGTGAGCAGCTCAGTGAGGTGCCAGCCGGTCCGGCGGCCCGTGGCCTGTCGCAACCAGGGGAGGAAGTTGTGGCCATCTTTAAGGAAGAAGAAGGTCAGCACCACGATGATGAAGAGCGTGACCACGATGGAGGTCGCCGTGCCAATTCCCGTGAACACGGAACCCGCAATAGAGCCGGCCTGGCGCTGCAGCCACAGGGCGATCTCATCGATGTATTGGCCGATCTCATCCGGATCGAGGTTGAGCGGCGGCCCTTGTGCCCATAGCTGCAGGCGCTGAATGCCTTCCGCAGTTTGCAAATACAGCGTTTGGGATTGCCGCGCAAAGTCCGGAGCAATGAACATGAAAAGCGAGCCCACCGCGGTAAAGGACACGAGGATGGTTACCGCCGCAGCCAGGGCCGACGGCAACCCCTTGCGCCGCATGGCGCTCGCAACAGGGGCAAGCACAGTGCAGATGATGAGAGCAATGAGAACCGGCAAAATGCCACGCCAGAAGTTGCCCAACATGCGGAATGAGGCATAGAGGAATAGCCCAATAATGGTCAGGCGCAGTGCCCACAGCGATGCGGACTTGATGACCTCGCCGACCACCACGGAGCGATCCACTTGGTTGCCTGGCGGGTGCGGTGAGACTGCGTTCAGCGAAGCGGCGTCGACAGAATCATCGAAGCGTCCGCCAAGCGCTGCCTCAGCGGCGGCGAGCTCAGGCGAGGATGCATTGGGGGATGGCTGATCAGAACTCACCCCACCATCTTGCCTTAAAAGATCCGGGGTGCGTTAGGATTGGCCCCGTGAGTCTTACACTTGGAATCGTCGGCCTGCCCAATGTGGGCAAGTCCACTTTGTTTAATGCCCTGACCCGTTCCGATATCTTGGCAGCGAACTATCCGTTTGCCACCATCGAGCCCAATGTCGGACTAGTGGAGCTTCCCGATTCCCGCCTGAACCGCCTCGCGGAAATCTTCAGCTCCGAGCGCATCCTTCCGGCCACCGTGTCCTTCGTGGACATCGCCGGCATTGTCGAGGGCGCTTCCAAGGGTGAGGGAATGGGCAACGCCTTCCTTGCCAACATCCGTGAAGCCGATGCCATCTGCCAGGTGGTGCGTGCCTTCGCTGATGAGAACGTTATCCACGTCGACGGCGAGGTTAACCCGGCGCACGATATTTCGGTCATCAACACCGAGCTCATCCTTGCGGACCTCCAGACCATCGAGAAGGCTTTGCCGCGCTTGGAAAAGGAAGCGCGCAAGAACAAGGATCTGGCAGAAACCGTGGAGGAGACCAAGAAGGCCCAGGCCATCTTGGAGGATGACCGTACCCTCTTCGCGGCGTCCAAGAACAATGAGATTGATTTGTCTTTGCTGCGCGAGCTGCACCTCATGACCGCGAAGCCTTTCCTTTATGTCTTCAACTCGGACGAGGCCGTCCTCACCGATGAGGCCAAGAAGGAGGAGCTGCGCCAGCTTGTCGCCCCGGCGGAGTGCGTCTTCCTCGATGCCCAGACTGAAACCGAGCTCCTTGAGCTCGACGAGGCAGAGGCTCTGGAATTGCTGGAGTCTGTCGGCCAGGAAGAGCCAGGCTTGGCGACGTTGGCCAAGGCCGGCTTCGCCACCCTCGGCCTGCAGACCTACCTGACCGCTGGCCCGAAGGAAGCCCGCGCGTGGACCATCAGGCAGGGCTCTGCGGCACCGCAGGCTGCTGGCGTTATCCACACCGACTTTGAGAAGAAGTTCATCAAGGCAGAAATCGTTTCCTTCGACGACCTAGACGCTGCTGGCTCCATGGCGGAAGCCCGCAACGCTGGCAAGGTGCGCCAGGAGGGTAAGGAATACATCATGCAGGATGGCGACGTCTGCGATTTCAAGATCGGCGGCTAGCTCGTGCGCTCATAGCGCGTAGGCTGTGGGCATGAGTATCGCCCACATCCTAGACCGAGCAGCACATGCCACGCAGTGGCAAGAAGCCCTGTACAAGGACCTTCACCAGCATCCTGAGCTCAGCATGGAAGAGGAGCGCACCCGCGGCGTCATCGCGGGCAAGCTCCGGGAGTTTCCAGGGGTTGAAGTGCTTGAACTCGGCGGGGGAGTCGTCGGCATCCTCCGCAACGGTGAGGGTTCGACCGTTTTAGAACGCGCCGACTTCGACGGCCTGCCCGTCACTGAAGACACTGGCTTGGACTACTCGGCCACGGGCGAGGTTATGCACGCCTGCGGCCATGACACCCACGTGACCGCCTTGCTTGGTGCCACGGAAGCGATGGCGAAGGCTACTGACGCGTGGTCCGGTACTTTCATCGCGCTCTTTCAACCGGGCGAGGAAACCGCGGAGGGTGCACAATCCATGGTGGACGCGGGACTTACCGGCAAAGTCCCCACGCCTGACGTGGCCTTTGGCCAGCACATCTTTATTGATAAAAACGCCCCGGCCGGCACCGTACTGATTGCGCCCGGCCCGGTCTTGTCGACAGCGACCTCACTCACGGTCACCGTCTATGGCCACGGTTCCCATGGCTCGATGCCGCACCTCAGCGTCGATCCAGTCGTCTTGGCCAGCTCCATCGTGTTGCGGCTGCAGACCGTCGTGTCCCGCGAAGTCGATCCTCACCAGTTCGCCGTACTGACCGTCGGCGCGCTGCAAGCGGGGTCGAAGGCCAATATCATCCCGGATTCGGCCACCCTGCGCATCAATGTCCGCGCCTATAGCGAGGAGATTCGAGAGCAAATCGTTGTGGCCATCCACCGGATTGTCAACGCCGAGTGCCAGGCAGCGATGTCCCCACGTGAGCCGGAGATCACCGAAAGCGATAATTACCCGCTCACTGTCAACGATGAGGAAGTCACTAACAAGGTGCGCGCGCAGCTTGTCGACGTCCTCGGAAGCGACAACGTCCTCGACATGGAACCGTGGACCGCATCGGAAGATTTCTCGAGACTCCCCGATGCCTTCGGCGCTCCCTATTGCTTTTGGGGCTTCGGTGGCCGCACGGACGGCGTTTCCGTCCCGAACCACAACCCGCGCTTTGCTCCGGAGTTGAAGCCCACGCTTACGACAGCAACGCAGGCTCTCATCGCCGCTGCTTACGCCTATCTGGGGAATCAGAGTAAGGATGACCTTAAGGAGTAGCTGGGAACCGCTTGGCGGTGATGGGGCGGTCGACATGCTGCCCGCGCACCCAACTCGAAAGCGTTCGGGTGTAGCGACGTGGTGGGCGAGTTCTCTCCGGGGGTGGCGAACTCGTCAACATCGCGTTAGGCTGGCTTCTCCACTCGATAAAAGGAGGTCACATAATGGCCGAACTCGATAATAAGACTATTGCAATCATCGCTACCGATGGTTTCGAGGACTCCGAGCTGACCTCTCCGCTGGAGGCAGTCAAGAAGGCCGGTGCTACCGTACGCGTGCTTGCTCCTGAGGCAGGCAAGATCACCGGCAAAAACGGCACCGAAATTGATGTTGATGCCACAACCGCCGAGTCTACCGGCGAGGCATTCGACGGCATCATTTTGCCAGGTGGTACCGGTAATGCGGATATGCTCCGTCTGGACAAGTCCGCTGTAGAAATCGTGCTCAATCACGTCACCCAGGATCTTCCGCTGGGCGTTATTTGCCACGGTGCTTGGATCCTGACCGATGCCGATGTGCTCAAGGGCCGTACCCTTACTTCTTTCCCTAGCCTGCAGACCGACCTGCGTAACGCCGGCGCTACCTGGGTAGACGAAGAGGTTCACTGCGACCAGGGTCTGGTTTCCTCCCGTACCCCGGACGATCTCCCAGCCTTTAACGCTAAGTTGGTTGAGGAATTCGCAGAGGGCCAGCACTAAACCTTATGTTTAGCAAAGCCGCGGGTGCGCAACCCGCGGCTTTTTGCGTCTTGCTTCCGCTGTAAGGCTTCTATACTGTTAGTTATTCCTGAAGGGGAGTAGTTCCCTCGGATACTTTCCGAGATGCCTGGTCGACATACTGGCTTTTCCGCCCGGCCAGCCAGCGTTTGCACAGCCTGCGGCGTGAACGAGACCTTCGGTCCGCACCAGAACCGAAGGAGTTTTGACTTGTCTTCTCTTAGCTCAGAGCAACTGCTGCTCGAACGCTTCATGAAGCTCTCCATCGCCACCGCAGTGGCCACGATCGCGCTCAAAGTCGTCGCTGCTGCGGCGACGGGATCGGTGGGCTTTCTTTCCGACGCCCTCGAATCCGGTGTGAACCTCGTGGCCGCCGTCGTGGGTTTTGTGGCTATCAAAATTGCGGCGAAGCCGGCAGACACAAACCACCAGTTCGGCCACGGCAAGGCCGAGTATGTTTCCGCGTTGGTAGAGGGCGCGATGATTTTCGTGGCCGCCGCGATGATCATCTACACGGCCATCCGCCGATTTCTGGCTCCGCAGCCGCTGGAGCAACCTGGGCTCGGCCTCTTACTGTCACTCATCGCCTCCTTGCTGAACTTGGGCGTGGGCCTCCTGCTCGTGCGTGCAGGCAAGCAACACCGTTCAGCTACCTTGCAGGCGGACGGAAAGCACTTGCTTACCGACGTCTGGACGTCCGTCGGCGTCCTCCTCGGCATTGGTGCAGTCGCACTGACTGGCTGGCTGTGGTTGGATCCCGTCATCGCGCTGGCAGTGGGCATTAACATCTTGTGGACTGGGTATAAGCTGCTCAAGGAATCCTTGAGCTCCCTGTTGTCGGAGTCTCTACCGAAGGAAGAGCACGCCCAGCTGGACGCGCTTCTCAATGAGCTGGAGGGCCGTCACGATGTTTCCTTCACCTCACGCCGCACGGTCGCGGCAGGGCGCCAGCGCCTTGTTTACCTCACCATGGATGTTCCCGGCGAGTGGACGGTGCTGCACTCGCACACAATCGCCGACCGCATCGAAGACGCCATCGATGAGCTTTTTCCCGGTGCGGAAGTGTTTATCCATGTCGAGCCCGAAGGAACGGTTCATCGCCGCATCCTACGGATGCCGTAGGCTGGCTACGCCGCGCCCGCCTTCCATGACCCACGGCCAACTGAGGCCATTTCGAGTGAGGACGTTTGCTCGGATCTCATCGGGCACGATCCAATCCTTGTTGGCATAGCCCAGCAGGTATTCGTCGAAGGCGGGGAGTTCGAGCCGGATTTTTAAGGCACCGTCGATTTCGCTCGCGGTGACATCCTCCTGCCAGCCCGCCATCCACAGTGTCTGCCCATCATGGCTAACGGTCGTGGCCTCCGTGCTCGCAAGAGCCTTGGCAGCCTGGGATTTGCTGAGCTTGGACCATGTTTGGAGGTCGGCTACGGATACGGGGCCGTGGCCTTCGACATAGCGCTGGGCCAGCTCAGCAAGCGGTTCCTCCGGCTCGCGCTGTTTGGTAGGCAGCGCGTCGACGTGGAGGAAAGTCTCTTGGCTGCCAGCTTTCGGGCCCTGCACGAGGTCGCCGGCGCCACCAAAGGCACGGAGTAGGTGGGAGCCCCTGCCTTCAGTGGGATCAACACCAGCTTCAGCGAAGATCTCGTAGACTTCCGTGCGGCTCAGGGGTTCGGTCGCTGCGCTGTGAAGCGCTTCCGAGGCGGCTGCCACCATGTCTTCGCTCAGCCCCAAACTCGGACGCCGAGATTTCTGGCTGGAAGCCACTCGTGGATAGAGAAGGCGGGACATCCAGCGGACGTCGGCAGCCGGCATGAAGTGCAGCGTGCCGCGCTGCGGCCAACAGCGCACCACGCGAAAGCGTGCTACGTCTTCGAGTACCTTTTGCTCATCGCAGCCGGCGCGAAGAGCAAGTGCTCTGATACCGGCATCGTAGGTCTGGCCCTGGAGGGCGAGCAGATGCTCGGCAACATCGAGGGCCGACGCCAGAGTCGGCCGCGCCGCCGATGGTGCAAGGCCTTGAGCAATGAGCCGACGAGCGAGAAGCTCGTCGCGGTTGAGTTCCTTCATAGCCCTAACTTTAGAGCCGGAAGGTCTTCATCAGCTGCATGCCGGTGGAGACCAGCTGGCGGAAGCGTTCCGGTGAGACGTACTCCGACGGCGCAAGCGGGTGCAGGCGCTGCTCGGCCACGGTGCGCTCGTTGGCCCACAGGCGCATGCCGGTAATACCGTGGCGGTGGTTCAGGCCAGATTCCTTGACGCCTCCACCTGGCGCGGCGATAGAACCGTAGGCGGCGGCGAAGCCTTCGTTGATGTTGACCATGCCGGCCTCTAGCTGGGAGGCAACCTTCCACGCGCGGCGGGAATTTCCGGACCATACTGAGGCAGAAAGACCGTAGGTGGTGTCATTGGCGCGCTGGATGGCCTCGGCATCGGAGCTCACCGGGTATACCGCCAACACTGGGCCGAAAGTCTCGGTGGCATAGAGATCCATCTTTGGGGTCACGCCGGTGAGCACGGTGGGCTCATAGAAGAAGGGCCCAAGATCCGGCCGAGCCTTTCCGCCATATACCACGGTGGCGCCCTTGGACAGGGCGTCCTCGACGTGGGAAACTACTGCATCGAGCTGGCGCTGCGAGGTCAGCGAGCCGATGGTGGCAGCATCGGAGAATGCTGCCCCGAGCACTTGCTGGTCCAGGGCGTTCTTGAGTTCTGCGAGGAACTCCTCAAAGACGCTCTCGTGGACATAGGCGCGCTCGGCGGACATGCACAGCTGCCCGGAGGAGGAGAAGGCGGTGCGTACGGCACCTTGGGCGGTGGGTTTAAGGGGGGCGTCGTCAAGCACGAGCATCGGGTTCTTGCCGCCCAACTCCAGCATGGTGGGGATGAGGCGCCCCGCGGCCTGGGTGGCAATCGACTTGCCAGCCTGGGTGGAACCGGTAAAGGAGAGCCCATCCACCAGAGGAACCAGGGCGTCACCCACCTCGGCACCCAGGCCGGGAACCAGCTGCCAGGCGGCCTCCGGAAGGCCCGCCTCAATGGCTAGGCGTCGCAGCAGAATTGCCGTCAACGTGGTCTGGGAGTCCGGCTTGTGTACCACGGCATTGCCGGCGGAGAGTGCTGCCAGGACGTCGCCCACGCCCAAGGACAGTGGGTAATTCCACGGGGAGATGAGCCCCACCACGCCGAGTGGGTAGTACTGCGTGCGTGTCTTGGTCAGCACGGGAAGCGCGCCGGGGTGGCGGTCGTTTCCGAAAGCTTTGCGGATGTTGACGGCATAGAACCGAGCACAGTTATACAGATCCATCAGCTCGTCATAAGCATGGGAGCGGGATTTGCCATTCTCGGCCTGGATGAGGTCGAGGATGAGCTCCTCGTTCTCGTGGACGAGGTCGTGTAGGCGCAGCAGGATGGCGGCGCGGTCACCTTGGCTGACGCCGGCGCGCGCATAGGTGACTGCCTTCTCGACGTCCCCGGCGGTGGCGACGGGGAAGCTAAAGAGCTTGTCACCGCTAAACGGCGCGTGAGCTTGGTGCTGCTCACCCGTGCCGCGAACATCGCGGGCGGGGTCCGTATCCAAGAAATTGTGCACTCGCTGGGGCAGGCGTGTCTGAGTGAAGGTTTTCATGCGGTCTATTGTCCCAAAAATATGGGATGCCGCTATGAGTTTTTCGAGATTTGTCTCACAAACTAAACTAGTTGTGGTTAGGATGACGCTATGCCAATCCTCGCGACCACTCCACAGGCCCAGGTGCGTTCGGCCGTTGAGCCGCTCGTCAGGTCCGGTGAAAGCTCAGCGCCCGTCGGCGTTATCGACCTCGATGCATTCGACTACAACGCTGCACAGATGCCCACCCGCGCCGGGGGACTGCCCATCCGCGTGGCCTCGAAGTCAATACGCAGCGTGGCGGCACTACGCCGTGCCCTCGAGCATGAGGGCTACCGAGGCATCCTCGCGTATTCCGTACCGGAGGCGCTGCATCTGGTCGGGGAGGGTTTCCGCGACATCGTAGTGGCCTACCCGAGCGTTAACCGTCAAGCCCTGCGTGAGCTCGCCGCAGATGACACGGCGCGCGAATCCATCACCGTCATGGTGGATAGCGTGGAGCTGTTGAGCCTGCTCGAGGGTTCTGTACGCGTGGCCATCGATATTGACTGCACCCTCCATTTGCCGGGTGCGGTCATCGGCCCGCGGCGCTCGCCCGTGCGCACTCCGGAACAGGTCTCAGCGCTGGCGCGTGAAATTCTTCGGCGCGGTCACCGGTTGGTGGGGCTCATGGCCTATGAGGGGCAGGTGGCGTCCGTAGCGGATGGCCTGCCAGGTCCGGTAGGAGCGGTCAAGCGCTGGCTGCGCACCAAATCCATGACAGACCTCGCCCCGCGGCGCCGAGCCTGCGTAGCGGCCGCGCGGGACGTGGCGGACATCGAATTCGTCAACGGCGGTGGCACGGGCAGCCTCCAGGAATCCGCGGCCGAGGGAACCTTGACCGAGCTGGCCGCTGGCTCCGGTTTTTATACGCCAGCGATCTTCGATGATTTCACTGGCATTAACCACAAGGCGGCCGCGTTCTTCGTCTGCCAAGTATCCCGTGTGCCCGCGCCGGGCTGGGCCACGGTCAACTCCGGCGGCTGGATCGCCTCCGGCCCTCCCGCGAAGGATCGCGTCCCCGTACCGGTGTGGCCGGCGGGCCTTAGCTACTCCAGCACGGAGGGCGCCGGTGAGGTGCAGACTCCGCTGCGCGGGGCTGACCTGAGCGTTGAGGACCTGGTGTGGTTCCGCCACGCCAAGGCGGGGGAGATGACAGAAAACGTCGACCGCCTCCTCGCCGTCGGGCACGACGGCGTTGATGTATGGGACACCTATAGAGGACAAGGATGGACACTCCGATGACAACCACATTTAGCAATTGGGCAGGATCGGTCACCACGAAACCGCAGGAGTTTGTACAGCCATCCCGTATAGACGAGATCCCCGGAATTATTAGCCGCTCCCGCAGCGTGCGTGCGGTGGGCGCCGGCCACTCCTTCACCCCCATCGCGGCGGGGGAGGAGACGATGCTCAACCTCGACCATGTGAGTGGGCTGGTGAGCGTCGATAAGCAGCGCAAGCGCGTCCGCTTCCTGGCGGGTACTCGCCTGCGAGACGTGCCCAAACTGCTGCGCCCATTCGGGCTTGCCCTGGCGAATCAAGGCGATGTGGACCCGCAATCGCTGGCGGGCGCGATCTCCACCTCGACCCACGGCACCGGCATCAACTACACCGGCTTTGCGGGGACGGTCACGGGCCTGACGCTCATCGACGCCGACGGCAACGTCCGCACCTATTCCATCGACGAGGACCCAGAACTCCTTCGTCTCGTGGTGGTCAGCGTGGGCGCACTCGGCGTGGTCGTCGAGGTCGAAATGCAGTGCGTGGATGCCTTCGACCTGCTGGCTGAGGAATCTGGCATTGCCTTCGATGAGCTGATGGACAACTGGGAGGAGCTCTCCCGAGGCGTCGATCACTTCGAGTCCTACTGGTTCCCGCACACCGACCGCGCGATGGTCAAGGCCAACACGCGCCTCGAACCGAACGGGGAGCGCCGCTCACGTCTCAAAGCACTTATCGACGACGAGCTCATTGGCAACGGCGCCTTTGCCGCCGCCTTGGCGTTGGGGCGCCTGATTCCGGGAACGATTCCGACCCTTAATAAGTTCGCCACCTCGGTCATTTCTCATAATCGCTACCGTTCCGCCGCCCATGACGTGTTTGTCAGCCCGCGCCGGGTGCGCTTCCACGAGATGGAGTACGCGGTGCCGCTTGCCGACGGCCCCGCCACCGTCCGCGAAATCCGTCGCTTCATCGACGAGCAGGATTGGCGCATCGGATTTCCGATGGAGCTGCGCACGACGGCCGCGGATGACGTTGCTCTCTCGACGGCATCGGGTCGTGAGTCGATGTACATTGCATTCCACATTCCGCGTGCGTTGAATCCGCAGGACTACATGCCGAAGCTGGAACCCATTTTCCGCGCGGCCGGTGGACGCCCGCACTGGGGGAAGATGAACTCCCTGTCCCGGAACGACTTTGCTCAACTTTATACAAGATTTGATGAGTTCTGTGAGCTGCGTGAAGAGATGGATTCGGAGTGGAAGTTTGGTTCATCCTACCTGCGGAAACTGTTCGGGTAGGGGCGTCGTCAAGCGCCGTGTAACCCGTGAATTGGATTCGAAAGTATCTCTGATCTTTGGTAGCGTGTGGAAGTCTTAATTCCATAACGCTATCGAAGAAGGTGTCTCAAACGTCCTCTGAATCCCAGTCCCTCATTACGCCGACATTCGTGTTTGCGTGGTTGGTAAATTTCGCCCAGTTTACGGTCTTCTATCTGCTTGTGACCATCATGGCGCTCTATGCCGTGGAGCAGTTCCAGGCTTCGGATACGGCGGGCGGGTTTGCGTCCAGTGCCTTTGTGGTGGGGGCGACAATTGCTCGTCTCTTCTCCGGTTACATCGTTGACGCGGCTGGGCGAAAACGCTCGTTGGTGGCCTCGCTTATTGTGGTGGCTGTAGCCATGGCGCTGTACATGCCAGCGCACTCGTTGCCGATGCTTTTTGCCGTCCGTATTTTGCACGGCTTCGGTTATGCGGTGGCCTCGACTGCTGTGATGGCAGTGGCGCAATCGGTGATTCCGGACCACCGTCGTGCCGAGGGGACCGGCTACTTCGCCTTGGGGACGACCCTAGCCACTGCCTTTGGTCCAGCGGCTGGTTTGGCGATTGTCCACCAAGCTGGCTATAACACCGTGTTTATGGTGGCGCTGACGCTTACGGTAGTGGCCTTGGGGTTGGGACTCGTCGTCAAGGCACCGGCGCAGGAGCGTCGAAGCGTCTCCTTTTCCTTGGGAAATATCGTGCACCCAGCGGTGGCGCCTTTTGGCGTCTTTATCCTTTTGGTTGGCGTTGCGTACACGGGCATTATTACGTTTCTTAACGGCTACTCCTCCCATGCGGGCCTGGAGAAGGGCGCTAGCTACTTCTTCCTGGCCTATGCGGTGGTGAGCCTCATTCTGCGCTTTGTGCTGGGCAAGCTGCAAGATCGTCGCGGTGACAACATCATCATCTATTCCTCGCTCGTCTTCTTTATTGCTGGCCTGGTAGTCCTTGCTTTGGCTGCAGCTGATTGGCAGATCATTGTTGCGGGTGCCTTGGTGGGCTTTGGTTACGGCTCAATTTTGCCGGCGGGCCAGGCTATCGCCGTGCGCTTGGTTCCCATGCATGAGATGGGGGCGGGAATCTCGACCTTCTTTTTGCTGCTGGACCTAGGTATTGGCTTTGGACCGATTCTGCTGGGGCAGATCATCTCCGCGGCGGGCTATTCCGTCATGTACTGGATGTTGGCTGCCTTGATGCTGGTGGCCTCGGTGGTCTACTTCATTGTTCATGGGCGCAAGGACGTTGCACGTGGTGACGTGCGCTACGAATAGATTCCACGTTGGTGGGATTTTTCGTTGGTTGGCGTCGAATGTCCTGGCTAACCCATGGTGTCTACCCCCGTTTATAGTAATGATTTGACGGGAATTTACCACTGGCTATAGCGATGTGTGGCGGTGGCCGCTAGGATTATGTTTAGAACATTTCTTCTAATGCAGGTTTATCTCGGGGGAGATACCCATGACCACCACCGCTACACGCCCGCCTACCTTTTTCTTCTCAACGACCAACCCTAATAACCCACACGCGGTTGCTCGCGCTAAAGCCCGCCGTGCCATCTATGACACTTGGCAGGCTGCCATGCCCAGCCTACAAGCCGATATCAACACCACCGCCCTATCTTTAGTGGCGGCCTGGTCACTTCCGGAAGGTCACATCAAAGCAGGTCTGCGTGCCATCCACCGGCTTGATAGCCTGCCGAAAGTCAAAGCCATACAAGACACCCACTGCCTGCTCGACATCGAGTCCCTCATCGCTATTGACCAGCCCATGTCGGCACTAACCGCCTTGACTACGGAAACCCTGGATTTTATCGACACCATCCTGGCTGACTTTTTCACCCCTTCGAAACCCAATCAGGCTTTTCCTACCCGCAGCCAAATCAGGCGTAAAGTCCGCGACATCTGTAAAACCCTGGATGATTCCATCGCTTTTCGCGACACCCGCCCCAAAGACACCTACCGCTTTTCTTCCAACGGAACCTCTGCCTGGCTGGAACTCCAGGTTGGGGAAGACACCGGCATTAAACTCGATGCCTTCATCCACCACACCGCTGCCAAGCATGATCTGACGATTCCGGATGCTGTCAAAAAGCTGCTTTCCGGTGAGATTGAGCCACCAGCCACCGTAGTCTTACACACCTAC
>NZ_KV797584.1:0-285 GCF_001809405.1 Corynebacterium sp. HMSC055A01 | reverse complement strand
AGTCTTACACACCTACCAAGCCTGCGATATAGATGATGCCCCGACCTTCATCGAAGGCTTCGGCTGGCGCCAAACGCCCATGCCGCATGATAAAACCCGGGATTTAACCGGCGAGGTAGCCGAAGCAGACGGCTACCAACCGGGCCTGATTATGCGCAAACACGTCGAAGGCCGCGACGGAACCTGCCGGGTCGGCGGATGCGAGGAACCTGCCTTTCTTACCCAATTGGATCACCGGCATAACTGGGCTGAAGGCGGGCCAACCCATCCGAAGAACCTGGCATG
>NZ_KV797583.1:0-581 GCF_001809405.1 Corynebacterium sp. HMSC055A01 | reverse complement strand
GAAGCGGAACTAAACCCAGGACGCTTCAACACGGATACCGGCGTATCCTATTCCAAGCAACACGGGGAAAAAGATGATGCTTAATACTACTGATTGCCAATTTCCCCATTGCCAACCCACATTTGTCCGAGCTTGAGAAACCCCAATTCTCTTGCGCTGAAAAATGATATAAAGCACTGAAGGAACGAGAAACAAAAGGAATTCAAACATCTTCTCCGTACCCTAATCCCGGACCGGGTTGGCTACTTAGCCAGAAAGCTCGGTGCCCAGTTTACAATTCTGTATGAGGACGAGACGCCCAAGCATTGGTGGGGTAGATCATACTTCCGTGGCCCTTTCGCAGTAGTTAGGAATTAGGCAGCTACCCGGGTGGGTATGAGCCTTGTTTATCAGAGTTTTCAAGTGAACATGGTTGGGCCCAATTGGGGTCTATTGCCGCTATGGGCTAGTGTGCGCGTGTCCAGACCTGGAAGTGCAGACCTGCCGCGTGTGAAAAACAAAAAAGAGACCGTTAAAGCGGTTGTGTTGTGCTTTAACGGTCTCTTCGTTGTTTGTATTGAGTTGTTGTTTGTTGTTTGGTG
>NZ_KV797582.1:0-201 GCF_001809405.1 Corynebacterium sp. HMSC055A01 | reverse complement strand
CACTGCCGTGTTCGCGTCCACTACACAGTATCTGACACAACACCAGCAACCAGACGTTGCCCTAAGTGTTTGTCGGTGGCCTATAGCAGCAGGGAAACGCCCGGTACCCATTCCGAACCCGGAAGCTAAGCCTGCTAACGCTGATGGTACTGCAACCGGGAGGTTGTGGGAGAGTAAGAAACCGCCGACACCAAACAACAA
>NZ_KV797581.1:80137-180734 GCF_001809405.1 Corynebacterium sp. HMSC055A01 | reverse complement strand
GGTGTAGGTTTCAATCAGTGTGAGGGTGCCCAGGCTGTGGCGTTGGGTGAGGGCTGCGTGGCGGGCTTTGCGTTGTTTACCGCTAAAGCGGGTGGGGCCGAAATACACCTGGTTAAGGTTTGCAAGTTCGGCGGCATCGGAAGCAGAGGCTCCGAGCGCGCGGAGCTCATCAGGTGAGCCAGGAATGTTTTCCACCAGCGCAATCCCCGAATTGCGGAGGCGGATGTAGGTTTCGATATCCCCCATGAGCACAGAGACTAAAACAGCACCGTAGGCCCCGCAACCGGAAGAAGAAACTACCTGGTCTTAGCCTACGCAGGAGCCGGTTGGGGTGGCGTCGACAAGCTGCGTGACGTCACCCACGTGGCCGCGCACCTCGTCCGCGGTAAGCGCATAGCCCGTATCGGAATCCTCCACGGAAGCACCAAACACAACGCCGAGCACCTGACCCTCCGGGTTGATCATCGGACCGCCGGAATTGCCCTGCCGGATGCTACCGCGCACCGTGTAGGCATCGCGCTCCACGCGGCCCGTGGAGTAGATATCCGGACCAGCGATGGTGAGACGGTCGCGCACGCGCGCCGGCTCCGCCGTGAACGGCCCCGACTGCGGGAAGCCCAAGACGATGGCATCGTCCCCGGTAGCAGCCGCTTGTTCCGCCCACGGCAAAGGATCCAATCCCAGGCCCGGGCTATGCAGCACAGCAATGTCTACGTCCGAGTTGTAATACACCACGTCCGCTTCCTTGAGGCCAAGGACCGTATCGAGGCGAACCTTATCCGTGCCCGCCACCACGTGGGCGTTCGTGATGACGTAGTCCGGCTCCGTCACAAAGCCCGAGCCCATGAGGCGGCGCGAGCATGCCTCGGCATCACCCAGCACGTGAATGACGGAAGGCCGCACGCGTTCTGTGAGTTTGGGATCCCCAATGTTTACCGCCGGCGCATCCACCTCGACATCGGCGCCAGATCGCTGCCAGGGCGATACCAACGGCGGCAACCCGGACTCGTTGAGGAGCGCAGCCAAGCCATTCGGCAGCGCCGCCAGGCGCGATGGCGCCACCGCATTCAGCGAGCTCAGCACACGCGATTCACGCAGCGCCTGCCCCGGCTGGCCGCCCAGGTTGGAGGCCAAGGGCAAGGACACTAGCCAAATCACCACGATGGCCGCCGCGGCTTGGAAGACCGCGCCAATCGACGAATCCACGCGCTGCCCCGAGCGGGTTCGCATGCGGTCCCGCAGCGCCATGCCAAGCGACGTCCCCACCAGCTGCCCCAGCCCCACCAACAAAATCAGCACGCCGACAGCCAGCAAAAAGCGCACGGCCGCCTGGTCCGTCAGCCCCATCACCAGCGGGGCAACCACGGTTCCTAAAACCAACCCCGCAATGATTCCCACCGCTGCGAGGACCGCCGCTAAAGCGCCCTGCCGCCAGCCCACACGCACGGCAAGGAGCACGGCAATAACGATCAGGATGTCAACAGCTAGGGACACAGAGGAATTACTTTCTTAAGGGCTAAAGGGCAGAAACTAGCCTATCTTCTCATTATTCAAAGAGCGATTGAGTGAGTCACGCAGATCATGAACCATATTCTTATCCCATTCCACGCTCCAGCCCGCGTGGTCCATCAGCCCGGAGAGCACTCCCGCGGTAAAACCCCATACCACGTATCCCCGCGCCCGGAAGGCCGGCCCCTTCCAGCGGCTCCAGCCCACCATCATGCGGTTGGCCGGATCCGCCAGCTCCCGCAGCGGGACGGTGAAGACATCGTCGGTCTCCGCCGGGCTCGCCGGCCACACGGTGCCCGGTTCATGCCAATACGCCAGGACCGGGCTCACGGTGTTGCCGGTAGCCCGGATGTCCAGCTTGCCCCACTGCTCAAGAGGTGTGACCGTGGAGCGGTCGAGGCCGGTTTCTTCCTCGGCCTCGCGCAGGGCGACGTCCACAAGCGAGGCGTCCCCCTCCTCCCTACGCCCGCCGGGAAAGGCAATCTGGCCGGAGTGCGAGCGCAGCGACGGCGAGCGGTGCGTGAGCAGCACCTCACCATCCTCAAAACTCGTCCCCTTCAGCAGCACCAACACTGCCGATTCACGCCGACGCTTGGCGGCCGGGACATGCCGAATGAGGCGTTCTTGGACCTTGTCTGTATCAACCCCGAGCGCCGGGCGCAGCCACTCGGGAGCATGAGTGGGAAAGAGGCGGCTCACTTGAGTATCTCCTCGACGGCCTCCTCCAAATCTTTTGCGGAGTCGAACGGCTTCACAAACTTCTCCTCCACCGTGCCATCGCGCACCACCAGGGTGATGGGGATAACGCCCGGCAACCCGAGCTCACCTGCGAAGGTGCCGTCATCGTCTTGGTAGCTGGGGATATCCACCTGCAGGTCGCTGAGAAGAGCGGCCCCGTTGGCGGCGTTCGCGTCCGCATGCACGCCGACGACATTCCACGTCGGGTGCGCTCGCGCAAGGTCTTCGAAGAAGGGCAGCTCTGTGCGGCACGGTTCGCACCACCACGCCCACACAGTGACGATTTGGACGTTCTTGGCCGCAGCGGTGCTGGCCGCACCGAGACAAGGAAGATCCACGCCGGCAAGCGGTCCCTCGGGGCATTTGGGGCGCTTGGCCACCTCTTGTTCCTGTGCCTCGGGGACGGCGACCTCGGGCTCATCGTTCTCGAGGAGGTTGACCACGCCGACGAACGCGAGCGCCGCCAACGCGGCAATGGCAACGATGCTCGCCTTCACGTATCCGGGCCATCGAGAGTATTGGCTCATTGCTCCACCTTAACCTCGTGACGGGCACCATGGGGCGAGGGCGCAGGCCGCGCACTGCGGCTTCCGGGCGGTACAGACACGGCGTCCATGGAGAATGAGGCGGTGGGAAAACACGGTGTGCTCTGCTTCGGGCACGCGCTTGGCGACGTCCCTCTCAATCGCCCTCGGGGTCTTCGCTTTGGTCAACCCAAGCCGCTGGCTCAGGCGCGTGACATGCGTATCCACCGTGATCCCCGGCAGGCCAAAAGCATTACCGCGCACCACTAGCGCGGTCTTGCGGCCTACGCCAGGCAGCGAGGTGAGTTCATCGATGCCGCGGGGTACCTGCCCATCGAAGTCCGCAACGAGTTTTTCTCCGATGCCCAACAGGTGGCCGGCCTTCGTGCGTTGAAATCCGAGCGGGCGAAGGATGCGTTCGAGGTCAGCGCGGTCCGCGGCCGCATAGTCCGGCGCGGAAGGATACTGGGCAAAAAGCTCCGGGGTGACCTGGTTGACGCGGGCGTCCGTGCACTGCGCGGAGAGCACCGTAGCAATAAGTAGCTCGAGCGGCGTGGTGAAATCTAGCTCGCAATCGGCGTCGGGATATTCATCCGCCAAGGCAGTACGAATATGAACGATGCGAGCGGCCTCGGCATCATCGTCGTGATTCACGGGAAGGTCAGGGGACATAAAAAAGATTTTAGTGACGGCGGTTAGAATGGGAAGCATGATTTCGCTCGTCATCTTTGTGCCGCTGTGCCTCGCACTGTTTGCCATCCTCATGGAGAAACTTGAGGCGACGGCCTTTGAAAACTAAATAGATTATTTAAAGCGTGTGATTATTTTTCACGCTGGTGGAAATAGTGACTAATTACACTGTATGATATTGTGCAGTGCCTCGTGGCGCACTGGAGACTAGGTGCGTCAAAATAAACCAAACCAGCTTGCGTCACCGTGTTTTCCTCGCTACGCAGGCTTTAAGGAGTAACAGTGGAAGGCGTACAGGACATTCTCTCCCGCGCTGGTATTTTCCAGGGTGTCGATCCGGTAGCAGTGCAGAACCTCATTGAGCAGATGGAAACCGTCCGTTTCCCGCGCGGCACCACCATTTTCGAGGAAGGTGAGCCGGGAGACCGCCTCTACATCATTACCTCGGGCAAGATTAAGCTCGCCCGCCACGCCCCGGATGGCCGCGAGAACTTGCTGACCGTGATGGGTCCGTCCGATATGTTCGGCGAGCTCTCCATCTTCGATCCGGGCCCGCGCACCTCTTCCGCAGTGTGTGTCACCGAGGTCACCGCCGCCACGATGAACTCGGAGATGCTCAAGCAGTGGGTGGCCGATCATCCGGCGATTGCTCAGCAGCTTCTTCGCGTGCTGGCCCGCCGTCTGCGCCGCACGAACGCCAACCTGGCGGACCTCATCTTCACCGACGTGCCGGGCCGCGTAGCCAAGACCCTGCTGCAGCTAGCTAACCGCTTCGGTATGCAAGAGGGCGGCGCGCTGCGCGTGAACCACGACCTCACCCAGGAAGAGATCGCCCAGCTCGTCGGCGCTTCCCGCGAGACCGTGAACAAGGCGCTGGCCACCTTCGCTCACCGCGGCTGGATCCGCTTGGAGGGCAAGTCGGTGCTCATCGTCGATACCGAGCACTTGGCCCGCCGCGCACGCTAGGTCTTAAAGGCCGAGCCCGCCTGTGCGGCCCTCGGCCTAAGGCTTGTCCTAACGCAAAATCCCCCGAGAATTTCTCGGGGGATTTTCCTATGTAGTGCTTTAGTTCTGAGCCGCGAGGTACTTCAGCGCGGTGCGCGTCGACTGCTCAGCTGCGTGACGCAGGACCGGATCGACATCGTCATACATCTCATCAACGAGAGTCTTGACGTCGACGTCCTCACCCAAGCGCCCACGGACCTCCTTGATCTGGTCCAGGCGGTGGTGGCGGCGGTCAATGTACTTGCGGGCAACCGCGGAGGTGTCCTCCAAGTCCGGGCCGTGGCCCGGGAAGAGCGCCACGTCCTTGCCGCGTTCTTCCAGAAGATCCAGGGTCTTCAGGTAATCAGCCAAGTCGCCATCCGTCTCAGACAGCAGCACGGTGTGGCGGCCTGCGATGGTGTCACCGGTCAGGATGCCCTCCAGGGTGGAGTTCTTCGCTTCCGCGGACCACACAAAGAAGCAGGTGGAATCTGCGGTGTGCCCCGGGGTGTGAACGACCTCAAGCTGCGGGGTGATGCCGTCGACGGTGATCACTTCTCCGTCGACAAGCGCGTCGCCTCCATTGCAGTAATTCGGATCGAAAGAGCGGATGGGAGCGCCGGTGAGCTGACGCAGGCGCTGGGCGCCTGATGCGTGATCATCGTGGCGGTGGGTAAGAAGGATCAGCGCAACCTCGCCCGCCTTCGCGGTCACGACGTTGAGATGACCTTCATCCTCCGGGCCCGGATCAACCACAATGGCGCGGGAATCTTCTCCGGCGCGGATGATCCACGTATTGGTGCCCTCCAAAGCGGTGTAACTGGGATTATCGCACAGCACGACACCGACGGACTGGCTCACGGGACGCAGTTGGCTATATGCAGGATGCTCCATGGTTCTAACCCTATCCGATTACTCAGCGATTTCTACGATGACTTCGATCTCAACGGGGGAATCTTTCGGTAGGACCGTTACCCCCACCGCAGAACGCGCGTGGATTCCGGCATCTCCGAAGACCTCACCCAAGAAGTCGGAAGCACCATTGATGACCGCAGCTTGCTCAGTAAAGGAGGGGTCCGAAGCCACGAATCCAACCACCTTCACCACGCGGGTTACGTGATCAAGGCCTACGAGACCATCGATTGCAGCCAAAGCGTTTAGCGCCGCCGTGCGCGCCAATTCCTGTGCCTTGTCGAGGCTCACCTCTGCGCCGACCTTGCCGGAAGCCGACAATTCACCGCCCACGACGGGCAGCTGGCCAGAGGTCCACACCTGGTTTCCCACGCGGGTAGCTGGGATATAGGACGCGAGGGGGACAGCGACAGAAGGCAGCTCGACGCCGAGCTCTTCGAGGCGGGCAAGCGCACCCATTAGGACTCCTCCACAGGACGCTTGAAATAGGCGACAACATTCTCCGGGTTCATACCCGGGGTGATGGTGACGAGCTCCCAGCCGTCCTCACCCCAGGAATCGAGGATTTGTTTCGTCGCGTGCGTAAGAACCGGCGCAGTGGCATATTCCCATTTAGTCATGGGCTCAATGCTACTAAATACCGATGAGTTCGCCACCCTCAGCGAGGTAATGGGCCCAGCTCGTGATGTGCGGGTTCTTGCGCAGAAGGGCACGGCGCTGACGCTCCGTGAGGCCGCCCCACACGCCGAACTCCACGCGATTATCAAGCGCATCCGCGCGGCACTCATTGAGCACCGGGCAATGGCGACAGATTACTGCAGCTTTACGCTGCTCAGCTCCTCGTACAAAGAGTGCATCGGGATCACCGTTGCGGCACTTAGCTTGGGTAACCCACTCACCACGCTCTGTGGTTAACGAGGCATTCTTTACCATTGCGGACCGTCCTGCACCTTTGACACTGACTGCCATGGCTAGGTAACTCCTTCCAAGCTCACCCCCGTCGAGCTCAAAGATCATGAATAACCCTCTACCCGACGGAATATTATGTACCCTTGGTAAGTCTATTCACAGACCGGTATACCTGTCTAACAGGTCACACTTTAGGGGGGTCTCCCGGATATCCTCCTAAACCACTAGTGTGTGGAGGGTGACTGTGATCAAATCCCTGGGAAAGCTCGTCCTGTCCACAGCACTGGTCGGCATCCTCATCGCGCTGGCCATCGCCCCCGTCGCTGGCGTCAGCGGTGTCGCCGTGGCCAGGACCAATGAGACGATGCAATCAGACGTCCAGGATCTCACCAACGGTGATACCCCCGGCGTGAGCACCATCTTGGATGCCAAGGGCAACCCCCTTGCGTATATCTATGAGCAGCGCCGCCATCCAGTGAAACCGGATGAGATCTCGGACGCCATGAAGAAGGCAGTGGTGGCTATCGAGGACCGCCGTTTCTATGAGCACGAGGGCGTCGACTTGCAGGGCAATGTCCGTGCGTTGTGGACCAACCTGGTTGCGGGCGGTGTCTCCCAGGGCGCATCCACGCTTGACCAACAGTACGTAAAGAACTACCTCCTTTTGGTCAACGCGACTACCGACGAAGAACGTCAGGCCGCGACCGAACAATCCGTGGCCCGTAAGCTGCGCGAAATGCGCATGGCTACGGACATCGATGCCCGGCTCTCCAAGGATGAGATCCTCACCAACTATCTCAACCTCGTCCCCTTTGGAAACCACTCCTTCGGCGTTGAGGCCGCTAGCCGCACCTACTTCGGAACCGATGCCGCGCACCTCACCGTGCCGCAGGCTGCGATGCTCGCCGGCATGGTGCAATCCTCGGAATACCTCAACCCCTATACCAACGAAGAAGGCGTAACTGAGCGCCGCAACGTGGTACTCCAAGCCATGGTTGATAACGGCTCCCTTTCCCAGGAGGACGCCGACGCCTTTTCCCAGCAGCCACTCGGCGTGTTGGACAGCCCTGCAACCCTGGCTAACGGCTGCATCGGCGCGGGCGATCGCGGCTTCTTCTGCGACTATGTGCTGGAATACCTCAACGAAAAAGGCATCGACCGCGAGCACCTTGCGCGTGGCGGTCTGACCGTTAAGACCACGCTTGACCCCGACGTCCAAGACCAAGCGCTCAACGCAGTGCGAAGCAACACCGCCCCGGATGCGGCGGGCGTGGCGGAGGTCATGAACGTTATCAAGCCGGGCACCGATTCCCGCAAGGTCCTAGCCATGGTGTCGTCGCGCACCTATGGGCTCGACCTGAACAACAATGAAACCCTTCTGCCCCAGCCCAATTCTTTGGTGGGCAACGGCGCAGGCTCCGTGTTCAAACTCTTTACCGCCGCGGCCGCCCTGGAGGCGGGCTACGGCATCAAGGACAAGCTGGCCGTGCCCAATCGCTACGAAGCGGAAGGCCTGGGATACGGCGGCGCAGCTAACTGCCCGCCCAACAAGTACTGCGTGGAAAACTCCGGCAGCTACGCCTCCACGATGACCATGCAGGACACGCTGGCCTACTCCCCCAACACCCCCTTCATCCAACTCACCGAGCAACTTGGCGTCGAGCGCCTGGTCGACATCGCCGTCAAGCTCGGCCTGCGTTCTTATGAAGAACCCGGCAGCTACGACGGCGAGTCCTCCATCGCCGACCACATTAAAGACTCCAACCTCGGCTCCTTCACGCTCGGCCCGACAGCAGTGAATGCACTGGAGCTGTCTAACGTGGGCGCGACGGTGGCGTCGCAAGGCATGTGGTGCGAGCCCAACCCCATCGAGGAAGTCACGGACTCCCACGGCAACGAGGTCTACCTCAAACACACGCCGTGCGAACGCGCAGTGGACAAGGAAGTGGCAAAGGCGCTGGAAAACAACATGACCGCCGATACCGAAAAGGGAACCGCCTCCGACTCGGCACGCGCTGCCGGCTTCAGCGGCCAGGCCGCCGCCAAGACCGGTACCACCGAGTCCAACCAGTCCTCGGCTTTCCTTGGATTCAACTCGGCAGTCGCTGCCGCACCGTACATCTACAACGACGGGACCACCACAAGCCCGCTGTGCACCGGCCCGGTACGCCAGTGCCCCAGCGGCAACCTCTTCGGCGGCAAGGAGCCGGCGGCAACCTTCTACACCATGGCCGCGCGCGTCCCCGAAGCACAGAAAGGCACGGTGCCCGATTACGACCGGGCCTACGACTCCGGCAAGGTTTCGCCGCTTATCGACGGCGTGAAGGGCAAGTCCGAAAGCCAAGCCCGTTCCGCGCTGGAGAAAGCCGGATACAAGGTCAGGACCACCGAGGTCCCCGCGCCCGGCGTGGGCTACGGCAAGGTAGTTCGCGTCATCACCGGTCCATCCGGCGCGAAGAAGGGCGCGGAGGTCACGCTCCAGCTTTCCGACGGCTCCGCGAGCGACTCCTCCGATTCTGCGAGCACGAGCCCAGTAGCCTGGGACTCCAACTCGGGCTCCCCGTCCGCACCGAGCGGCGGCGAGCCGGGAGGCGGCCAGTCCGACCCACTATTCACTCAAGAAGACGTTGACCGCTTCACGAATGATGTGCGGAGCTTCTTCGGGCTCTAGCGCGTTAGTTGAGGGCGGCCTTCACCGCAGTGGACAGGCGCTTGCCGTCCGCACGTCCGGCAGCCTTGGCGGTGGCCACCTTCATGACGTTACCCATCTGTTTGATGGTCGCCGGCTCACCGGAGTCCTTCTCAACCTCGGCGATGGATTCTTTAACGAGGGCGTTCAGGGAGTCGTCGTCAAGCTGCTCCGGCTGGTAGGCCTCGAAGAAGGGGACGTCGACAAGCTCCGCCTCCGCCAACTCCGGGCGGCCATTCTCCGCGTAAACCTCTGCGGACTCGCGGCGCTTTTTAATCTCACGGGCGATGACCTTGAGGATGTCCTCATCGGTGATCTCGTGGCGAGAACCGGAAGTTTCCTCCGCCTGGATGGCAGACAGTAGAGAACGGATGGCGCTCGTACGGGCCTTGTCCTTGGCCTTCATCGAGGTCTTAAGGTCAGCGCGGATAGTTTCTTTCAACTCACTCATGCCCTTCAATCTACGCCAGCCGGCCAGGTAGTGTGGTGAGGGTGAAGATTTTCCCTGTCCTTGGCGGACTCGCCGCCGCCGGCCTGGGCACCGCCGCATGGGCGCACTCAGAGCTCACCAAGTTCGAGCTCAAGGAGTACACCCTGCCGCTGCTGGAGCCCGGCACGCTGCGCGAGGAGTCCGAGTTCCGTATCCTGCACGTGTCCGACCTCCACATGATTCCGGGCCAACGCGCCAAAATCGAGTGGGTCTCAGGCCTCGACGCCCTCGACCCGCACCTGGTGATCAACACCGGTGACAATCTTTCCGACGAGCGCGGCGTCCCCGAGGTCCTCCGCGCGCTTGGCCCGCTGCTGAGCCGCCCGGGGATGTTCTGCTTTGGCACCAATGATTACTGGGCGCCGCGCATCCCGAATCCCTTCAACTACCTGATTGGGAAGAAGAACGAGCCCTCTTATGTGAACCTGCCGTGGAAGGGCATGCGCGCGGCTTTCCTTGAGCACGGCTGGCACGATGCCAACCAGGCTCGCGTGGAATTCAAGGTGGGCGATGTTCGCCTGGCTGCCGCCGGTGTGGACGACCCACACCATGATCTGGATGACTACTCGGAAATCGCCGGCGCCCCGAACGAGGATGCCGACCTTTCCTTGGCGCTCCTGCATTCCCCGGAACCCCGTGTCTTGGAGAAGTTCGCCGCTGACGGCTACCAGCTGTCCTTGTCGGGACACACGCACGGCGGCCAGCTCTGTCTTCCTTTCAAGGTGGCGGGTTCGCGCTCCATCGTGACCAACTGCGGCATCGACCGCGTCCGCGCCCAGGGCCTGCACCGGTTCGGAGAGATGTACATGCATGTCTCCAACGGGTTGGGCACCTCGAAGTTCGTTCCCTTCCGAGTCTTCTGCCGCCCGTCGGCCACGCTACTGCGTATCACTGAGAAGACCGCCTAGGGATACCCCCTCCACGCTGCCGTTTTGTCCTTTCAGACCGGGGTGAGTTACAGTATTCCGGTACCGCTTAGAGCGAGACACCGGGATATGGCGCAGCTTGGTAGCGCGCTTCGTTCGGGACGAAGAGGTCGCAGGTTCAAATCCTGTTATCCCGACCATTAAACCCGACGGTTTTGCGAATCTAGCTTAAATCATTTGCGAAACTGCTCCGCATAGCTAAACCCACCGCTTCACCGCGGTGGGTTTAGTCGTTTTCGCTCTGTTCCAGTCGTTGACTAATAAGGAACACAACATGGTTCGTCCCCTCTAAAACGACTTCTAGCCCGGAACCCCATATCGGTTTTCCGAGCTAGATGGATAAAAGTATTCAGTTGGTCTTAAGCGGCCTCGCGCGCAGGCGGCGCGTTCGGGCTTGCCTTCTCGCGCGCCGGATCGCGCGGCGGTACAGGTTTACCAGAGTCAGGAGGCGGAGTCTTTTCATCCCGATCCACCCGGCCAAGAAAACGCCGAATCATAGATACATTGGCCGCGACCACACCAAGAGCTGTATAGAAGAAGGCCGCAGCAAAACCGCGTACAGGTCTTCTCGCATGGTCACCAATAGCAGCACCACCACGATTGTTCTTTACATAGTCGTTGCGGGTTTCAATCACATTGCGCCACGTGCCATACACCTTCTTCCATTCCGGTGTCTTAAAAGCAGGGCCAGTTTGGCGGTAGCGCATTCCCTCCTTATTCGGGATGGTTACCGAGACCTTATTGGTACAGCACTTTCCTTTTGCCTTGCGCGCGGTAGATAGATTTGGCCCGGAGATGGAGGGTAGTCCTCTGTCTCTCGCGTCCTGGCGCTGACTCTTTTCCACCAAGGGACATGCCAGTGTCTTTCCTTTACCTCGTCCCGGACACATAAACATCTGGCTCTCACCGGAGAGCTTCTTGCCTTTTCTCCGCATGGCAAAGGCGCGGCGCTCGTTGATCCGCTGGTTGTAGGTGGCCTCATCAATACGTCCGGCATAGAAGTCTTCGGTGGCTTCCACCAGAGGTTTCGGCATGGCAGGACAATACCAGTGGCCTTCAACTAACCCCATGGTTTCATAGGATCCGCGCTTTCCCAGCTGATTGGTTCTGTAGTCTCCCACCAGGGTATAGCCGAGTTTGCGCAGTGGTTCATGGAAGTCTTTGGTCTTAGCCACCGCGAAGTAAGCACGATCGCCCACCACTGTGCCCTTAGGTGTCTCAGGATCATCCGTTAAATGCCGCATGGCTTCCAACCCACGGATCGCAGGGTTGTGGCTGGGCCGGTCGAAGGCCATGCCCATAATCAGGTGTGGCTGTGCATATGAGCCTTGGTCGCGGATGACTCCGGCAACAAGTGTGGCCTCCCAACCCCACACATGCTTGGCGTTTCGCTTTCGGTTTGATTCGCCATGTGTTTCTTGTCGCTCGTCACGGGAGTACCAGCCTGCCTCCGGCTCGGAGGACATGAGATCGTCCGGTCGGTTCGTCCATCGGTTGTTGCCACGGCGCACGCCTGGAATAAGTGTTCCGTCTAGGGTGAGGTCTCCCTGCCAGTTGGCTCGGTATTCTTCGGGCATGTCCTCGGTACTTGCCATAACTAGCTCATTGAACACGTAGGTGGCGCGCTGCCATTTTTCCTCGCGGCGCTCAGGGTCTTGTTCGTCCATCAGCCGGTTGAATTCAGCACGGGTAAGCCTGGCGCGGTGCGGGATGTTGTCGAATGGGTCAACGACATCAAGGAAGCTGTGCAGCGCACGCCACAGGCGGTAGTACCAGTTGCTGTGCTGGGTTGCGTAAAAGTCACCTACCCGTCGTGCCTTATCGCGGCTGGGCAGGTTAAGGAGTTCTAAAGCCTTGTCTGTCGTATCAGGCGAGGCCAGGAGCGTCGTCATGGTGGTCAAATGCATGGGTTGACCAGAACGCGCCAGAATCAGGTAGAGCGCAAGGATGGTGCGGTCGTTAACGGATTTAGGCCTGCCTCCTTTGGCGGGGTCGTAGCCGTCTACTCGCCTCCAGGTGTCAAGATGGTGGCAGATGTCGGTGCGGTCGATGATGGTCAATGCCCAGGAAACGCTGGCTCCATCCAGGCGAAGCAGCGGGGTGGGTGTGGTGTTGAAGTGGGCCACCTAGACTTCGCCTCCTGCTCTCGGTTCGACGACTCGAAGCGGCGGGTAGTCTGGTTCGTCCCTGTTGCCGCTGATCCACTCACGGTATTCGGTCTCGGTGAGCGCGCCAGATTCAACGATCATGTGGTGAAACGTGTCCTGGAAGGGCTGGATGCTTCCGGTGGCATAGACCAGATGGTTAAAGTCCACGCGCTCGGCGGCATGAGTAGCGATCCAGGTATAGCGCAGCCTGGGCAGTGTCGGGGCAAGGCCGGTACTCGATGGGTTCTGGCTGGTCTTGTGGATGAAGTCAGCAATCAGGTGTGGGCCTGTGGCATCGTTGCGGCGGCGCGCCGAGTTGGGTTTTACCAGTGGTTCGTCTCTACGGTCGTCGCCCACGCCATGCAGCACTTGGCGCATGAGGTCGTCGAAAGGTGCAGTCAGCGGAACGGTACGCGGCTTTAGCCCACGACCACCGCGTGCATGAACCGCCAGCACTGTGCCAAAGTCGGTGAAGTCGCCATAACGGCAGTGATAGATTTCCTCGGTGGACATGCCAGCACCTAAAGCCAGTGACACGATGATGCAGGCCACGCGCCGCGACTCGCGGCGGGGGCGGGAGTGAACCCAGTCGTCGATTCGGATAAGTTCGCTGGCGTTGTAGGCGCGGCGCGGAGCCGTAGCTGCCGGGTAAAAGACCTCCGGTAATTCTTCTGCCCACTCCAGCGCGCCTTCTTGGCCAATGACATGGCTTGCGCAGCGGTTGAGGATGCGGCGGGTGGCATTGAGGCTGGATTTGGATAAATCCGCTGTACGGGCTTGTAAGTAGGTGCGGATCTTTCCGCCATCGCGCAGCAGGTAGATACAGCCGTCCACGGAGATGTCGTCGTACCAGCGGTCGCGCATGTAGCAAAAGTACGTGGCGAGCACGCGCTTGCGGTTGCGCTCAACGGTAGGAGTTGTAGGTGGCAGTAATCCGCGTGTCGTCAGTGTGTCGATCACAGCGTAGACCTCATTGTATTTAGACTTAGGTGGTTCGTCTTTTTCTTCTTGTTCAAAGGAAGTGGTCTCGTGGCTTCCGACCTTCCCGCCGAGGCTCCGGTCAGGCGTTACGCCAACTGGCCTAATGCCCATATCGAGGCCCACGATCCGGTCATGCGGAAATTGCAGGACTTTGCCCGCAACGTCCAGAAACTCACCCTGGACGGGAGCTACCCCAGTGCCAAAGACTTGGCCGAGGCCTGCGGTATCCCCACCTCCACCATCACCCGAATCATCCGCGGCGAGATGATCCCGACGGGACGTGTCATTGCCAATATCGAGGTCACCACAGGCAAGCCCTTGTGGCCGCGCCATCGCAGCAACCGATACGGCAGTCAGTGACCCGAGGGTTGGAAACTGCATGTTTCCGACACTGGTAAGGCGGGTGTGAGTTACATGGGTGTCGCTCATGGCTCACGAGGTGAGCACACCTACACCACGAAATAGGTGGCGGTGCCTTCTTACCTCAGACCATGAGTAAACCCGCAGGTCACAGGGTGGTTCGTCCCTGGTGCGGTCTGTGCGCCATGAGGCGAGTTTTGCGTATCCGCAATCCAACTTTGCGTATCCGCAATCGCTAGGGATAGCTCAGGAAGTCTCCGTGAGCCGAGCTACAGCACGTACAGGCCTCCACCTGGGGTGCCATGAGTCGATCCTCCGGCCAAAAGAATCCGGTAGGCATGGCGGCGGTTAGCTCCGGCCTCGACCACGTAGTCCTCAAACTGGTGCAAGGACTTCAGTCCTGCCGCAGCACACAGCACATCAGCGGGAACTCCGGCTGCAATGCGGTCGATAATCCACGTATTGCGCAGCCTGCGGGTATCCGGCACCATATCCGGCGATGTACTAGGTGTTACCCGGCGGAGATACGCCGAGAGCTGGCTGACGTTCTCGTTGTCGCGGCCTGGCCTGAACAGGTAGTCCTCCGGGCCGGTAGCCATAATGACCGGCTGAAGTACCTCGATATGAGACTTGAGCAGTGGCACCTCGCGCGGGCCAGCCCCGCGGTAGCCGTGCGGAAACAGCAGCACCCCGTCGCCGTCAACACGCACGTCTTTGCCGCGCAGCGTGCAGATTTCTCCTGCGCGCAAGCCCGCACCAAGCGTGAGTGCTAGCACCGTAGTGAAGTTGCGGCGGCGGGCAGCTGTGGGTTGCGACTCGGCCCAATCCCACATCCTGTCACAGGCATAAGAGTCGTAGGGTTCAAGGGTTGGCTCGTAGCTAATCGGGTGCTGGTAGTCAGGGTTCCAGTCGTCGTTGATCACCTCCGCCACACGACACAGCAGCGAGCGCTGGGTTCCTGCGGTGGACGGGCTGAGCTTTGCACCATCTCCGGCAAGGAAGTAGTTTCCGATGATGTCGGGGTGGAAGACGGTCTCGACAGTCACCACGCCGTAGCTCACCCAGACCCAGGCGGCGAGCTTGGACACACAGTTGAGCGTGTTGCGCAGTGCGTCGCGGCTGGTGTTATCCGGGGTGATGTTAAGTGCGCGCACGCACTCGCGGGTGAAGTCGGCAACGTGGCTCCACGGCTCAGAGCGCACGGCGTGTGGTGTGTAGTTGGCGATGATCGCCTCATAGTCGGCGGTGGTGTAGTTACTGGACATGGGCCTTTCCTTCGTCGGCACGATCGCAGTGGAATGGGGCGGTGTAGTGGATGCTACGTAGCTAGGCCACGCAGTGCACTCCGCTACACATAGTCTTGTTTGCCGATCTGCAATCTGGCAAGCAGGTGGCCTCACACCGCCAACTTCGCAGGAATTTCTTATATGGCCTGCATGTTTGCGGTTCCGCAAACATCTACCAGACGAACCACCACATCATGTTGTGGAGATCAAAAAAGGGACATGCCATATTTAGTACCCCCGCGCGAGCCTCGGACACGGCCTTAATCCTACCCACCAAGTCCTTCAAGGCCCCGCTTTGTGGCCCACAGCTATGCCCACCACAACATGTAGATCCGCTGCCCCCGGTTGTGGCTAACCGATACGTGCGCGACCTGCGCGGAGCCTCAACCACACCCCGCACCGACTAGCGTGACCACCGTCGAGCGCGATTGCGTATCCGCAATTTTGTCTTAACTCACGCGGCTTGTTGCCAAACCTCGCACATCGGCAACCCACCGCGCGGACAGTTTGCGTATCCGCAAATTTCTACCTGTTACCGTGCCCGACACTTGACATTTCCACTGCTCACACCCTCAAAGGAAAGGGACGAACCATGTCCACACTCGACATGAGCACACCACTGTACTGCCAGTACTTCACCGCCGAGCTTGAGGTAGACGACCTCGCCCAAGTCACCGAAACCCTGAAACAGGGAAAACAGGTGGCCGACACCATCTTGTCCATGTCCACCGCCGCGCTCTACAACCACGTCATTAGCTTCACAGGCCCGCAGGGGCTTATCACCGAGCGCGAAATCAACGTCCTCACCGCGTTTAACTCCATGTCGGTGGCCACTGCCCCGGTGCGCGTCACGTTTGTCACCCTGGCCGACACTTACGGAAACCGTGCGGGACTCACCCGCATCCAAGGCGGTGAGTCCGCCCGCGGCCTAATCCCGCTTACCCGGTCTGTAAACGAGGCCACGGTTGCAGACATGTCTGCCACCACACCAGGACTCACCATCAATCGGCCCAATAGTGTCCACGACGACCTGATCATTCGCTGCACGACTTTTGACCCGGACGGGTGCGTTCCCGAAGCAAAGGACGAGTTTCCCGGCGTGGACTACTGCCCTAGCCTGTACCACCTTTTGCGGGACGAACCATCTCCAGGCATCGACATCACCCACGACATTATCCGCGCACTACTTCCCTACCGCGGGATCCACATGGAGGTAGAGCCGAGGATTCTCGATGGCGATGTAGACATCGAGCGGCTGTAGCTGCTGGCTACGCTGTAAGCCATGAAGGAACCCAGCTGTGGTGTGTGCTGCGGCTGGGTTTCTTCTTGGGGAGGGTGAAGAGGGGACGTGATGGGACACCGGCCACGTCTTAAGTCGGGCAGCGTCTCCGCCAGACCCGGCAGAACTTGCGCACCGCTGACTGTAAGCATATACTTACACCTGACATCGTTCGATTACGATACGGAGGGATGATGGACGCAGCACGGCTCGCTCAGATGCTCAGTGCTCTTGGAAGTGAGCCTCGGTTGCGAATTATCGCCTCCCTAGAGACGGATTCGACCCATGTCAGTGAGCTGGCCCGCCGACTCGGGATGTCTCGGCCACTGCTCTACCAGCACCTCAACCGCTTGGAAGCTGCTGGACTCATCGAGAGTGGCCTGGAACAGCTCGGAGAGAGCCGAGTGAGGAAGCACTACTGGGTCGCTCCGTTTCAGCTTGAAGTAACTCCAGACCACATTAGGCACCTGATTAATCAAGAACAGAAAAGGGAATCTTCGTGACACTTACCGCTACCGTATTTCTTGTCATCCTCGCCGCCGCATTACCACTCGCGATCTTCGTTGCTCTTACCGTCTGGGTGGTACGCACCGTCACCAGCGCACGACGCGAAACGGCGACGGCGATCGATGGTTCCAACCAACTCATCGTGGAGCATCTACGCAACATCACCGAGCGGTTGGATCGGATTGAGGCCCAACTCAGCGAGATCCCCGAGTAATCAGGCTCTTCCTTAAACAAGGGGCGCGGTGGTTTTGGCTCCGCGCTATGGGCTGTCACAGCGTATGCGCTAAGCACGTCGCGTAGACCTCCAGCAACATAAACTTGCTTGTGACTTTGGCGGCGGGGTGTGTCTCCGGTCGTGGCGTTATCCTGTCCCTCTCGCGGATAGGGGCTAGGACTGGGGACGAACCACGTGGTGTGCCCCCACCTCCGACACCGCCCCGGCCCACCTGCCGACGGAACCGGGAACGGAAACCGACGGAAACCATAGCTGTGGTTCGGGTCGTTGCAGGTGGGTGGGTAGTTTCGCAAAAGACTCAACCCGCAGGAAACTGCGGGTTCTTTTTCGTTTTCACCTCTAAAAGAGGGGTTAAGGAGAAGCGTAAACAACGTGACGCGCTGCACCCCATCGACCGGGACATACCGCGTCCGAGATTTCTTCCCTGACCAACATCGTGACCGAAGCCAATGAGATTGGTAAGTTCGGCTAGCTCTGCAAACATGACCAGGTTTATTCTTCGTACTGAGAGCGCACCGCACCAGGACCAAGACGAACAGTGCAGCAGTTGGAGCACCGGGTCACAGTTAGGTCAGCCTAGACCTCCTCAGGGCAAATGCCGAGGGCACATCCCCCTCTTCCGCGATTGAAGGTACCGCATCAGTAGAAAGCCACCAATTGCCGACGCGTAAATACACATATATACTCACAGAAGTACGCCAGGCGTTGAGCCGCGAGGCAAGAATACCCCGGGCAACAACTCCGAGAGCCGATGCTTAGCATCGGCTCTCGTGCCATTTTCCGGAGTCACGGAGTTCAATTTGCTGCTCGCATACCTTGACGAAATTGGTTCCCCTGGGGCCTTTGTCCATCCTTCACACAAGAAGTTCTCTGATAGCCCCGCTTTTGGTTATGGCGGCTTTGTAATTCCCGAAGATAATGCTCGGCAATTTGGCGCCTTCTTCGCGGAACGAAAGAAGCAATTCTTCCAAAATGATATTCCAGACAACGTCGATCCTGGTCGATGGGAAAGAAAAGGCGCAGATTTACTGTTCGCCAAGGCATACGATGAACGTCCCCAAAATTTAAGACTGCTTGGAAGTCTGATTTCCAAACTTAGGCAATTGAATGGAAACCTTTTCTACTATGCTGAAGAAAAGCCAATAGGCACTCCCAAAGAGACTAACTGTGGTCCAAATGAATTTCGCCAGCGAGAAGAAACCTCAATGAGGGAATCCTTAAATAGGCTGGCGAATCATGCACATTCGTTAGACCAATCGATGCTCGTGCTAATGGATCAAATCAATGAAAAATCCCGAATCCAGCGCTTACCTGTGATGTACGCCCATATTCTGGGTCGAGCTACCGAGCATAAGGAAATGCGGCGATTAATTGAACCGCCCATGCACATCGACAGTAAACTCTCTTCTAATATCCAGTTTGCTGATTGGGTATGCGCTTTAGTAAAACGAGCTGTCGAATATCAACTAGTAGAAGATTCTCGCTATTCATGGATCCCCTTTGCGAGTCAGTTATCGGCTGCGCGAGGAGCTTTCACCTATGAATCGAAACTCCACCTATGCGGGCGATCCATCTCAGATCTCCACCATTCAGAGATTATCTATGCCGAGAGGCCAGTTATCGACTTCCTAAATGTGGTCAGGAAAACCGGGAAAAACTAGAACGGGTCAGGAAAGCCACACTCAGGTAAATGCATGGTTGCCACAAATCTCCTGCAGGAAGCCAATTCCCTGTGAGAGGTTTTGCCAACGGGAACCAAGCAGTAGGCAGCTTCGAGTTCTCTTGCGTTTCACGGTTAAGGGCTTTTAACCAGCCCTAGAAGCTCGAAGATCCACCCGAACCGGAAAAGCCCGAGCTAAACCCGCTGTTGACGCCGCCGCTGCTGGAGGAGCTATCGCGCGCGGTGGTGGCATCGCTGTCCCAGGTGCTCACAACGTAGAAGGGCACGTAGCCGTGGTAGCCGGAACCGGCGAAGAAGTTGGAATCATAGATGCGCGTGCGCTCTGGGCGCTCGTCGGCCTCGTTGCGCTTCTGCAGCTGCGCCTGCAGGTGCTCAGAGAGTAGCGCGGTGCGGTCCAAGAGCTCCAAGTAGCGTTCCATGAACTGCGGGTGATTAGGCTCGTTGGAGAGTGCAACGGCGGCACCTTCCAGCTCCTTGGCGTGACGCTCAAGCGCCGAGTCGATATCCGCCGCCAAGTAGCCTGCCTGGGCCAGGTCTTTACCCAACTCGTAGAGCTCGAAGCGGCGGGCATCGGCATCAGCGTCTTCGATGCGGCGCAGCTTTTCAATGTTGACTTCGGCGGTTTCCACGCGCTCACACAGCTCGCGCGCGTGGGCGATGGGCTCGGCATACGAGCGGAACTGTTCATCCGGCGCATCGGCCGGAATCGACATAAGGGATCCCACCTGGGCATCGATGGCGAGGAAGTCATCGCGAAGGCCCTCCCAGTCCTCACGCAAACGCTCATCCACCAGACCCGATTGCAGCGAGTGCGCCCGGATATCGATCTCCCTCAGACGCTGCGCCACATCGGTATAGGTCTGCGAGACATAGTCCCAGTTCTCGCGCGCCTGCTGCGCCTTCTTCTGCCGGCTGCGACGAGTACCGCCGACGATGCCTGCGCCCGCGCCACCGACGCCCAGGCCCGCCGCCCCGAGGCCAATGGCCGCTCCAATGCGCCCATCTTTCGCGCTCTCGTACTGGGCATCCGCAGCACGGTCCACATCGATCGCTGCCGCCGCGCCAGCAAAAAGCCCAGCAGGAATGTTGTCATCCCGCACGCCCGGCTTAATGGCTTCGATGGACTGCTCCAAATGGCTGTCATCTTTGCGCAGCTTCATCTGCCCGGCCACATCCTCACCCGCAAAGACGAAGGCCCGGCGCGGGTCGAGTCCCACGCCGACGAAGACCTGGCCATCAGCAAACTTATCCTTGCCGATGAGCTCCGGGTGATTATCGCGCAGGTACTCCTCCACGGAGTCGTTAACGTTTTCTTTGTTCTTGGCAAAGACCATGTAGTGCAGCCCCTGGACCACGTCGGGGGCGGCGATCCGGGAGACATCGCTAAGCATGCGCTCTTCTTCCTCCGGAGTGAGCACATCGTCCGGGTCCATGATGTCAGCCTGCACCTCACGCTGTGCGGGCTGGATGACATAGTCGGAACGCTCGGGCTCATCGAAGGCCGCCAAGCTCGCACCCGCGCCGATTCCCCCAAGCAACAGACCGCCCACCATGGCCGCACCGACGATGGCGTCGACCGATGTTATTTTGGGGCCGCGGCTGGCGGCAAAAGGTTTGATATCGCGAGAGTCAGTCACGGTGATTCTCCAATCCCTGGGCAGTCGGTACCGCCAACTTTACCCCCACAATTGGAAACGACGCGGTGCCCCTACAGCAGCCGCGTCGCCCCTATTCCCTATCACTCACAACGGATTGGAGAAACCGTTTGCCTACCCCCTAAGTAGGCTTTGTGAGCGACTTTCACTCTAGCACTCTTTCCATTCACAGCGGTAGCAAAATCTGGAAAACCGAGTAACATATCGTGGCACTTCTGCGATGTGTCGGACGCAAGGCCGTGAGCTAGGCTTTTTCCTTTTCGGCCCGCCCTGCAGGTGCCCCCACGAGCACGAAGGCCGCAATGGTGATTACCCCCAAAATGGCCAGAGCAGTCCACAACTGTGGGGACTGCCCGCCATTACCTGCCACGGTGATGGCGGAGGTGGCCCACTGCATGGGGAAGAGGTGCACGAGCGCGCTCATCGCAGCGTTGAGATCGGTGCCGGTCGACGCCGCCTTCCACGCCCAGCCCACGATGCCAACCTGCGCCACGGCGAGCACGCTGCCCAGGACCCAGCCGCCCGCGCCAAGGCCGCGCGCAAGCGCGTACGCAATGCTTGCCGACGCCACCCCGGCCCCCGCCGCCGCGAGCCCCGCCCAGGCCACCGCGGCTGCGGTCACGCCAGTAGCCAGGAGGGCCACGAGCAAGCCCACGACGACACCAATCAGCACCGCCCCGCCGAGAAGCGTGAGGATGCGGCGCTCCACGCGCGTCAACAGCGCGCCGATAACACCGCCGCCAAGAGCAGCGATGGCTGCTAGCAACATAGCGACAATGGGGCTCAGCAGCTGGGCGGGCTCGCCGCCACCCTCGGCAGGCCCGGCGACGGTCGGCATCGCACGCTGCGCTCCCTGCACCTTGGTCCGGTTCTGCTTGGCCATGCCATCGACCTTCTCCGCACCGGCAACGAGCTGGTCCACGCCCTTCAAGGCCTCATCGACCTTCGCGTTGAGCTCACCGATACCGGCGTTGAGCTGCTTCGCCCCCTCGGTGGCTTGGTAGACGCCATCGTGGTAGGCATAGCCGCTCACGGTCAACTGGTTGGACAGCTCCCGGGAGCCATCTTTCAATTGCGTCAATTGGTCCTGAACGGACTGGTCGAATTGGAAGTTCTCCACCTGGCCGCGCAGATCACCGAGCTGCGAGCGGATGTTCTTCGCCTCCGCCGAGTTGTTTCCTTCCAGGTCCTTCAAGGTGCCGTCGATCGCCTGCAGGATCTGTCCGCGAACCACGCCGAGACCCACGACTTGATCCACGGCCCCGCCGACGCCGTCGGCCAGCTCGGTAGCGCCGTTGCCCAGCTGGGCGGTGCCGGACTGCAGCTGCACGAGCCCGTCATAAAGCTCTTGCGAGCCGCCAGCCAGCTGGTCTACTCCACCGCCGAGCTCATCAGCGCCATCCTGGAGCTCCCCTGTGCCGTCAGCGAGCTGCTTCGTGCCATTGGCCAAAAAGCCGGCTTGGGCATTGGCTTCTGAGAGGGCACGGGAGACGTCGTAAAGCTCAGCAGGGTCGATGGTGCCATCGCTGGGAGCCCCGGCCTGCTCCTGCGACCACGTTTCGGCCGGCTGCCACTCGGACACGGCGGCGACGACCGCACCGACAATGAGCGGCACGATGAGCACGAGGGTGAGAATGAGAGCGCGGGTGCCAACCTTCCGGTTGGCGTCAGCAGGACTGGCTAGGCGTGAGGTCATGTAAAAGAAACTATCGTTCACGCTGGGAAGAAGCGGTCAGGCGCGCGGAAAAGCCCCGCCAGTACCGTGTTCTTCGGTCACTAGCGGGGCCTGTGTTAGCGCACTCGCGCTAAAGGATTACTTCTTCTCCGCGAAGAGCTCGCGCACGCGCTTACCCAGCTGCGGGGAGACAGCATCCCAGTAGGCGTAGACGCGCTCCTCGGTCTCCGGGGACACGCCAGCCATAGCGTTGGTGATGTTGTCTGCGAGGCGCTCCTTGGCACCGTCGTCGTAGACGTTCTCGTACAGGTCAGTGGCCTGAACGGTGTCATTATCCTCGGCGTGGCGGACGTAGGGCGCACGAACCAAGTCGATGCCGGCCGGATCCGGGTTCACGTAGAGGTCCGGAGCGGTGGTGGTCTCCTGCTCCTTGAAGCGCAGGTTCTCATCGCCGTCCATGTAGCCGCCGCCCTTGGCGTGGCGGTTCGGCGAGTAGACCGGATCCTCCGGGGCATTGAACAGGTACTGCATCGAGCCCTCGTGCTCGTAGGTGTTGACCTGGTTAAGCGGCTGGTTCACCGGCAGCTGCTTGTAGTTCGGTCCGATGCGGTAGCGCTGCTGGTCGGCGTACGCGAAGACGCGTGCCTGCAGCATCTTATCCGGGGACAGGCCAATGCCCGGGACGATGTTGGACGGATCCAGGGCAACCTGCTCAATCTGCGCGAAGAAGTTACGCGGGTTGCGGTTGAGCACGAAGTATCCGACATCCACCAGCGGGTAGTCCTTCTTGGACCAGGTCTTGGTGAGGTCGAACGGGTTGAAGCGGTATTCCTCGGCCACTGCCACCGGCATGATCTGAACCTTGACGTCCCAGACCGGGAAGTTGCCTTCCTCGATGGCGTTGTAGAGGTCTTCGCGGTGGTAGTCCGCGTTCTTGCCGGCCATCTCAGTCGCCTCGGCGTCGGTGAAGTTCTCCACGCCCTGGCGGGTCTTGAAGTGGTACTTCACCCAGAAGGCGTCACCGGACTCGTTGACCCACTGGAAGGTGTGGGAGCCGTAGCCGTTCTGGTGGCGGGTGGTCTTCGGGGTACCGCGGTCACCCATGAGGTAGGTGACCTGGTGGGTGGTCTCCGGGTTACGGGTCCAGAAATCCCACTGCATGTCAGCATCGCGCAAACCATTAGCGCCCAGACGCTTCTGGGAGTGAATAAAGTCCGGGAACTTAATACCGTCACGCAGGAAGAACACCGGGGTGTTGTTGCCCACGATGTCGTAGTTGCCGTCCTCGGTGTAGAAACGCAGCGCGAAGCCGTGGACATCACGCCAGGTATCCGGGGATCCCTGCTCGCCGGCGACGGTGGAGAAGCGGCCCATCATCGGGGTCACGGTGCCCTTCTGGAAGAGCTTGGCCTTGGTGTAAGCGGATACGTCCTCGGTAACGTGCAGCTCGCCGAAGGCACCGTGGCCCTTAGCGTGCGGGGTGCGCTCCGGCACGCGCTCGCGGTTGAAGTGTGCGAGCTTCTCAATAAGGTGGATGTCATTGAGCACGACCGGGCCGTTTTCACCAGCAGTGATGCTGGTGTTTTCCGTTGCAATGGGCTGACCGGAAGGGCGGGTGGTGTTCTCGCCGCCCGGGGCGCGCTGGCCCTTATCCAGAACCTTGTCTGCAACGAACTCGTTTGAAGCGTTAGTCATGGGGTTAATGCCTCCTACAGTTGTTGATAATTTGTGATTCGTTATCAATCTCGGACCTTTCATAGCCTACCCATTAAAAATGACCTACGCAACAGAATTTTTCCCAAACGTAGACGCCCACAGAGGAGCCCCAGCGGTTCCCGAGGCTCACGCCCCCGACTGGTAAATTATGGGAGGTGAAACGACACTCCGAGCGCGACGATGCGCGCGTCACCGATCTCGCCCTCAAGGCGGGCCGCGGCGACCGCGCAGCCCTCACGGAGTTCATCAAGTCCACCCAAGATGATGTCTGGCGCCTGCTCGCCCACCTCGGCGGCCCAGATATCGCGGACGACCTCACCCAAGAAACCTACTTGCGCGTCATCGGCGCGCTCCCCCGCTTTGCCGCCCGTTCTTCAGCACGCACGTGGCTGCTCTCCCTCGCTCGCCGCGTGTGGGTGGACAACATCCGCCACGACATGGCCCGCCCGCGCAAGTCCGCCACCGAGTATGAGGACGCCGCCGCCCTTGCCGCGACCCCGGAGAGCTCGGGCACGTGGAGCGAGTGGATCGACGCCCGCGCGCTTATCGACGCCCTCCCAGAAGACCGCCGCGAAGCCCTCATCCTGACCCAAGTCTTGGGCTACACCTATGAGGAGGCCGCGAAAATCGCCGGGGTTCGCGTGGGCACAATTCGCTCCCGCGTCGCCCGCGCCCGCAAGGACCTCATCGACCAGCGCGGATAATCGTTATCGAGCCGTTATAAATGGGCGTCGGGAGTCACAGCACCTGCGCAGACGTGCGGCAACTGACAGGTCCTGGCGGCCCGTCCGGTGCCAGCTCAGCGAGAAATCGTAGTGTCAGCTGGAAAATACCTATCGACCACACCTAATCTTTTTCGAGGCACACGTGATAAATCGATAGTCGAACCGGGCCCGCGAGGCTTTCCCGATTGCCCGCACCACACCTTGGGTTGTGATGACATTCCCCGGCGCGTGTGAGATTGAGAGACCTCTTTACCTTATGTGGAAACGCGCAGTGGCCATTTCCATGGCCTTCATTGGTGTCGTCGTCGGCGCCGGCTTTGCCTCCGGACAGGAAGCAATCCAGTACTTCGTGGCTTTCGGAAACATGGGACTGTGGGGTGTACTCCTCGCCTCCGCCCTCATGATCATTACTGGTGTAGCCATTTTGCAGCTCGGCTCCTACTTCCAAGCGGACGAGCACACGGCCGTCTACGACAAGATTAGTGGCCCCATCGTCTCCCGAGTGCTGGACTGGGGCACCCTAGCCACGTTGTTCTCCATCGGCTTCGTCATGTTCGCCGGTGGTGGCTCGACCATCAGCCAGCAGTTTGACGGCGTGCCCATCTGGGTGGGTGGGGCCGTGATGCTCGTGCTCGTTCTGCTGGTAGGCCTCCTCGACGTGGATAAGGTCAGCAACGTCATCGGCGCGATTACGCCCTTCATCATCATCTTCGTGGTTCTGGCCACCGGTTACACCATCATCGTGACGGATGTTGACTGGTCTAGCGCCAATGATTTCGCGGTCAACAACGTCGAAAGCCCTCTCAGCAACTGGTGGCTGGCCGCGCTGAACTACACCGGCTTGAATGTCATGTGCGCGGTGTCGATGTCCATCGTCATCGGCGGCAACATCCTGGATAACCGCGCCGTCGGTGTCGGCGGCCTCATCGGTGGCTTTTTCTACCTGCTTCTACTTACCCTCCTCGTGGTTTCCCTCTACATGGTGGCGCCGGATGTGCACAAGCAGGACCTGCCGGTGCTCACGTTGATCAACAACGTGAACCCGATCCTGGGTTACTTCATGACCTTCATTATTTACGGCATGGTCTTCAACACCGCCATCGGCATGTTCTATGCCATGGGCAAGCGCCTAACCCGCAAGAAGCCGAAGCTCTTCTACCCCGTCTACGCGGGCGCCTGTGTCGTGGGCTTCATCCTCTCCTTCATTGGCTTCAAGCAGCTGGTCTCCAGCGTTTACCCGATCCTGGGGTGGATTGGCCTGCTCATGATTGCAGTCATGGTCATCAGCTGGATTACCCAGCGTGACAAGATCACCTCCGAGTCTGACCGCCGCGTGCGCGCCCGCACCTTGGTCAAGCGCCGCCTCGACCCGCGCGAGCACTTCACCAAGAAGAACGAGCGCGAGCTGCGTAAGCTTGCCGCTGCCTCCAACATGGAAACGGAGGAGTTCGTCGAAGTCGTCGCCGAGGAAATCCACGAGGAACTCGAGGCCGACGATGAGATTGAATACGACCGCGAGGATCCAGACCCCTCCGTGACCTTCGTGGAGCACACCAAGCCCGAGGTCCCGAAGGACTAGCGCTTCCCGCATGTGTAGCGGGCCGCGCGTCCCGCTACACATAGCCACAATTAGAAAGAAGTCCGCCCCAGAATTCACTCTGGCGGCGGACTTCTTTTATTGAGGAGAACAGTGCGGCACTGTCGTGCGCCACACGCTAGACCAGCAACTCCGCAATCTGAATAGCGTTGAGCGCTGCGCCCTTGCGCAGGTTATCGCCGGATACGACGAAGACGAGGCCCTTGTTGTCCTCGACCGTCTGGTCCTGGCGGATGCGCCCGACCAAGGAAAGGTCGATGCCGGCTGCCGCCAGGGGCGTCGGCACATCGACGACCTTGACACCCGGCGCGGCCGAGAGCACCTCGCGGGCCTGCTCCGGGGTAATCGGCTTCTCAAACTCCGCGTGTACGACCATGGTGTGGCCAGTAAACACCGGGATGCGCACGCACGTGCCGGACACCTTCAGCTCTGAGATGCCCAGAATCTTGCGGGACTCGTTGCGCAGCTTCTGTTCCTCGTCGGTCTCTTCGGTTCCGTCATCCACGAGGTTGCCCGCCAACGGCAGCGCGTTATACGCAATCGGAGCGACATAGGGGCCCAAATCCTCCTCGGAGACCTCAAGCGCAGAGCCGTCGTGGACGAGCTCAACGTTGCGGTCACCGATTGAGGCCACCTGCTTGACCAAGGTTTCCACGCCGGCCAATCCGGAACCGGACACGGCCTGGTAGGAGGCGACGCGCATGGTGGTGAGACCGGCGGCGTCGTGAAGCGCCTTCGTCACCGGCATGATCGCCATGGTTGTGCAGTTCGGGTTGGCGATGATGCCCTTGGTGACGTTGTCCTTATCCTGCGGGTTCACCTCTGACACGATGAGCGGCACGTCCGGATCCCGGCGCCACGCAGAAGAGTTATCCACCACGGTGGCGCCGGCCTCGGCGAAGAGCGGTGCATACTGCTTGGACGTCGAACCGCCGGCGGAGAACACGGCGATGTCGATTCCTGCGAGGCTCTCCACAGTCTGCTCTGCCAAATCTTCGACGACGACCTTGTCCTCGCGGAAGGTGAGCTCCTGGCCGGCGGAGCGTGCGGAGGCAAAGAAGCGGACCGTATCGGCCGGGAAGTTGCGCTCCTCCAAGAGGGTGCGCATCACGCGGCCAACCTGCCCGGTAGCGCCTACAACTGCAACAGTGGTCATGACCTTTACTCCTTAATTTTTAGCGTCCGGTACCAGCATAAACGGTGGCCTCTTCCTCGCCACCCAGCTGGAACTTATCGTGCAGGGCCACGGCGGCCTTCTCCAGATCAGCCTCGCGGGTAAGCACGGAAATTCGGATTTCGGAGGTTGAAATGAGCTCCATGTTGACCCCGGCGTCACGCAATGCCTCCGTGAAATCTGCGGTAACGCCCGGGTGGGACTTCATGCCGGCACCGACGAGGGAGACCTTGCCCACCTGGTCGTCGTAAAGCACGTTGGTCCAGTGCCCCTCTTCCTTGAGCTTGGCCAGGATCTCCATGGCCTTTGGGCCGTCCGAGCGCGGGCAGGTGAAGGTGATGTCGGTGGTACCGGAATCCAGCGAGGAGACGTTTTGCAGGACCATGTCAATGTTGATCTCGGCATCCGCGATGGCGCGGAACAACTTGGCCGCCTCACCTGGGCGGTCCGGTATGCCCAGGACGGTAACCTTAGCCTCGGAACGGTCGGTTGCGATACCAGTAAGTACTGCTTCTTCCACGGGGATATCCTCCATTGAACCGGCGATGAGCGTGCCGGGGTCGTTTGAATAAGATGAGCGGACTCGAAGGGGAACGTTGAACGCGCGGGCGTACTCGACGCTGCGCAGGACCAGAATCTTGGAGCCCACAGCTGCCATCTCCAGCATCTCCTCGAAGGACAGCTGGTCGAGTTTCTGGGCGTTGTGGACGATGCGTGGGTCGGCGGTATAAACGCCGTCGACATCGGAATAAATCTCACACACATCGGCCTTGAGCGCTGCCGCCAGCGCCACCGCGGTGGTGTCCGAGCCGCCGCGGCCGAGGGTGGTCACATCACGCGATTCCTTGTTCACGCCCTGGAAACCCGCAACGATGCAGATCCGGCCTTTCTCCAAGGCTTCGGTTAGACGGCCCGGGGTGACGTCGACGATGCGGGCGTTTCCGTGGCGCTCGGTGGTGAGCACGCCGGCCTGGGAACCAGTGAAGGACTGAGCCTTGGCACCAAGGGACTCCACGGCCATGGCAACGAGTGCGTTGGAGATGCGCTCGCCGGCGGTCAACAGCATGTCCATCTCACGCTGCGGCGGGACGGGGTTGACCTGCGCTGCAAGATCAAGCAGGTTATCGGTGGTATCTCCCATGGCGGAGCACACAACAACGACGTCGTTGCCCTGCTTCTTCGTCGCCACAATGCGCTCCGCCACCGCGCGAATGCGCTCTGCGCTTTCGAGGGAGGATCCCCCGTATTTCTGTACGACTAGGGCCACTGACGGTCCCACCTTTCCTGTTTGTGAGGGCCATTACCTGTTCACCGCCCAATACCTATAGACCGGCAGTCAACTCCTTTAGACTACCGCCCTTTGGTTCCCATCGAAACACGTGCTGGATATTAATTCCAGGTAGGGTAGAAACGATGCTTTCAAACCTGGTTGCCATTACTTTTGCACTGGCCTCCGCGCTAGTCGTGGCCTGGGGCACAGTCATACGCCACCGCATCGTGTTGGACGCTAGCTCCAGGAGCGTCATGCGCACCGCTATTCGGACTCCCTTGTGGTGGGTGGGGACCAGCGCCGCCGTTATTGCCTACGCGCTACAGCTCGTCGCTCTCCACTTCGGCACGCTGCTCATCGTGCAGCCAATCCTCATCCTGTCCCTCATGTTCACGCTGCCGCTCGCCGCCTGGTATTCCCGGCGGCCGATGCCGGCACGGGAGGTGTTCTGGTGCCTCACGCTGACCATCGCGGTGAGCATCATGGTGGTCTATGGGCGCCCCACCGCAGGCTTGACGACGCCCACCTGGTCCCAATGGTGGCCCGCCTTCGCCCTCGGCGCGCTTGCCCTCACCGCTCTGTTCGTGGCGGCCTATAACCGGCCGGAGGAGTCCGCCCTAGCGCTCGGGAGCGCGTGCGGCATCCTGTATGGCTACGTGGCGCTCGTAGCCAAGGCAGTGGTGGACGTCCTCTCCCACGAGGGCATCACAGCCTTGCTGGCCAGCTGGGAGCTGTACGTGCTCATTGGGCTGGCGGCTGCCGGAACGGTGATCCAGCAATATTCCTTCCACGCTGGCGCGCTTGCGCACTCTTTGCCTGCGATGACCATCATGGAGCCCATCGTGGCCTTCGGTTTGGGCTACTGGGTCTTGGGCGAAAAATTCCAGGTCAGTAGCGTTGCGGGTTGGTGCGTGATGGGGGTTTCGCTCATCATCATGATCGTTGCCACAATCGTCCTATCCCGCGTGCCGGTCAACCCGGGAAGCGCTCAGCGCGCGGAGCAAAGCCCACGCTAGGACGAGCTTCCGCGCTAGATGGCCCACTCAAAGACCACCAGCATATAAGCGGAGAACCACGCCGACCACAGGACCCAGGCGCTACATGCGAGCCAGAGCTCGCGGGGTCGCAGCACCTCAGACGCGCGCACGGCCCAGGGAAGCGCCAAGATAATCGCGGGCAGGAGGAGACGCGGGCGCGAGTGCATGATGCCGTCGGAAAGCAGCACATTCGCACACAGCGCGGCGCTAAACCACCACGCCACCGGATTCAGCCTTCCCCACGCCGCCACCAGCAGCACGGGGACGCCCAGGATCACCAGAACGCTAAGCAGGTAGCCCACATCGTTCTTCTCCGTCAGAACTTCCCACACGAACCGTACGGTGGCAGCACCCCAGTCGAAGGTGGAATGCCAGTGCTCGGTCTGGATGCCAAAGTAGCCGCCGGCCTCTGCGAGGTAGCGCTGCGTCCACAATAAATACGCTGGCAGCGGAAGCGCTGCCACGATGAGGCTGAGCCAGGCCTGCCACGAGCGCCGCCCATAGATGAGCACCCACAAGGCAAAGACAGCAAGGAAGTCCACGGAGGTCAGCCGCACAAACGATAAGGCAAAGCCGAACGCCGCCGCGCGCCACCAGGCGCGATCATCCAGCGCGACGAGTCCCCACACCAGGAGGGCCCCGAAGAGAGCTTCGGTATAAGGCATCGAGAACACGATGGACATCGGAGCGCTGCTCACCACGATGGCAGCGGCGCATTGCCCACGGCGCCCCGCCCCCAAGCGCTGCGCCAAGACCATAACGCCGGCAGCCATGGCCACGGTGAGGAGGGTGTTAACGATGAGCGCGGCTACTTCGAGGCTGATCCCGGTCCATCCCAGGACCCGCAACAGCATGGGAAAGCCCGGGAAGAAGGCCATTGTCGTCTCATAGACTGGGCCATCAGTGTGGGTATCCGCGTCAAAATATCCCACTCGAGCAATTTCCAGGTAGTACTTGGAATCCCACGACGTGAGCCGATCCCACAGCTCCTGGTCATTGACGGCGGCGATGACGTTCAGAACGGCAATGCGCACCGCGGTTCCAACAACCGCGACCAACGTGGCAAGCGGCACCAGTGACAGCGCCCCCTGCGTGCCAGCAGGGGAGGCGTCTGCCGCGCGCCCGCTATCCGCCGTGGGCTCTTCCCCCGGATCCTGAATAATCTTCGTGGAGTTTTCTTCATGCACGCCACAACATCCTAGCCACCCACATCACCCATCCCAATATGTGGAATCAGTTGCCATAGAATGAGAAAAGCTGTATTGTGGCTCACATGACTTTGCGGCACACTCTCCTCCTTAGTAGCCGCGGCGGGTTTTAGGTTTCTAGCTTCACGGCCAGCGCCCCGCCGCGGAGCGCGGTGATGCCAACACACCGCAGCTGGCCGCCCCCACGATTCACGCCGTAGCTGCGCATCGAAACAACGCAGCACAGTAAAACGCCTTTGGCCCCAGACCCATAGGCCCCAGACAAGGAAGAGAACAACCACCATGTCCCCCAACGATTCTTTCATCTCCGCTCCCCGCGAAATCACCACCCCGGCTGGCCCGCGCAACGAAAACCAGCCCGCGTGGAACAAGCAGCGCGGTTCCTCGATGCCAGTAAACCGCTACCAAAGCTTCGCCGAAGAGGTAGAACCGGTCTCGCTGCCTGACCGCACGTGGCCGGACAAGAAAATCACCGTGGCGCCACAGTGGTGCGCCGTGGACCTGCGCGACGGCAACCAGGCTCTCATCGATCCAATGAGCCCTGAGCGCAAGCACCGCATGTTCGACCTGCTGGTCAAGATGGGCTACAAGGAGATTGAGGTAGGCTTCCCCTCCGCCTCCCAGACGGATTTCGACTTCGTTCGCGAAATCATCGAGGGCAATAAGATCCCGGATGACGTCACCATCCAAGTCCTGGTCCAGGCGCGCGAGCACCTGATCCGCCGTACTTTTGAGGCTTGCCAGGGCGCGAAGAACGTCATCGTTCACTTCTACAATTCCACCTCGAAGCTGCAGCGCCGCGTAGTCTTCCGCAAGGACCGCCCGGCCATTAAGAAGCTGGCCACGGACGCTGCGGAGCTCATCAAGGGCATTGCCAAGGATTACCCCGATACCAACTGGCGCTGGGAGTACTCGCCGGAATCCTTTACGGGCACCGAACTGGACTTCGCCGTCGAGGTCTGCGATGCCGTTGTTGACATCATGGAGGCAACTCCGGAGAACCCCATGATCATCAACCTGCCCTCCACGGTGGAGATGATCAGCCCCAACGTCTACGCCGACCAGATCGAGTGGATGCACCGCAATTTTGCGAAGCGGGATTCCATCATCATGTCGCTGCACCCGCACAATGACCGCGGCGAGGGAATCGCCGCCGCCGAGCTGGGTTACATGGCCGGCGCAGACCGCATCGAAGGCTGCCTGTTTGGCAACGGTGAGCGCACCGGCAACGTGGACATCATTACCCTGGGCCTGAACATGCTGACCCAGGGCGTGGACCCGCAGATCGACTTCTCCGATCTGCCTAAGATCCGCGAGACGGTGGAGTATTGCAACCAGCTGCGCGTGCCGGAGCGCCACCCCTACGGCGGCGAGCTGGTATTTACCGCCTTCTCCGGTTCACACCAGGATGCCATCAACAAGGGCCTGGACGCCCTGGCGCAGGAGGTGCGCCCAGGCGCGAACAACACCGAGGTGTCGTGGGAAGAACTGCAGGAAACCACCTGGGAAGTTCCCTACCTGCCCATCGATCCGAAGGACGTCGGCCGCGATTACCAGGCGGTCATCCGCGTCAACTCGCAGTCCGGCAAGGGCGGCGTAGCCTACATCATGAAGACCGATCATGGCATCAATATGCCGCGCGCCATGCAAGCGGAGTTCTCCTCCGTCGTGCAGGCGGTGACCGACGCCGAAGGTGGCGAAGTCAACTCCAAGAACATGTGGGATATCTTTGCCAACGAGTTCTTAGAGCGCACCTCCCCGCTGGAGCTCGTCACCTTCCAAGTTGATAACTCAACCACGGAGGATGAAGACGCCAAGGTCACCGCAACCATCGTCTTTAACGGCGAGAAGCGCATTGTCTCCGGCATGGGTAACGGCCCCATCGCCGCATACGCCAACGCGCTGGAAGACGTCGGGATCGACTTCGAGGTCATCGACTATTCCCAGCAGTCCCGTACGGCCGGCGACGATGCCGAAGCCGCCTGCTACATCGCCGCCGAAGTCAATGGCGCACAAGTGTGGGGTGCCGGCATCGCCGGATCCACCACCCGTGCGTCCATCAACGCCATTACTTCAGCGGTCAATCGCGCGGACTAATCCTCTGCCGCGACACAGGGCGACACAAGGAGAAGGCGAGCTGTTCCGCGCGCCTCCTCCTTGCGCAGTCTCTCGCACTCGCACTCCCCTCGCTAAAGCTACTGACCGTAACATCGCGCTGGCTACACATTGTTGTAGGCCAGCACGGAGAGCTATAGAATAAATACGCGACACAATTGCACAAAGACATTGAACACCTTGTGCACCCAATAAGAATTTCAGTCCGAACTTCGGCATTCCCTACTGCGCTCAGTTTTGCAACTGCGCGCATTTGTTGCAGTTCGGCAGGCGAAGGCGAACACTATGACGGTCACTAACTACGTGGTCCCCCACTCTGGGTTTGGTGAACCTCGCCGCCTCACGGTTGACGCCGTTAACCCGGAGATGTTCCTGCAGCTGCTCTCCCTGGCGGATAACAATCACCTCAACGTCACCCTGTGTGGGCACTCAAGCTCCGGCTTCCGCGTCCGGTATGAAGATGACATCGTTGGCGTCATCCCCGCTTCCCAATCCGCCGATTACACGGAATTGGATTGGATCATTAGCGCGGGTTTGACCCCACAGGCCACCGCAGAGATTTCGCTCCGCGAGGACGCGGTGGAGGAAACCGTTCCGGCATTCGAGGTTCTCCTCCCGGAGCCAGGCCTGTGCGTCCCGATCAATGTTCCCCCGGCTCAGCGATGGGGCATGCTCGACGGCGACCGTGCCCTTCGCATCACTGACTTTTCGGCCCGCACCCGTTCCCTGCCGAAGCACCCTGCGCATCTACTCGTGCGCTTAACCAACAGCCGGCGCTTCTTCCGCCGCGCCATCGAGATTCATCTCGATGACAAGCTCATCGCCACCGTTCCGCGCGATCAGGCCACGTGGCTGAGCGATACCATCGCTGGATTCAAGCACGAGGGTCTCATTGCCATTGCGCGCGCCTACTTCACGCCGGATGACAAGTCCCCAGCCCTCACCGTCTACTCCGACGAAGGAACACCGGACGCTCACGTCGCCGTGGGGGCCGCCGGCGTCATCGCTGCCGCCGCTGGCGCGGTTGCCGCGACGGCCACAAACACCGATAGGGCTCATGCAGCAACCGCTCCGGTAGGCGGGTTCCAGGCAACGGGCACAGCACACACCGCAAGTTCCGCTGCCACACAGGGCGCACAAGTCCTCTCCTTGAAATCCTTCGGGACCGCCGCAACAGTTGGCTCAAAGATCGCCGCTGCTAGTACTGGTGTCAAGCTGGTGTGCGCGGCAAGCGTTGCCGTCATCATCGGCGGAACCGCTAGCTTCGTATCCTCTGTGCACGCACTTCACTCCGCCCCCAATCAGGTTGCTGACTCGGCTTTAGAGGAGCACACCACTTCGCTCCTTGCCCCCAGCCCGGCCAATAATGCAGAAGCTGACGCCGCGCTTTCCAGCGAAGCTGACGCAACCGAGGACACGGCTGCAGGCGCCCACCGCCCCGATAACCAGGGGCACTCGGTAGCACCACGCGCCCTCGACCGAACCACTTCCTCGACTCCGGCGGAGCCAACGGAACTGTCTGAGCCGACGGAGCCGATTAAGCTGGCCGAGCCCACGCAACGTGCAGAGCTCGTCACGCCCGGAGAGGCAATCCCTTCCCCGCGCAACACGCACCACGCTGAAGTCACACCGCCAGCACCGCGGGAAACCGAAGCCACAGAAGAGTCCACGTCGCGCACGTCACGGCCCCGCCAGGAGGATTCCACCTCCACCACCACAACTACGAGCGCACCCAGCTCCACGCGGAGCGTGCCGACGTCATCGCCTTCGGCGACCCCAACTTCTTCGACGACACCGACCTCATCAACTTCGGCGCCGAAGACGACTGCTACGACGCCAACGTCCCGCACCACCACACCTGTCAGCACTCCGCCCACGACTACGCCAGCGGAGTCGACTACTCCTGCACCGACGACCTCCAAGCCCGCTGCATCCACGACTGCTACGCCAACCACGACAAAGACTCAGCAGCCCAAGCCCAGCACCTCGTCTCAACCAAGCACCACGACTAAGCCCAGCACCTCGTCTAAACCGAGCACCACACCTAAGCCCAGCACCACGCCGAAGCCGGAACAGACTTCTGAGCCCACACCGGACCGCACTCCTGAGCCGAGCCGTGAGCCCGAACCGACCCCCGAGCCCACGCCAGACCACGACGGCTGGGTCATCATCATCGAGGCCGACTAGTCCGCAGCACGCCCTGCCTCGCTGCCGATTTGGGGGATACGGCAGCTTCACGTGTGCCCTTTCCAGCTTCCTCGCGGTTGGGTACTAAACTGTGAACAATGACTACGACACCCGGCCCCACCGAACCTGCAGCGCAGCTCAGCGCAGCAGAGACGCCGGCCGCGGCGTCGCCACAATCCAGCGCCCCGAAACCAGGACCGCGCCCTCACTCAGCTGAGAACAAGCAGAACAGCAAAGAAGATAGGGCGTCGGCCCGCGAAGCAGCCCTCGCTGCCTTCCCCTTTGTTGCGCTGACCATCCAGACCACTGGCATTCACCCCTCCACGGGTCGGTTGCTTACCGTGGATGCGCTAACACTCAACGCCGCGGGTGAAACCGGCCAAGAGTTCCACGCCGTCCTCAACCCCGGCGAAGACCCTGGCCCCCGGCATCTTCACGGCTTGAGCGCTGAGGAAATCCAGGCGGGTCAGTCCTTTTCCATGTTGCTCAAGCCGCTGGATCGGCTCATCGATGGCCGCACGCTCATCGTCCACGACGCCCCGTACACCTGGGGTTTCATCGTCGCCGAAGCGCGCCGCGCGATGACTGCCGCCGCTCGTCAAAACCGCGCGCGCAACCGCAACCGCGGTAAAGGCCGGCGCCGTCGCTTCAAGGTGGGACACGTTCCCACCCCAGTAACCATCGTGGATACGCTTGCCACCGCTCGCCGCCAAAGCGTGTGGGGCACCGATATCCGCCTAGCGGCCGTCGCACGGGATACCGGTCTTCCCGCGCCCGACCCCACCGCCAGCGTCGCCCGTGCGCAACGACCGGAAAAGGACACCTCCCGCGAGGCGACCCGTCTGCTCGTGGACCTCTACCGTGCGCAAGCCGCGGGCCCGCTCAGCAGCGCGGCACCGGATGAGCTGCGAGCTGATCGCTTTGGGCTACAGCGTTCCCACGTCCGCGTCGACGCTGCCGAAGCTCCCCGTCAGCACCACAACCCCGGCCCCTATGTGCCCGGCAAGGAACTCATCCGCGGCATGGAGATCGTCGTTGCCCCGGAGATCACCGAGGACCCCGACACCATCATCGCGGCGTTGGCCCGTGAGGAGCTGAACTACTCGGAGAAGCTCTCCCGCGAGACGTCCCTCGTGGTCTGCAACATCACCACCAACCTTGTGGGCAAGCCCATGCATGCTCACCGCAAGGACATCCCGCTGATGTCCGATGTTGCCTTCCTCGCGGCCCTTGAGCGCATCGAGGAACCGACCGAACCTGAAGAGCAATCCACCTCCGGCGCAACGAGCAATTCGGGTAAGCGCCACAGCAGTGGGCAGCCCAACCGCAATCGTTCCACGAACAAGAACCGCCGCCGCTCGCGCCGCAAGTCCTCCAACGCCCAGCACTCCCCTAAACAAGGACAAGGGCAGAAGAAACACCAGGGCTCCCCGGCCGACGGATCCGCAAGCGACAAGCCTGCTCAGTCGGACTCCAACTCGAACAACCGGAATAAGGGCGGCAACAAAGGGCGCCGGCGTCGCCGCCGCGGCGGACGCGGCCGTCGCAGCAACGGTAGCCAGCAGAACCAGCAAAACTCGGGACACAACCGCTCCCACAACACCGATAGCTAGCGTCCCCCGACTACTCTGGGGAGCATGAATTTTAACTTCCGAAGCGCGTTTTCTTCCGCGCGCACCGCGGTTGCAACCTCCGCCGCGGCGTTGGCCACCACCGCCTCGCGCGCCACGGGCCGCGGTGCGGGCGGCATGATCGGCGGGCTCATCGCTAACGCCATTGACCCCACTATCATGCAAAACCTGGCCAAGCAGCGCCCAGCCGTCTTGGTCACCGGAACCAACGGCAAGTCCACGACCACGCGGATGCTCGCCGCAGCCGTGCGCACTACGCACACCGTGGCCACCAACGATGGCGGCGACAACATGGATGCGGGAATCATCTCCGCGCTCTTAGCTGGCAAGGATGCAAGCCATCTTGTCTTAGAAGTAGACGAGCTCCATGTCCCCCACGTTGCGGATAACCTCAACCCCACAGCGCTCGTGCTGCTGAATCTCTCCCGCGACCAGCTGGATCGCGTCGGTGAGATCAACAAGATTGAGCGCGCCCTGCGAGGCGCCGTCGAGGCCCACCCGGACATGCTCGTCATCGCCAACTGTGATGACGTCCTCATGACCTCCGTGGCCTATGACGCAAAGAATGTCATTTGGGTGTCCGCGGGTGCCGGCTGGATGGGCGAATCCGTCACCTGTCCGCGCACCGGCGGCCACATCGTGCGTGACGGTGAGGACTGGCGCGCGGTCAAGCCGCTTGCCGACGGCCGCGAGTTCCGCCGCCCCACCCCCACCTGGGCGGTGACGGAGGAGGGCATTGTGAGCCCGGGGGGCGTCGACAAGCTCAAGCTTGCTCTACCGGGACGGGCCAACCGCGGTAACGCCGCCCAGGCCGTCGCCGCTGCCGTGGAGGCCTTCGGCGTGGACCGCCACAAGGCTATCGCCGCTGCCGAAGGCGTCGTTGATGTGGCCGGACGCTACTCCACCATCACGCTGGGCAAGCGCGAAATCCGCCTGCTGCTGGCCAAGAATCCGGCCGGCTGGCAGGAGGCGCTGTCCATGGTGGACCGTGACGCCGATGGCTTGGTCATCGCCACTAACGGCCACGTGGCCGACGGTATCGATATGTCCTGGCTCTGGGACGTACGCTTCGAGGATTTCGAAGGCATCCCCGTCAAGGCAGCCGGCGAGCGCGGCACGGATCTAGCAGTGCGTTTGGTCTACGCGGATATCTCGCACGAGCTCATTGCGGACCCACTCGCCGCTATTCAATCCTGTCCGGAAGGCCGCATCGAGGTTTTGGCCAACTACACTGCCTTCCGCGATCTGAAGAAGGCACTCACCGCCGCAGCAGCAAAGGAGCACTCGAATGACTAGCCTGCAGATTGGCCTCATCCTCCCGGACATCCTGGGCACCTACGGCGATGACGGCAACGCCCTAGTCCTGCGCCAGCGCGCCCGCATGCGCGGCCACGAGGCGGAGATTGTCCCCATCAAGCTGGGTGAGCCGGTGCCGGAATCCTTTGATGTCTACACCCTCGGCGGCGGCGAGGACACCGCGCAGATTCTCGCGGCGGAGCACCTCATCGCTGACGGTGGCCTCACCCGCGCTGCCTCCGCAGGTCGCCCGATTCTGGCAATTTGCGCGGGCCTGCAGGTACTCGGCGAATCCTTCCGTGCTTCTGGCCGCGTGGTGGATGGCGTGGGGCTTATCGACGCCACCACTGCCTCCATGGCCGAGCGCGCCATCGGCGAGGTAGCCACCGAACCCACCAAGGCCGGCATCACCGCTGAGCTCACCGAGCCTCTCACCGGTTTTGAAAACCACATGGGTGCCACCATCCTGGGGCCTGCCGCCCAGCCGCTGGGAACGCTCACACGCGGAACCGGCAATGCGGATACCGCTGCCATCCTGGATCTCTCCGACAGGGCCGTCCAGCGCGGCGCCGAGGGCGCGGTGCAGGGCAGCGTCATCGCCACCTACATGCACGGTCCGGTCTTGGCGCGCAACCCGCAGCTGGCGGACCTGTTGCTGGCCAAGGCCATGGGAATCGCACTCAGCGAACTCGAGCCCTTGAACATCCCCGCCATTGACCAGCTACGCACCGAGCGCTTTAACGCCTCGGAGCCGCCGCGCTCGCAGCGCTAGGGGCGCTCGGAGGCACCGCGCCGCTAGACCGTCAGGCGGCCGCTCAACGCACGCGAGAGCGTCAGCTCATCGACGAACTCAAGGTCGCCTCCCAGCGGCATGCCGGAGGCCAGGCGCGTGATCTTCAGTCCCGGGAAGTCTCGTAGCAGGCGCACGAGGTAGGCCGCGGTAGCCTCGCCTTCGGTGTTGGGATCGGTGGCGAGGATGACTTCGGTGATGTCCGGGGAGTCGTCGTAAAGCGGCACCTCCGGGGTGGAATCCGCAAGCTCTCGGTCCGGTAGTACGCCGCCGAGGCGCTGCAGCAGTTGCGAGATGTTGAGGTCTTTCGGGCCCACGTTGGCCAGCGGGTCGAGCGCGCCGCCCAGTACGTGGTAGCGGCCGTTATACTCGCCGGTGCGCTCGATGACCTGGATGTCCTTGGGTTCTTCCACCACGCAGATGGTAGAGGCATCGCGCTGCGAGTTCACACAAATGCGGCAGACTTCCTCGCGGGAAATATTGCAGCAGATGCGGCAGAAAGTCACACCATCACGCACCGCTCCCAGTGCCTTCTGGAGGCGATCGATCTCCTCCGGGTCTTGATGCAGAACGTGGAAGGCGATGCGTTGCGCTGACTTCGGGCCAATACCCGGCAGGCGCGAGAACTCATCGATGAGATCCTGCAGTGGTCCTTCAAACACGCAATGCTCCCCTCACTCAACAATCCCCACACCCTTGACGGCTGGAGACACAACAAAAGGCCGCGCCGCCCTCCGCGAAGAGAGCAACAACGGCCTTTAAGTCTAACGCGCGGCTTACTGGTTGCCGCCGAAGACATCCTGGATGGACGGACCATCATAGTTCTGCTGGGACTGACCCATGCCCTGGGACAGCGGGCCGATCTTCTCCTGCGCCAGGCGGCCAGCAGCGGCGTGGGCCTCCTTGAAGGCGCCGACGATGAGGTCCTGGAGGGTATCGATGTCCTCCGGGTCCACCACGGACTTATCAATGGAAATGCTCTGCAGCTCAGCGCCACCGGTCATGGTGACCTTCACCAGGCCATTGCCTGCGCTGCCTTCGACGGTGGCGGCCAGGATTTCCTTCTGCGCCTTTTCTAGTTCAGCCTGGACGCGAGCGGCCTGCGCCAGGATCTCGTTCATGTCATTTGCCTGCTGCATCGGATCGTTCTCGGTCATGCTAAAAGTCCTTTCGTGCGGTTATTTTCACTACGCGCCAAGTGTACAGATGCCGCGCTACAGCCGCCGCGCTCCCAACTCCTGCGCGAGGAGCTCCATGGCGACCTCCGTGGCGTTGCGGTGGTCCATCTCTCCGGCGCTCTGCGCGGCCTCCATCATCTCGCGTTCCTCATCCGCGCGGGTGTACTCCGGCTGCGGTGCGGGCGCATGCTGGGGCGCTGACTGCTGCGGCGAAACAGACGTGTGGCCTGCGCTTTCCGACGATCCATTCGCCCCCGCCGGCGGACCGTACTCCTCCGGTGGGGCCTCGAACTCGCCCTCGTCCGGGCCCGGCTCCGGCGGCAGCGGAACGCCGTTGCCAAACTTGGGAACCTTGGAAAACTCTTCATCGCGTTGGGCCGCGACCTGAGTCGCCTGAGCGATGCGTGATCGCCATTGGCTGCCACGGGCCTCCCTCTTTGGGGGCACCGCCGCCCCGCGCGGGGCGGCCTCCGACCGCTGCGGTTCGACCGGCGGGCGCGAGTCTGCCTTCTCGCGCACACCGTGCTGGGGCTGAGGTTGTTCCCTCGTCGTTTCAGACGACGGAGCCTGCTGCCCGATTTGGCGCGGCGCGCCCCACGGATCATCACTAGCGTTGCTGGGTTCCTCCGCTGCCGGACTCTCTGCCTCCTCGTCGGGCTCAGCGGCCTCACGTTGCGGTTGGTTGGGATTCCACTGGGTGCGCTGGGTGGGCTCTGGCACCGTGAAACCGTGCGCCTTCGGGTCGGTACCGATAACACACGTGACCTTCAGTTCTCGGCTGAGCTCTTCCTTGAGGACAGTCACGATGACCTCATTGGTGCCTGGTGAATTGATGCGTTCAGCCAACGCGCCCGTGGTGTGTCCAAGGACGAGAGTCTCATCCCGCACGCCGAGGACACGGGCTTCGGCGAGCATGATTTCAGCGACCTTATTACGCCGCCCAATCGTGGCGCGCAGATCAGACCATCGCCCGCGAATCTCCGCGGCGAGGTCCTGGGGCTGCTCAGGCTCAGGTTGCTGTTCCTGTTGTTCAGGCTGTTCCGATGGCTGCGGCTGTTCCGGCTGCTCCTGCTGCGGCTCAGGCTGCACTTCCGGTTGTGCAGGACGCTCCGGCGCCTGAGTCTGCGAGGCCTCGGGGGCTGAAGGTTGCTGCTCCTGAGCCTCCTGTTGCTGCGGCGCCTGTTGCTGCGCCTCTTGAGGCTGGGCTGGTTCTTGGGGCCGCTCGGCCTGCTGTGGTTGCTGTTGCTGGGCCTCCTGCTTCGCCGCCTGACGGCTGCGACGCTGCGCGATGATAGCCGCGGCGGCGGCAGCGGGATCCTGCGCGCTAGCGACCGCAGATGGCTGGCGCTGCGCAGGCGCGGAGCCCTGCACAGCGGGTGCGGAAGGCTGTGCCCCCGCACCTTGCGGCAAGGAACTGGGTACCTGACCGGCAGCTGCCGCAGCGGGGGCGGAGCCAACGATCAAGTGGGCACAGAGGATTTCTAGAAGTAGGCGCGGGGACGTTGCACCCCGCAGGGAGGACACGCGCTCGTTGACGGTTTCCGCCAAGTAGGCCAGCTGCGGTCCGGAGAAACGCTGCGCTTGGGCGGTAAGGACTTCCCCGCGATCAGTCGGCGCCGAGACCAGACCTTCCTCCAATGCTGAGGGCACGGCTTGCAGGATCATCAGATCCCGCAAGCGATCCAACAGGTCGATGGCAAAGCGGCGAGGTTCGTGGCCGGCTTCAATGACATCGTCGACAAGCCGGAAAAGCCCCGCCTTGTCCTGGTTAGCCAGGGCATCCACCGTGTTATCCAGCAACCCCACGTCCGTAACACCCAGAAGCGGGCGGGCTACCTCGTAGGTCAAGCCATCGGGCCCGGCACCCGCCAACAGCTGGTCCAGGATGGACAACGTGTCACGCGGCGAACCGCCGCCGGCCTGGATGACCATGGGGTACACGGTGTCATCCACGTGGACGTTCTCCGAGGCCACGGTGCGCTCCAGCAGCCCCTTCATCGCCGGCGGGGTCAGCAGGCGGAAGGGGTAGTGGTGGGTACGCGAACGGATGGTGCCGATGATCTTCTCCGGCTCCGTCGTGGCGAAGATGAAGATGACGTGCTCCGGTGGTTCCTCGACAACCTTGAGCAAGGCATTCGCACCGGAGGCAGAAATCATGTGGGCCTCATCGATGATGAAGATGCGGTAGCGCGACTCTGCCGGCGCGTAGTAGGCGCGATCACGCAACTCGCGCATATCCTCCACACCGTTGTGGGAAGCGGCGTCGAGCTCCGTGACATCGAGGTTTCCCGGGCCGCCCGGGGCCAGCGAGACGCACGAATCGCACACACCGCACGGCGTTGAGGTTGGCCCCTGCTCACAATTCAGCGAGCGGGCCATGATGCGCGCCGACGACGTCTTTCCGCAGCCACGCGGGCCGGAAAAGAGGTACGCATGGTTGATGCGCCCCGCATCGAGGGCGGCGGACAAAGGCGTGGTGACCTGCTCTTGGCCTACCACTTCCGCGAAGGTTGCTGGACGATATTTCCGGTAAAGAGCCACGGTTAGTCAGTGTAGCGTCTCAACCCGACACGTCACTCTGAGCGCTTCCAATCCAGCAGATCGATGCCTTGTTCAGCCACCGCTTGTTGTAGCGCCGGCACGCCTTCCTCGACGGCGTAGGCATACTCGGCGTCGCTTAGCATTAGCAATTGGCACACCAGCGTCAGGCGCTCCTTCTCCGCTAGCTGCGGGGTCTGTCCACCCCACAAGTATGGGGCGATGAGCATGCCATGGCGCACGCTCAAGTGAGCGAAGCACTCGTCATCCTCCGCAAAAAGCTTGGGCAAGAGTAAGCCCGGCTGCGCGGGAAGCAGCCCTGCGGCTTCTGTGAGCAATGCCGCTGCCGCGCTCACCGCAGCGGCAACCTCTGGTTGGCCGGTGCGTGCAACGGTAAGCAGTTCGCAGCGCACATCGATCCCCTGCTCGGCATGCGCCAGCCCGGTATCGACATCAGCGAAGCCACACGTAACCGCGAGGGACTGCTTACCCTCCAGCGAGGCTAAGCCCAAACGCTGCCCCTCGACGTTTCTGAACTCGAGGTCAGCCGGGATGATCTGGTCGAGCCAGTAGGCCGTCTCGTCGGAGTTGATTGCCTTATGCCCCCAGCTTCTCTAGTGCGGCTAGCAGCACACAGGTGGCCACGCCATCCATCGCTGCCTCGACCTCTTCCTGCGGCGGCAGGGACGGCGCCAAGCGAATGTTGTGGTCCTTGGCGTCCTCGCCGTATGGGTACGCCGAACCAGCCTGGGTCAGGAGAATGCCGGCGTCACGGGCCAGCTCCCACACGCGGGTGGCGGTGCCCTCCATCACGTTGAGGGAGATGAAGTAGCCGCCCTTGGGGTGGGTCCAGTCCGCAATCTCATGGTGGGTGAGGTTCTTATCCAGGATGCGAAGAACCGCCTCGAACTTCGGCGCCAGCAGCGCAGCGTGGCGGCGCATAACCGCGCGCACGCCCTCGGCGGAACCGAAGAACTCGTAGTGCGCAAGCTGGTTGATCTTGTTCGGGCCAATGCCGCGGATACCGGCGTGCTCCAGGTACCACTCGAGGTTGTCTTCGGAGGAACCGAAGAAGCTCACTCCGGAGCCAGCGAAGGTGATCTTCGACGACGAGGACATAGCCCAGAAGCGGTCCGGGTTTCCTTCCTGTTCCGCAATCTCCAGAATCGGCAGAACCTCCGGGAAGTCCTCGGTCAGCGTGTGCACGGCATAAGCGTTGTCCCACACGATGCGGAAGTCCGGTGCGCCGGTCTCCATCGCAGCAAGGCGGCGAGTCTTCTCTTCCGAGATGACGGCACCCGTGGGGTTGGAGAACATCGGCACAACCCACATGCCCTTAACCTGCGGGTCCTTGGCCAGTTCCTCCACTGCTTCGATGTCCGGGCCATCTTCTTCCATCGGTACCGTAACCAGCTCGAAGCCGAAGGACTCCGTGATGGCAAAATGGCGGTCATAACCCGGGGTGGGGCACAGCCACTTGATGGTCTCTTCCTTGGACCACGGCTTCTCAGAGCTGTTGGTGCCAAAGGTGTAGGCCCACAGGATGAGGTCATACATGATGTTCAGGGAGGAAGAGTCCGCTGCGACGAGGAGCTCTGGGTCCATGTTGGTGAGCTTGCCCCAGAGATCGCGCAGCTCCTTGATGCCCTTCTGGTTGCCGTAGTTGCGCAGGTCATTGCCTGCGGCATCGGTGTAGTGACCACGGCCCGGCAGGACGAGCAGGTCATTAGACAGATCCAGCTGTGCCTTGGACGGCTTACCGCGGGTCAAGTCAAGATCCAACCCCTCAGCCTTGAGGGCCTCGTAGTCCTTGCGCACCTGCGCGGCAAGCTCATCAAGCTCGGACTTTTCAAGATTAAGAAGAGACATCCGTCTTCCTTCCGGGACGTAGTGCGGGCATATGGCAACCATACTAACGCCCCGTCACATCCCCCGTGTGAAGGCATACATACAAAAAGGGGACCCCGCGCACCCGCCAGAGCCTCCTGACCCTTGCTGCATTCCTGCCCTGGGGGAGTTCAGAGGATGGACGCCACGCGGAATCCTGCGGTCTAGCCTAGCGCGCCTTGCTTGTCGACGCCAAACCGCTCCCCCGCCACCCAACTCCCCACTCCTCTTCCAAGCGCACTCCCCACCTCAAGCCACTAAATTCTTAAGTTTTTCGCCCTGACCTGGCGATTTTGCTTCATTAGGGGGCTCATGTAATGTTTTCCAGCGGAGGATTCGACTAGCGGCCTATGTCACACGCCTGGAACGCGTGCGGGAGTCACATCCCTCAGGGGTTCAAATCCCCTATCCTCCGCCATTGGGAAGTCCCCTGGATGATGACATCCAGGGGACTTCTTCTTTATCTCGAAGCTAGAGGCCGGTACCCTTCGGAGTTAATGCCTTAATGACCAGGTACCGCGTCTCAACTAGGGAATCAATATGGAGCAGATAGAATCGGTTGACGATTTAAAGAAGGCGTTAAAGGTCGACGACTTACGCCAGATGAGCAGCGAAAAGGTTTTAACTCTTGTCCAACTAATCCAAAAGGGACAAATTAGTTCCGGAGTGCTTTCCGCGCTACTCTCAACCGCACCCAATACGATGGCATCTCTTGCACAAGCAATGGACAACTCCGTCCAGAATGCAGCCACAAGTAACGAGAAAAGCTCAGACAACTTTTACTCCAGTATTGCTTTCACGAAAAGGCTCCTTGCACAAATTGCACAAGATCCAAATGCGAGTGAAGATGCGAGACGAGATGCTCTCGACCGCCTTGAACGGTATGACAACAAGCTTTTCGAACACGATATAAACAACAAACGGTTCAATCTAGAAGCCCTCAAGCTCAACAAGGAAACTCTTGGGGCAATTGCTGCCGGCGTTGCTCTGGTCGCAGTTGCAGCTATAAGCCCTGATGCCCGGAAGGCCATAACAAAGAACGCCCCAAAGGCCCTGTCGGTGGCAAAGCAGATACTGCCGGGCGCTTAGGACCTACAGTTTCGATAGTGCGTCTAACTACGTGACGCGCCAGCGCGCCCAGTTTCTGGCCCAAACACTCGGGCAAAGGAACCAAAGTAAAGGCACCATTTGCGGGGCCCAGGCTGGAAAACCCCAGGTGATTGCATGCGGAGCTTTGCATAAGGTGTCAGTGCTTTGGTTCCTTTGCGGCTGGGCACTCGAGCTGGGCACCCCACCGAACGCCCATGGTCAACCGCCCCTAATCGAACTCGGGGGCCGCGAAACCGTCTTCCTTGAGCCACTCCACGTGCGGCGGGGTGTTCATGCCCCATTCCGTGCGGGCGAGCAGGAAAGCCTCTTTCACCTCGGCCTCGCCATAGCCGCCATCGCGCAAGAACTGACGGAAGCCGCGGGGGCCAGGTTCTTTGATCCACAGCCAGACGTAGTCTTCCAGGGTGTGGTCGCCCAAAATGTCTTCCATGCCTTCTGGCAGCAGCTCACGCCCGGCGCGCACGCGCTCCTCCAAGTCAGCGTCGAAGAAGTCGTAGAGGTAATCCAGGCCGTCTTCCAGCTGGGCGTACTCATAGGCGTCCATTGATTCGCTCCTCTCGCCCTCATTCTTAGTCACGGATCAGCACTCCCCTCAACTGTGTTTCTTTGCGCCGAGGGACATCCGGTCGACGTCGGCAAGCACTTCGTCCACAATCATCGGGTTGAATTCCCTATCGCGGCGCAGGCGCAGCAACTCTTGCTGGGCGCCGGCGAGGGCTGTTCGCCGTGCCGCGAGGGCCACCTCACGGGCCTCGATGGCCATGCGCAGACGAGTTGTAGCGTCCTCACCATCCTCGTCTTCGCCGAGGCGGTCCTCAAACCATTGGGCAATATTTGCCGCAGTGTCGGGGTCCAGTTCCTCATACTTCGCGCGCATCGCAGCGATACCGGCTTTACGCGCGCGGGAGGTAATGGTCGCGCGCATCTTATCCGTGGCTGCCTGCGAATACGTGGTGAGGTCGAGCTGACGCATAAGCCACGGCAGCAACAGGCCGGGAATCACCATGGTCATGAGCAGCACTACGAGGGCGATAACGGTCAACTCATTGTAGAAGCTCAAACCACTCGGAACAGACAGAACCAGCGCAAGAGTCACCAAACCGCGCATGCCGGACCACGTCATAAGCAGCACTTCTTGCAGGCGCAGCGGCGCCAGGCGTGGCTTCCCGCGGCGCCTATTAATGAGATAGAAGGCGTACATCCACACCAAGCGCACGAGGAAAGCAACAACGGACAGGATGACGCCGATGATGACCGCGTGCCAGAGGTCCGCGCCCGCGGCGTCGATGGCACTGAACACGGTCAAGCCAATGAGGCCGAAAGCCACACCCGTGAAAAGTAGCTCGACGGTCTCCCAGAATGACTGGCCGGAGAGGCGGTCCTCCGCCTGAATCGGTGCGCGGGAGTGCAGTTCCACCGCGGCAATCACCACCGCGATGACACCGGAGGCGCCGAGCTCCTCCGCGGCGATATACACGGCAAAAGGAATCACCCACGTCAAGGCATTGCGAGCGACAACCTCGTGAACCGCGCCGACGAACCACGAAGACACGCGCCCCACGACGAGCCCGAGGATGGCGGCTACAGCCGCGGAGTAGAGGAAACGCGTCACCGCTTCCCCGGCGTGCATCTCACCCGAACTCGTCACGGCTTCCAAGGCGAGGTGGAAGGCCACAATAGACGCGGCATCATTAAACAGGCCTTCGATCTGCAGCACGGAAATGATGCGTCGTGGGATACCGGCAGGTTCTGCCACGGCCTCGACGGCCACCGGATCCGGCGGGGCAATCGCGGCGCCGATAAGGATGGCGGCAGCTAGCCCCAAGCCTGGCATGAATGCGCGAGCGGTGAATCCCACCGCAAGGGTCGTAGCCACCACGAGCAGCACGGACAGAGCCAGGATGGTCATCCACTGCTCACGAATAACACCCCACGATGTCCTCCTTGCCAGCGCCCACAGCAATGGCGGCAAGAAGATCGGAAGAATGAGGTCGGCGGGTACGGCGAACTCGAATGTGCCATTCGAAAAAGTGGCGTATACCGAAACCGCCACCGCCGTGAGGATGGTCAGAAGCGCTGGCCAGGGAAGCCCGATCTTGTCCCCCACCGCCATGACAATGACGGTCAACAGCATCAGGCCAATAAGGACAAACAAAACTTCCATACGCGCTTCTTTCCCCGTTTAAATTTTTCTGTTCTCAGACTACCGTTGTGCGGCCGGCGAGGGAGAGGAGCTACACAGCGCCATCCCAGACGAAGGCCTCCCGCGATAGCTTCTCCGGCTGAAACTGTTCGCACAGCTCCTGCACGGAAGAGGCCTCATACCCTAAGGATTGGGCCAAGAGCTTGACGACGTCCCCCGCATCCCTACCGTGCTCCTCGAGCAGCTGACGCAGGGTCACCGCCCCATCGCGCTTGGACAAACGCACACCCTCAGCGTTGAGCACGAGCGGCACGTGAACGAACTCCGGCTCCGGATAGCCCAGCTTGTGCGCCAAGTATGCCTGACGCGGGGCAGAAGACAGGAGATCATCACCGCGCACGATCTGATCGACTCCTTGGAAGGCATCGTCGACAACAACCGCCAGGTTATAGGCCCAGTCCATGCCCTGGTTCGGATCCGCCGGGGGCTGGCCGCCGCGGCGCAGGATGAAGTCATCCACTTCCCCGGTGTACTCGCCGGCGAGGACGTCGTGGATGGTGAAGGAGGAAGCGTCGGCACGCAGGCGTATGGCTGGCACGCGGTTTTGGGCGGCGAGTTCGGCGCGTTTGGCGGCCCGCTGATCGTCGCTAAGCTCGCGGCACGTCCCCGGGTACTGCCCAGGGATGGCATGCGGCGCGCGGGAGGCTTCCTGGATATCTTTGCGCGAGCAATAGCACTCGTAGGTGGGAAGCTGCGCCAAGGCCTCCTCATAAGCCGCGTAGCGATCCTGCTGGTAGATGACTTCCCCGTCCCAGTCCAGGCCGAGCGCGGCGAGGTCCTCCAGCTGGCGCTGCGCCGCCTCCCGCGAGGAGCGCTGCGTATCGATGTCCTCCACGCGCACAAGGAAGCGGCGCCCGCTGCTCCGGGCGTAGAGCCAGGCGAGCAACGCCGTGCGCAGGTTACCCAGGTGAAGATCGCCGGACGGGCTCGGGGCGTAGCGTCCGGCGGGGCTAAGAGAATCCATGGCCACCAGTCTACGAGGAGCCCCGCGCGCACCGGAGTCCTCTACTAGACTCTCCCCCATGGCTTCTGATGCGACGTATCCCCTGCTTGATTCTGCCGACGCCGAAAAAATGCTCGCCTATGCGCGCGCCCAGGCTCCCGGGCTTTCTCTTCCCACCGATGAGTCCGCCCACATTGATGAGCAGATTAGCCGAGTACTCGCAGATGATACTTTCCTAGGCAGCCTGGAAGATGCCGTTCCCGCCGCCCTCTATTTGGAGGCCCGGGAGACCCTCCGCGTGGCCGCCGGCACCATCAAGAACGTCGACGATTCCTTCACCATTGCCGCACTCGGCGCGCTGACCGGACAGCCATCGCTGGTGGCCGCAGGCTATACCCGCGTCGCCCGCGCATGGCTGGATCACAACGACACCGAGGAAGCAGAGAAGTTCGCCGCCAAGGCAGCCGCGGCTGGAGATGACACGGCGTTGAATGAGATTGCCGCCGCCCGCATCGCAGCAAGCCACAAGGACTTCTCCGAGTCCGCCCCCGCCAGCGTGGATGCTTCAGCCGACGCCAATAGCCCATCCTCGAACTTCGGCAACAGCGTCTCGCTGGCCGAGCTCCAAGAGCGCCTAGAATCCGCCAAGAGCGGCGAAGCGAAAACACACGCTGCTGAATTCGTGGCTATCAACGACGCCGTGACCGCAGGAGAATTCGACGGCGCAGGGGCCACGATGGGGGATATCCTCCGTACCATCCTCGAATCCGCCGTAGGCGCGCTGTGGGCATCAGACTCTGCCGCCGACTGCGAGCGCGTTGCTGCGCAATCCTTCACCATCCTGTCCAACGCACGCGCGGATGAGGAATACCAGCAGCTCCCGGCACCGATGCTGGCCCGCTTTTACAGCGATGCTGCACAGCACTCCGCTGCGGATGTGGAGCAGCGCGTGGCCTGCTTCACCGCTGCTGCCCGCGAGTTTCAGCGCTACGGAGACCTCGACGGCGAGCTCCGTTCGATTCTCAAGACCGTGACCCTCGACGTACAACACCGCGCCCCTGAGGAAGCCTATGACATCCTGGCCTCCCGCTACGTGGATTCACTCAAGCTCCAGAGCCTGCCCGTATCGGCCAAATGGACCGTCCTTTATTCTGAAAGCCTGCTTTTACAGGCGCAGGACATGTACAAATCCAAGCAGGTCTTGCTCAATTTCTTAGACCGGCACCCTGACACCGAGGCCACGACACCTTCGGAGCACAACGCCCTCGCGGAAGTCGCCGAGCTCCTAGGTGATCGCCACGCCTCCACCGGCAAGGCCGACCTCGCTCGCAGCATGTACTTCTTGGCGTACAACCTGTTTGAAAAGGCCCACAATGTCCGCGCGCTCGAGGAGCTACGCAAGAAGGCCTAGGCCCCGCGATGCACGAGGCCTAGCCTCATCGCGCCTGGCCACCGAACCACTGCCGGTTCGCCGGCAACCACAGCAGCACAATGACCACCGCCGATGCGATGGACGCGGGCATGACCGAACTCGCCGGAATGAGCAGCACCACGATGGCGCTGATAACGGTCAACGCAACTCGCGCGGACTGCTGTGCATGCAGCACATAGGTGGTGAGGGCACACACCAAGAGAACCAGTACGGCAAGTAACACGCCCAGCTCGGTGGAAAGCTGGTCCGTGCGGGTTACCGCCGCCGGGCTGTTCTCAAAGGCGATGAGCCGGCAGATGTTGTAGACGGTGTAGCTCGTGATGAAGACCTCCAGCACCGCTACGATCTTCAACGGCCACGGTGCCCATTGCGCCTTCATATCGGCCGCGCGGCGGGCCTGGCGGACGGTGTCGCTGACCTGCCCATAGCGATAGTCCGGCGCGGGTGTGGCAGGCGAGCCCGGCTGTGGGGTTCCTGGAGACTGCGGGTTGCCGAAGGTCATGACACATCCTCAGCAAAGACGCCGCGTTGACTCAGCAACCAGCGAATGGGATCCAGCACGCGATAGGGCGCAATGCCGCTGCGGGCTAGCTGGCGGCCCGTCGGGGCCTCACCCAACGCGGAGGTCACGAAGAAACTACCGCCACTCGGCGCTGCCGAATAGATCTTGTTGATGAGGTCGTTGGCACCCAAGAAGCGCAACAACGATTCGGCTTCGAGGTGAACCATCCAGCGGTCCGAATCGCGGAAATTCCACCCGGTATCCCGGCGGAAGGCGGAGCCGCGGTTGGCCATGAGCTTCTTCCAGCGCACGTCATCAACTTGTTCCAGCCTCTGCACCGTGTCGAACTTCGAGATTGTCACGGCCAGCGGCGGCGGAGTATCCGTGTCGAGCAACGCCAGCAGGTTATCCAGGACCCGCAAGGAATCCGCACCGAGCTCACCAATATTGGGGATCAGCCCGTGGATAAAGTCCTGAATCTGCTGCACGCGCAGCGGGTCAAAGAGGAAAATCACCAAATCCGCGTGGGAGAAGAAAGCGAGGTTCTCGCGGTCGGCTTCGTTCTCCGGCGGGTTCTCCAAATCCTCGCCCGCCACGTCACGGAAGACCAAGTAATTCATGCGCTCAAAGCCCTGTTCATCGGGCCACTTGCCGAGCTCAAAAATCAGCGGATCGCGCTGGTAGGCGTCGGTAGCCACCGCGCTCGGCGTGGGGTCCATGGCCCGCATCTCCTCAAAGAGCGGCTTTTCATATACCTCCGCGTAGCGCTCCCGGGTGGATTCATCCGCCGCTTGCACGGAGCGGTTGTGTTTGTGCGCCAGCTGCTTGAGCTGCTTAATCATCACCGCGGTATACAGCGACTTACCGGAGTTACGCGCGCCCGCCATGGCAACGCAATGCGTCACGGCGTCGGTCCATCCCTGCGGCAACTCCCGGTTGGTGTACGGGCTCACCGTCACACCATCCTCGAGCGGTTTAAAGGTCCACGGGCAACGTGCCTGGGTCATTAGTTCCTCTCCTTCAGCATGGCGGTGACGCGGTCAGTCAATTCCGAAAGCTCAGTGTTGGCTCCGGATTCGAGCTGCTTGACGACGTCCCCGTCGATCACCGCATAGGCCACATGAGCCGGAGTCCCGTTGATGCGCGCGAGCTCGAGCTCCTGGCGGCCGATGGCGCTGGTGATGAGTACAACGGTGGGCACCTGGGTCTCCAGCATGGAGGCCACGGGAGAATCGGTGATGTAGATGACCAGCGAGGACGTGGAGGTGAGAGTCGGCAAGCGCCACGGCCGCTGGCCTACGCGCTCCGCTCCACTATCAATCACACCCGCGATGAAACGGGTGAGCTCATCCACCTTATGGGTCTCGATGCTGTCCTGCCCGTCAGTGGCGCGGAAGTGCCGGAAAGCATCTGAGAGCGCATCGATGTACTTAGCGGCCGCTTCAATGATCTTCGGAGTGACGTTGACCTGCATGGAGGCAGAGCCATCGATGACCACGGTGACATCATCGAGGCCAGCGACATCCAGCTCCGCGCGGCGCATTTTGGAACGCACCTCGCGGGCGGAATCTGTGATTCCGGCGCCCTCGGTCGTGCCGAATGCTTCCAAGAGGTAGCTCCCAGATTCCGGGGTGACCTCGGCGAGGCGTTCGGCGGAGTCCTCGGCGGCGTCGATAAGCACGCGCGGGAACGTCACCGAATCACCGGCGTTGCTTACCGTCAGGCGCACCTCGCTGCGCAGGCCGAAGGTCCCATTCCGCTTGGGGCGTACGACGATGGTGGCGCGCTCAGGCAGGGAGTGCACCATGATGGAGAGGTCGTGGACGCGCACGGCATCAACGCCTTCTCCCATAATCGCCAGCTCCATCGAGGCGCCGCCAGTTCCCATCTCGAAGGCTTCAACGCGCAGGATGCCGTCTGAGCCGATGCGGCGGGACTCTCCGTCCCGCAGTGTGTATTTAGCCATGACGCTTCTTCCCTTCTCTTACCTTCCGTGGAATCCCATGTTTCGACCGTGTTCGCCTGGTCCTCCGTGAACTGCTCCACGGTGCTGCCACGCTGTGTGCTGTGCAAAATGCGATGGGGCGGGTTGTTGCTGCGCGCGCGCCGAGCGCTCCGCGAGCAACTGTGTCGTGCGGTCCAGCACCATGGCGACGCGCCCCGTGGCATAGCGCTCGCAATGCTCCGGCACGAATGTTCCTGCAAAATGCATAGCGGTGAGGTGCGCGATGTGCTCGAGCTCGCGGTCCTCCCAGAGCCGGAGCGCATCCTCTGCCAGGAGGTTGAAGTCCCGCGGGAAATAGAACACCCAAGAGGCAACGATTGCGGACATCAGTAACTTGTCCAGCCCCTCACCCAACGAGTTTCTGTCGAGGTAAGCCAACTGGATGGCGCGTCCGCGGTTGGTATCAAGGTGCTCGATCCACCAGCGCGGATCGAAATCCTTGAGCCTATGCCATTCCTCGGCGCTGAGCCCAGGAACATTGGCGTTGCCACCCGATGCCGCTGCCGGCAGCGGATGTGCTTCTTCAGCTGCTGGTGCGGCTTCTGCACTTGGCGACGGCGCCGTTTCTACTGTCGTGGCGAAAGGGTTCTCCTGCGACGTACTCGGCGCGGGGGTATCGAGGGGATTCGGCGGAATACCCGCAGGGCCATGACCCGGGGCCGCAAAAGGCGAGGCGTCTGGGATAGGCGCTCCAAAATCAGCTGGGTCTTCGCCCCAGGAGTCGTCGAAGCTGAGTGCTGCACTCTTCTCAGGCTTGCTGGCTGTTGCAGCGCTCTCTTCCAATTCCTGTGCTGCACCCGTGCGCTGCTCGGCCTGCTCGTGCTGCGACTCCGGGGCCACGGCCTCAGTTTCTTCCGCAGCACGTGCTTCGTACGCGCTGACATCGGGCAGGGCCTCATCAAGTGCAAACACGACTGGATTGCCGGGGATCGCGGTTTCCTTAAGACGCTGCTTCTCGCTAGGCGGCACCACCAGCATGGTGGACGTACTCAGCGGAAACTCATTGATGGCGGCGGCCTTCTCAAAAGTGGAGAACCCGAAACCATCCTCCCCTACCTCGCGGGCGGTGGCGGCGATCCACAGCGCCGCCTGATTATCGGGCGCCACGAGAATCACCAGGCCATTGCGGGAATTCAAAACCGTCGCCATGGCGGTAACCAACGCACGGTTGAAGGTGGGGTTGGGGTTCGGGGTCACGGCTTTGAACGGCGCGGGAAGCTTTTCTGGGCGGCGGAACTCGCCATCCAGAAACTCCTCCAGCAACACATCCGAGTGCAACGGACCGCGCGCCGAGATCTTTTCCGGAATCTGGACTTTGTCCACCTCGTAGATGGAAAACGGCGCTGGGATATCGGGAGAAAACAGGACCGTCGCCGGCGCCGGCGGAGTGCCCGTGCGCGAAATGGACGTGTAAGTGAAGACGTTTCCGCCACGGCCTGTCGCATCGAGGCCTGCGGGGACGGAGACCATAGTGACCCACTTTTCCGCCTCAGGAGTGAGAGCAAAAACCGCGGTGCGACGAACCAGCTCCGCACGCTGCTGGGCGGAAGGGAAATCCGGTATCGTCGTGCCGTTGTTGAGCGAAGTCGGCACGAAGGACACCAGCTCAGCCAGCTCCTCCTGGGTAATATCGCCGGCCTTCTGGCCCACTCCCCAACCACCGGCACGGCCATTGGCGCGGGAAAAAGATGCATAGCTAAAGGCACCGCCCATAACTACTGGCCTCCTTGGAAGTACTGGTCTTGAGAATAATCCTGGCCATAGTTGTGCTGGTCATAAGCGTTGGGCTCATATCCTTGTTGGCCGTACTGCGGGTCATAGCTGGGAGCTTGGTTCTGCACGGGTGGGGGCAGCATCAATTTGTAAGACACATCGCCTTCCACCACCACGGCTTTATCCAATGCACTCAACGTGGAGGAGGCATCGCTGTAGCTCTCCGAGAAACTACTAAAGACGTCCTCACCGCCGAAGCTGTCGAAAGAGGTATCGACCTGGCTATCAAAGCCCTCGACGGCGAACAGACGGATGAAACCCCTACGTTGAATTCGCTCGCCTACTGACACCGTGAAATCTGGGTACTGCCCGCGCATCGGGCCCAGTCCTTGAGCCACGTGTGTGGTGCTCTGCAGGTTGGTCTCCACAATGCCGAGTGCCTCGCCGTCTTCGGGGAAGAGCGGCAGGCGGTCAGCACGGTAGACCACCTGGCAGGAGAACTGGCGCTTGTCGCCGTTGCCCAAGCTCCAGAGGAACACCCCGATCTGGCCCTGAGCGTAATCAACCTCAAAGTCATAGGTCACTGGGCGCAAGCCCTCGTACTGAATCACGCGTTCATCGCCCTCAGTGCGTTTGCCCGCGAAGACTGCATAAGGCTTCAGGCGCACGGTATCGCCGTGCTGATCGAGGTGCAGGCGGATTCCTCCTTGAAGGTCGTAATCCTCCTCGCGGATCTGATCGTGCTCGCGATTAGTGGAGTACTCCACTGCCGTCGCGCCCTTCGGCCAATCAAATGTAATGAGCTGGCTGTCCACGCGCTCGATGAGACGGAACTGGTCATCCTCAATGGACTGCACGCGCTGCAGCACTTTGGATTCGCCCACCCAGGCATCCGCGTCGTTAAAGTTCACCGGGGTGATATAGACCTCGTACCAATCCGGCGGCCACGGCACCGTGGTGGTTTGGAAAGAGCCCGGTTCAGACACTCCACGGGTCTCACTGATGGCGCTCGATAGCGCACTTTCGACGTACGTCTTTGGCACCGCGGACGTGCGAAGGTCCGCCTGCGGGGCGTTGGGTGTCAGATAGATCTTTACCTCGCCGGTCTTGGGCGAGTACCAATCAACTTCGATGCTGTCTTGTCCGTATTCGCTGCGGCGCTCACAGCGTGAGAGCTCCAGCTTCTCCAGCTCGCTGGCAAGTTTCACGGAGCGCTGGACGGCGACTTCGTCCTGGCTCTGCTCGGTAGCGCCGTGGAACTCCGCTTGGCCTAGCAACGAGATGACGACGGTCTGCCCGGCTTCCTGCACCGGAATGGTGGCCTTGCGCCCACTGCTATCCACGTCTTGTTCGAAGCGCGGGGAGAGCTTTTCCTTCTCGCTGTCCCGGCAGGCATAAACCATGGCGCTCGAGTGCCCCGGTAACAGGTCCCAGGACACCTGGATGGCTCCCTTGATGGTGGATACCTGGACGTTCACCGGTGGGAAGACCACGCCCGTGTCTCCCATGAATACCGGTTGGCTATTGATGAGCTCGCGAAGATCCCGGCCCTTGTACGCCCACACCGCGTAGTGGCGCAGACCTGCCTCGCCCGGGGTGTGATCACGGTAGGCAGTTCCTTTTGTGTAAACGAGGGTGTCACCGGCATCCGGGGAGGCCACCATTTCTGAATCATCGGCCACAACCCGGTAGAACACCACCTCATCCGGCGAGTGCTCAAGCTCGGGCCACCACAGGCGCACCGGATGGCGAAGGTCGTTGTCCTCCGGCTCCGGTTCTGGTTCGATGCCATAGCCAAAGTCCTCGTGAGAATCCTGCGCCAGCGCGTCCTCTTGCGGCACCTCAACTTCAAATTCGATGCCGGGAGCTTCCCAGTTCGGGTCTTGGCGGAACTGATACTCCGCCTTAATCCCAAAGCCCGGGATAGTGATGTAGTCCTCTTCGTTGACCTGGGTCTTCTGCTCTTCCTCGGCCTGCAGTGCCTCCCACTCGGCAAAGAAATCATGCGGCTGTGCCGCTGGCTGTGCCGGATCTGGTTGAGGCGCGGGGCCTACCTGCGCCACGCCACGAGCTGCGGTACTAGCTGCAGCGGCACGTTGTGCCTGTTCCCGCTGGCGGGCTTGTTCTTCGGCTCGCGCTGCCTTTTCCTGTGCCGCACGTTCCTGCGCGGCACGTTCTTCCTGGGCCACTGCGGCGTTGCGCGCCTGTGCGCTCAGCTCTGGGTGGGCCACCTCTTCGCCGTTATACGCGGCGGCAATTTGTTCGGCGAACTGCCTAAACGGCGCCGATACGGCCGCGCGCACATCATCGGCGTTCACGCGCTTGAGCTGGTGCAGGGACTTAAGCTCGCTCAGCGGCATATCCGTGATCGAAGGTTTCGGGTTGTGTGTCATCAACGTTCCTTAAGGAGGTCTCGTCAGAAAGTTTCGTCGAGGTCTGAGAGGTCCGGTGCCTCCGGCCGACCAAACGGCGGCTGCGTAGTCGGCCCTTGGTTATCTCCCTGCACCGGCGATTTAAAGCCCATGTGGTCCATGTCATCCAGGTCGTCGAGTGAAAAATCCGCAGGATTCACAAAGGACGGGGCATTCGACGCCGCGTCGGGAATCAGGTACTTGAAGTCAGTGATCTTTCCGTACTGCACCACCGTCACAGAGCGCGAAAGCTGGCTGGTCAGCGCGGTCTGGCTGTCTACCTCGACGATGCGCGTGCGGGAGCCATCGATTTCGGTATACCCTTCAGCGCCACCGGCGCTGGTAAGCGCATTCGGGCTAAAGGCCTGGAGGGCTCCCTTTTCCTGGTTCATGCCGTCGAGGAACTCGGCGGTGCTCTGAACGCGACTGCCGCCTTCCTCGCGGAAGGTCACGCGGCTGAGGTATTGCTGCAAGCTGCGGGTCATGCGCGGATCCGTGATGACCTTCTGCCATTCCTGCTGCTTGTGATCGCGGTCCTGCATGTAGGGGTGGTCAAGGCTGCGGGACAGGTTATCCAACGCAGTGCTGGAGCCGAGGCCAGCCATTCCCCACATCTCATTGAGGGCCACAGCCGAGTGGCCGGTGCGGTTGCGCTCAAAGGTGTCATTCATGTCATCGAGCAGTGACTTAAGCGAACGGTGTGCCCACTCCGTTTGGAAAATATGGGAGCGGATTTCATCCGTCATGCGCACAGCATCGTCACGGTTGAGCACGGCCTGGGCAATGCGGGCATTCTCCGGAAGACCCGACTGCGGCGTCCGCAGGTGATCGCTCGACGTTTCCTTACGCCCAAAGGGCGCGTAAATCGCGCGGCCCAACAGCGCCGACCAGCTCAGGAACTGGTTATAAGCGTTGGAGATGCGCGAGATCTCCGCAGAGGCCGTGGCCAGATTCTGGGCGGCGATCTCTTGGTTGCGGTTCAACAGCTTGCGCCGCTGCACGTAGTCGAAGATCTCACGCTGTGCCTTGGTAAAGACCGCCCAAGAACACACGAGGAAAATAAGGACAGCCACGATGATGCCCACGACGTACCACGGCCAGTCGAACCACTGCAGGTACTCACCCAGCGGCAAGTCCGGGTTATAGCGGCCAGCCACCATGTAGGTCATCAGGGCAAGCACCACGAAGAGGACGATCCACATCGTGCGCAGCTTCCGGGTCAGTGCTTTGTTCTCCGCGTTGAAATCACGCGCCTGGAAACTATTGGCCAGTTCTTGCAGCTCGCGCGCCTTGGCGTGCGCGTCGCGGTACTTCTGCTGGGCGTGCCCCAGCTTATCCCAGAGGCCCTGGCCTACCTTCCACGCGAAGGTGGTGCTGTTCTTCGCTCGCCAGGAGGCAAACTCGTGCTTCTTGCGGCTGACCGCTTCATTGCGGGTCTGCTGGCTGGTGTACTCGATGTCGGCGGCAAAACGCTCAGCGCCTACCGGATCGAAAGGCGCGACGGTTGCTTGGGACTCGTGCGTATAGCCCAACGTGCTGGTCATGAGCGGATGGAAGCCCTCAAAAGAAGCGCTGACATCCTGCACGGACTGGCCACCGTACTGCACGATGTACATGTTGCCCTGGTTATTGCGCAGGCCCTTGGTATCGATGCTGTCGCGCCAGGAACCGTCGACAAGCCCCAGTGCGTAGTCGTGGTAGGCCTCCCACGTGCGCGAGAGCTGCGGTTCCTGGCCCAAGGAAAAGTGCTGCTCCCGGGCGACTCGCATGGTGTGCTCACTGGCTTGGCGCAGCTCGTCGACGCTCGTTGCGCCACTGCCCTTGCCGGAGTGCCCAGCCAAGACAACCTCCACGCTGGAGTCTTGGCCATAGAGCATCTTCTGCAGGAAGGTGGCGGCGTTCTTGTTCATCGCACCGCGCTGGCCCTCGACCCAATCCTGCGGCTTGCCCACCACAGTAGACCAGTACAGGCGCAGATTATCCTTCAGCGCCGCCCAGCCGCTGACCTTGTGAGATTGCAGCTCCTCATAAGCGGTCGGAGCGCTCACCAACGGGGAAATCTCCTGGTTGATGAACATCTGAGCGCACTGATCCGTCAGCTGTTCCGGATTGGCGTAGTGCACGGCGCGCGAAATGTTATTGACCTGCGGCTGCGGCAAGCGCTGACTGGGATCGAAAACGGCCTTCCTGACCTTGTCCTCGATATCACTGGCATCGATGGTGCGGTGGAAGGCGCGCACCAGACGGAAGCGCTGCCGGTCTCCTGTTTCGATGACGCGGTGAGTTTCTGGATCCAACACCGCAGGCTCGGGCATCCCGCGCCATAAACCAAAGATGCTGGCTACGGCCGGGGCTGCGAACTGGGCAAGCTCGAAGCCATCTGCGGTGCGCTTGATCGGGCGAATGCGCGAGGAGGCCGGGGTCCCGCCCTCTTCTGGGGAGAGCACGAGGTTGCTCCATCCCTGCAACGGAGCGATGTCCACACTCTCGCGCGGAAGGGCTGACAACAACAGGCGCACGCGCAGGTTGGAGGCCTGAATCAGGCGCTGGTCGACGGCCCCGACCCACTCCGTGAGCTTGTCGACGTCCTGCGGTTGTTCCGCATCCATCGGGTCAATGGTGGCGAGGAGGACGTCCCCGCTGAAGCTGCGGAGGGCCTCGTCGAGCGTCGACAAGCGCGCCGTGCCCTCCTCCGTAAAGGAGCGCACAACAGCTCCACTGGTGGGGTGGGCGTAGTCGATCCAGAGGAAGTCCTGCAGGAGGCCGACCGCACGCAAGTCACAAAGGCGGGAGCGGATGTCATCCGCGGTGGCGCCGTGTCCGAAAATAATTACGTTCGTCATTAGAAGGTGTCATCCAGGTCGTTGAGGTTGAATTCCGGAGCGAGGTCCTGGCCAAAGCCAGAATCGGAGCTGCGCACCTGCGGGGCAGGCTGGGCGACGGGGTTCTCCGCCACCGTCTTGGCCTGATTCAGGTAGTTGCGGATGACCGGGACCATCTCGATGACGTCTAGCGCCAAGTCACGGTAGTACGGCGTATGCGAGGCGACCTCGCGGGAGCGTATCTCCGCAAAGGGCTTTTCCTTACGTCCCTGTCCCGGCAAGGAGTTGGTGTGGCCCGGCACAAAGTGGTCCGCACCGCGGGCGAACTTATCCAGCTCCTCCACGAAGGATTCATAGCGGTCTTGGATGGAGGTACCCATAACACCGCGGTTCGGGGCTTCACCGGAAGCCAAGAACTGCGCGAGGCGGTGAACCACCGGGTGCGTGGACGCACCGGAGTGGGCGAAGTCTAGGCCGTCGTCGAAAAGCCCGCGCAACAGCTGGTACGGGTAGAGCGAAGAGGCAAAACCATAGTGTCCGGTTTCCTGCACCTTCGCGTAGGCGATAAAGATGGACTCCAAAACCGAAGGCATCCAGTCAGACTTCTTGATCATGCGGCGCGGCGAGATAAGCAGCGGATCCGGGAAATCAACCCAACCATTCACGCCACCATCCGTGTCATCGAAGATGTGGGCCGCCGCATTGGCTGCATCGGCGTTGGAAATGTAGACGCGGCCGGTAATGCGTCCGATGATCCAGCCGGCCACCATGGCCTGGCGCTCCGTCTTCGTCAGTGGCAGGGCTGCTGGCAGCGGGCGGGTGCGGCGCTCCGACCACCAGGAACCGTCGAAATTGTCCTGCTTCTCGATGTCCTTGGCGATGTAGTTAAACATGGAGGAGAAGACGATCGGCGAGTAGTTGGGGTAGGAACCGAAGATCTCGATGTGCTGCACATGGTCCGACATGTTCAGCGAGTTGCGCAGAGCCACCGTGGAAGGCCCGTCAATCTCCGGGCGGCTGAGCACCGACTCCAGCTGGGAGGCGATGCCGGTCTCCGCAGAGCCCAGCTCCGCAAACGGGATATCGGAGAAGGAGTAGGTGTACTGCACGGACTTGCCGTGGATACGCTGAACCATGTCATCGTTGACGGCAGCCAAGGGGCGGGCATAGCTCAGCGCAAGCTGGAATGCCTCGACGAACCGGCGCTGACGCTGCGCGTGCTCGACCTCGTTGATATCCGGGGTAAGGGTGAGGTAGCGGCGCAGATCCACCGAGTTGAACTTCTGGAACTCATAATCACGGCGGTTAATCCACTGGCGCGAGCGCTCCAGCAAATCAGTTGGGCGAATCTTGGCGCGGTAGTGCGCGCGCTGGGATTCGCGGGATTCACCGCTTTGCGGGTGGCGCGAGAGGTACTTGGACACCCAGCCAGCACGGTTGGAGTAAGCATCATTGGTGCGCTTCTGCGGGGCCAGGGTGTCATTCGGCGCCTGGGCCGCATCGAGTGATTCCCATTCACCGCGGATGACCGCACGAACCGCAAAAGGATAAGCCTGCTCGTAGTTGGTGACATCCGAGGTGGACTGCTGTCCCTGGATGGTACGCAGCATCTGGTCACGGTAGTCCGAGATGAAGCTGTTGACGTCGGTCAGCATGATTTCGTTCTCGGCGCCCTTGAAGCGGGTTTCTACGACCTCATCGAGCTCCGTCGGCCACGAGTTGACCTCGTCAGTGCGGACGTCAGCCAACTTGTTGGTCTCCGGGCGCTTCGACACGGCCTTCTCCAGCACCGCGTGGGCATCTCCCAGCTCACGCTTGAGGTGGAAGAGGTTCTCATCGGCGTAGTCCTGCAGGACATCCTTGAGCAGATGCGCGATAGCCATGAGCGCGTAGCTGTAGAACTGGTTGAAGTACAGTCCCATCAGAGCATTGACTGTAGGAGTCGGGTCCGTCATCTGGCCCTTGCCGGTCAGCGGGCTGAGGATAGGGTCCGCGCCTTCTGGCTTCGCCAGCACACGGGTGTTCTGGTAGTAGCCGGAGTACTCAGACAGGCGCGGCAGGAGGCGGTCGGAGTTGGTGAGCACGTCCGTGATCTTGGAGAGCATCTCGCGTACATAGGGCACGCCCACCGCAGCGAGCTCTGACTCCACGGTGGCGAGGACACCATCGCTGAAGAAGTTGGCGTAGCGGTAAACAATGTCATAGGCGGCATTGTTCAGAACAGATGCGATGGCCTGTTCATTGCGGGGATCGGCCATGTTGCCCTCGAACTCTTCACGCCATTCGTTGACGTTACGGCCCTGGCCCACCGGAATGAAGTTCTGCAGGTGCTTCGCAGCACTATCCGCGGCCTGCTGGGCCTGGCCACCAAAGACGCTGTTGAGCCAATTCCATACGCTGCCGCTATCAATCTGGCCGCCTTGTGCCCAGGAGGGATCAAGCGTCATAGAGCTAAAAGCGTTAGGCAGCCGCTCTTCCAGCTTCTTAGCAATCTGCATCTCACCGGCCTCGGGGTTCTGCGGGTCGAGGTGCCCGTTGAAGAGGCGCTCGAAGGCGCTGCGGGCAAGACGCTGGGAAGAGTATTCGGCAAAGCGGTCGCGGCCCATCGAAACCTGGGCATAACCCAGCGAACCCCAGGGCAGGCGACCCCACGGCGTCCCGTCTGGGCGATCCCAGCCGAAGAAGCGGCGGCCGCCGTCACCGGCCGGAGTGTTAGTCAGCGCGTAGGACACGAGGTTATCGCTGGCCTTGGTGGAAGCCATCAACCCCGCCAACGCGCGGCCCAGGCCGCGATAGATGGACATGGCGGAACCATCGCCGAAACGAGCGCTGGTGGTACCCATCTTGGAACCGATGGGGAAAATACGGCCGAAGGTCTGCCCCTCCGGCGGGGTGCCCATGTCAAAGGCTTCAAAGATGGCGCGGTCATGCTCATAGGCATTACCCATTTGCGCGGCGACGACCTCACCGAACATAGCCAGCGAGTTCGGCCATGCACCGGCCATGTCATCCGCCTTGTTATCGGCGAAGATCTCCGGGGTGTACATGAAGATGAGGGTGCCTTGTGGGTTCACATTCGGGATGGTGGTGAGCACGCGGCACACATCCAGGAACATCGAGGCACCCGCGCCACCTGCCATGGAGGAGACCACGAGGACGACCGGCTGGGAATCACCCGTATCGGAATCCAGCTTTGTCTGTTTGTAGTTAAGGCGGTTGAGCTCCTGGATTGCCTCCTGCGTGAACATCTCATCCACCGCTTCCTTAAGCGACTGGCGGATCTTCTTGAGATTCGGCAGCGTCAGCATACGGCCAATCGCGCGGTACTGGCCGGCACCGTCAGCCAGCTTCACGTCGTTGGTGGAAGGATTGCGGGTGGCCCACGTTGCAATCTCACCGAGCTTGCCGGCACGGCCCAAGGTGCTGGACACGCCTTCGTCGAAGGAGTTGTAGTTCTGGCGGGCACCAATGCCTACGTAGTGACCACCGTTCTGGGTAACATTCGGCAGCTTCTGCGGTCCAGCCTCCTCTTCGAGCGGCACGTCGATGTTGACGAACTGCCATGCCTTGGGCAGCTCGGTCATGTCCGGGTCAATGCTTCGCAGCTCGGCCTTGAGCTGATCCATCATGAACGCCAGTGTCTTGGCGCCGGAGCCACCGCAACCGACGACGAGGAACTTCTTCATCTTTAACTACCTTTCGAAGGGGAGGTTCGCTTCTGTGCTGTTTATGGCTGTTGTGTACTGCTCTACCGGCTTAGCCCTGGGAGCCGAATCCCGGGCTTGGGGGCCAGCCGCCGTTGGTACCAGGGTTACCAGGATTACCCGGGCGCTGCTGGCCTGGTTGCCCAAAGCCAGAGCCCCCACCAAAGCCAGTGCCACCGCCAACGTTTGGCGTTCCGCCGAAGCCGGGGCGTCCCGGCCCGTTCGCACGCCCTTGCTGGCCGTGAGGTGACGGGCCGGAAGGCTGGGACTGGCCGAATCCACCAGGTTGCGGAGCACCCTGCTGCGGTCCACGTTGCGGCGGCGGACCGCTCGGCGGCTGGGAGCCAGGCTGGTTCTGCTGGACCGGCTGCCCCGGTTGGCCGGACTGCGGCGGTGTCTGTGCCTTGTCGGGCTTCTCGGCTGGGAATTCGACTTGGTCAAAGAGTTGCAGGGCCTGGCGGCTGATCTCCTTCGACATCTCGTCATACGCGCTGGCCTGGGCCAGCGTATCGATGGTCATGACAATCTCAGCGGAATCGCGGTCCTTCTCGTTGCCCACGAAGAACCACGTGTTTTGCACCGCAAGCGGCAGAACTGCCCGGTAGCCGGACTTCTTGCCCTTGCCGGAAATGGTGCCATCGCGCTGGACCTCCACGTGGGCGGCGGTAAACGGGCTCAGCCCCATCTTTACCTTGGCATCGTTGCTTCCCAAGCGAGCAGAGCGTCCGGTGGTCTCTACCGGAACAGCGCCCTGGAACTCTTCCTTGGACACCGCGAACGGGCGGCCATTGTCGGTGCGCACGAGGCTGGCGCCCTCGCGGCGTACCGGGATGGTCTTCGCAAACATTCGGGGCTTTTCCGGAATACGGCCGCTAACCCACTTCATGAGGTACAAGATGGCCAGCGGAATCAGCAGCGCAAGCAACACCGCGAGGACAAAGGAGAGGCCGAAAGCGGACTTGCTCAGTGGCGCAGTCATGGAACCCTGCAGCGTCAGCGGCAGCTCCATTTGCTGGTTATCCTCGGCAGACTGCAGGTTGATCACCGGATCCACGCGCAGCGGGCCATCCGCCATTTCTTCAACGCTCAACGTCACCGGGATGGTCGCCTTTTCGTCCTTGGAAAGCTCCAGCGCGGAATCCTCCGAGTTGTGCTTGGAGCTCACCGCAACGGCAGGAACTCCCGAGGGGAGCATCCCGTCAGCGGAATCCACGGTCTGGTCTGCTACCCACACCTTGCCGGGGCCGGTCACCGGGACGTCGACAGTAACTTCTTTCTCCGTCATGGTGATCGTCTGCGCCGAGCCCACCGTCGGCATATTGACCGGGGTAACCGTCAGCGGCGTTTCCGCGTTGATGGGGTCCAGCTTCGAACCCGGGCGCTCACCTGTGTCCTTAGTGGTAATTTCCACGCGGGTCACGAGCTGACCGGATGCTGCGTTTTCCACCTTCTCCAGCGGAATGTCTACTGGCTGCCCATCGGTGATGGGGGCATTGTCCACGAGGGTAACCGGGGAACCATCCTCCGGCACGAACTCCGCATGAAGGGTTCCCTGGCCCTCCAGCGCACGGGGCTCGCCGTGGCCATCGACCAACTGTCCCTTCAAAACCTGGTCAGAGTTGATGCCGCCTTCTACCTTGGCGCCATCTTCCGTCTTGAGGTCCAGGTTAAGGCCCGGCACCATGACAACGGATGCGAGGTACTCGCCTTCGGTCCCCTCTGCCACCTTGTAGCCAAAAGTCCACGCGCCTGCCCAGGAATCGCCGTCCTTTTCCATCGCGATATCAACCATGCCCGGCAGCTTGTTGTTCTCCGTCACGGAGACCTTCGCACCAGCGACGCTTGTGGTATCCGGCTTGAGTTCCACGGTTTCGCCATCGGGGCCCGTCAGAGTTGGGATGAGATCGTCCTCACCCACCGAGTTCTTCGGTACTGCTGACAAACGCACAGGGGATACGGAGTCATCGAGGACGAAATCAAACTGGTCTTTGAAGTTGCCGTCCTTGGTTACACCACCCGAGGTGGGGATGAGGTTACGGAAGGCCGCGAACAGTGCTGCCGGGTCCTCACCCGCGTCGAAGAATGCACCATTCGGCGCACCCTGGCCGCAGTCTTCCCCCTCCGCCATGCGGGTGAGCTGGCGGACCTGGTCCTGGGCTTCCGCCGCCGGAACGAGTCCCACGTTAAAGAGGCGGATATTGGAGGTACGGAAGGCGGTGACAGAGGAATTGACCTCACACAGCTTGTCCTGTGCACCCTGGAGATCGTTGGCCTCGGCGTCGGTGTAGTACTTGCCATCGGTAAAGAACACGATGCCGCGGCAGCTACTTCCTTGGTGAGACGCCAGTTCCTTCAACGCGCCTTTATAAGCTGCGCCGTAGTTGGTTTCGAGGTCCGCTACGCGGTCCTCCTTGCGGAACTTGTCCAATTCGCTCTGCAGGGCATCACCGTTTCCGGAGACATTGGTCCACCCGCCGTACTCGGCCGGATCGCTGTAATAGTCAGAACCAAAGCCGGCGAGTTTCACGTTGATGTCTGCGCCGTTATCTTCCCCGAGGTTAGCCAGCTGCTTGACGATGTCCCCCGTGGCATCGACGCGGAAGGCATCGGCGTCCGTCGGCTGAGAGCCTTCATAGCCCACCAACGACGCTGATTGGTCAAGAACAAAAAGCAGGTCCGCAGACTTCTCGCTGGCAATACAGGAGCCGAAATCGGACAGGTTCTTCTGAGAAACCTCAGAGAGCGAGGATTCGGAACCGATTCCCTCAGGGTGCTCTTCCGGCTGAGCTTCTGGGGCTTCTGGGGCCTCAGGAGCTTCCGGAGGCGGCGGAGCATCCTGCGCTACCGCGCCTAAGCTGCCACCGAATCCAGCGATTGTCACCGCCGCGGATAGGGCAAGTGCACGAGTGAGTTTCTTCATTAGGCGCCAACCGCCTTTCCTACGTAGAAGGCGATTTCCACCGCAGCGACAATGACAAGAACAAAGCTTCCACCCATAATGACGCGGTAGAGCAAGGTTTGCGTCGTATCCTCAATATAAAAGGTCTCAGCCTGGCGCTGCGTGTTCTTCAGCGTGTACAGGCCCAAGAGGATGAAGGACACGATTCCAGCCAAGAGCCATCCCCCGATTGCCAGGCCAAAGAAAAGGCCCTCCGTCGGAGCGGCAAGCAGCGGCGCAAGAATCAACAGGATCAGCGCGATGACCGCGGATACGCCAGCGGCAATGAGCATCGGCCACGGCCCCTTCGTTGGGCTCGTCGGTGTTGCCACCTGACGGCGGTAATCCGGCGCGGGCGAGGAATCACCGAAACCATCCGGCGAGCCCGGCGCGCCAAAGGAGCCGCCCGCGCTCGAACCGGAGTTAAAACCCGGAGAGGGCTTCTGCGCAGGATTCTGGGAAGGATTCGGGGCGCCAAAACCGCCGAAGCCCCCAGCCCCAGTGGGCGATCCAAACCCGGAGCCAGAACTAGGCGCGGATCCTGCACCTGGCTGGCTAGCACCTTGGGGCGGGCGCCCGCCAAACTGTGGTGAGGAGCCTGGGGAACCAAACGTCATATCGATGACCTTCCCTTGTACGAAGTTGGGCCACCGGCAAACCTGGTGCCTCCCCCATCTAGAGACGCAGAAGGTAGCAGATCAGCCGGAAAGCTCTAAGGACTAGAAACCAAGGTAGCCGCACCCCCTGACACGACATGCCCGTCACGAACCTCGGACTTCGAACGCCCCGAATCTCTTCGAGCACGCACCGCGGCACAATAGACAGGAAACGTTCAGGGAACACGAAAACACTGCAAGCAAAAGAATGCCATACTACGTGCATTTTTTCTGCCCAGTTTGCAGATTTTGATGGGCGAAGCGCTGGAACCACGGCAAAGAAACAACCCGTTCCGCTGCCTTTTCCCAAGGAACCGCCGGGCAAGGGAGTGCTCCCCGCGTGAACCGAATGAAACTCCCTATTTCTAGTTCCCCTAGTTTCGTGGAAAAATGCTGTGCCATGACAACTCAATCGGCAACCGCAACCACCACAAACGGTGGCGAGAGCATCCGATTCATCCCGGTACATTCCACTTTGTACCCGTGGCTGGTCTCGGTGTTCGTCGTTACCTTCCTCATCTCGAACATCAACGCCACGAAGGGCGTCCAACTCGGCCCACTCATCACCGATGGCGCCTTCTTCCTCTTCCCTCTCGCCTACATCGTGGGCGATGTCCTCTCCGAGTGCTACGGCTTCAAGTCCACCCGCCGCGCCGTTTATATCGGTTTTGCCATGGCTCTTTTGGCCGCGGTTTCCTTCTACATTGCAATCTGGCTGCCCGCGGCTGATTTCTACGAAGGCCAAGAAGCTTTCGAAGCAACCCTCGGCCTCGTGCCGCAGATTCTCGCCGCCTCCCTAGCCGGATACCTCGTGGGCCAGCTGCTCAATTCCTTCACCTTGGTGAAGATGAAGGCCCGCACCGGCGAAAAGGGCCTCATTGGCCGCCTTGTTGCTTCCACCGTCGTCGGCGAATTCGGCGACACCCTGCTGTTCTGCGCCATCGCAGCACCCGTCATCGGCATCGATTCCTTCAGTGGCTTCCTGAACTACGTCATCGTGGGCTTCCTCTGGAAGACCGCCTGCGAGGTCATCATGCTTCCGCTGACCACGCTGGTTATCTCCTGGGTTAAGCGCCGCGAGGATTACGCACCTATCGCCGAGGCCGACACCCCTACGACAGCGCCGTCTAAGTAGCAGCGACCCGTCCCGAATTCCCCCTTGGCACGCACTGTGCTGAGGGGGTCTATTTCTCTCTTCCCTTCACCCAACTTGCGTAATACGATGCATTCACAGGAGCAAAGGAGAATAAATGGCTGCATGTGAAGGCCGTCCGAAATCTGCTTCAGCCCGTGCAGCACTTTTGGAACGGGTCGAAGACTACTACGACCTTCAGGAACTGCGCACAGCAATGGCAGAGGATTCTGGCGAGCGGTTTAATCTTGATGAGGTCTTAAAGGACATCGACGATGCATAAGCATCTACAAACTTCCCTCCTCCCCATCCTTGGCCTGGCCACAGCCTTCAACCTTGTGGCGTGCTCGGGTACAGAGGAAGTCACCACGTCGTCCGCAACGACGAGCCACGCGGCACCGGAAACGACGACGGTGAGCAGTAAGGCGTCGCCAAGCGCAGCGCCCACCCCTCCCCCGCTCAATGAGGGCCCAGCACCCGCACTGACCGGCACGTTTGAGATGGATGGCCCGGCCACCATCACGGGCGCGACCTATGACTCGATGCCCTTCGTCCTGCCCCTCAACCCCGCTGGGCCACAGGAGACCATGGTGCGCTGGGTGCAAGACTGGGGTGAGTCACCCGCCACAGCAGAACAGGGCACCACCTACGTCTTGGGCCATGCCTGGGGCCAGCAGAAACTGGTGTTCAACCCCTTCTCCGAGGTGGTCACCGCCGACGTGGACCTGAGCAACCCCACCACTGTGGAGGGCCTCGACGGGGCGCACGTGCAGCGCTTTGCGACGCCCATCCTCAACGGCTCCCACATCCGCATGACCTCTGAGGGTGGTGCCGGGCGCGAATGGGTTGTCGATAACGCTTTCCTGGTGGGCAAGGAACAGCTAGGAAGCGACGCGGACCTGATGAATACCGAGGTTCCCGGGCGCATCGTACTCATTGCCTGCGCTGTCGACGGCGCTACTGACTTGGAGTACAACGTCATCGTCACCGGTCACTTGGCGTAATAGCGCCCCAGGAATTCATCGCGGTAGGCCTCGTAATAGCCGCCGTCGATCGACGCCCGGATGTTATCCACCAAGCGGATCATGAACTCCAGGTTGTGGATGGTGCACAGCGTGCCCGCTAGGAATTCCTTGGCCTTGAGCAGGTGGTGGATGTAGGCACGGGAATAGTTCTCCGAGACGTAACCGCCGAATTCCTCGTCCACGCCAGCAAAGTCGCGCTTGAAACGCGCATTAGTGAGGTTGAGGCGTCCATCGAGGGTGTAGACGCCACCGCGGCGCGCCAGGCGGGTCGGCGCCACGCAGTCGAAGGTATCCGCACCCGCCTCCACCGCGGTGAACAAGTCATCCGGCTCGGAAATGCCCAGCAGGTGCCGGGGCTTATCGACGGGCAGCTCATCGCACACCCAGCCCACAATCGTTCCCAGATTCTCCTTCTCCAACGCGCCACCGATGCCGAAGCCTCCGAAGCCGCGACGGCCATTCGCCTCGGCGCGATCGGAAAGCTCCACCAGCCCGCGCGCGGCCTGGCGTCGCAGGTCCTCGTATTGCGCACCCTGCACCACGCCCCACAGGGACTGGCGCGGCTTCTGCGGACCGCGAGCAAGCGTCAAGCGGTCGTGCTCATCCAGGCAGCGCTGCGCCCAGCGGCGCGTGCGCTCCACGGATTCCTCCTGGTACGTGCGGGTATCCACCAGGGTGGTGAGCTCATCGAAGGCAAACATGATGTCCGCGCCCAGGCCATGCTGAATCTGCATGGAGACCTCCGGGGTAAAGCGGTGGGAGGAGCCGTCGATGACGGACTTAAAGTCCACACCGTCCTCATCCACTTGTGCCATGCGTTCCTTCTTCGCCGCACGGATATCAGAATCCGTCAGCTCCGCCACGTCCATGGCCAGGACCTTCTTGAACCCCACGCCCAGGGACATGACCTGGAATCCGCCCGAGTCGGTATAGGTCGGCCCGTGCCAGTTCTCGAAGGTAGCCACGCCACCGGCCTCATCCACGATGTCGTGGCCCGGCTGCAGGTAAAGGTGATAGGCGTTGGACAGGATGGCTTGGGCGCCGGTGGCCCGGATCTGTTCCGGGGTCAGCGTTTTCACCGTGGCCTTGGTGGCCACCGGGATGAAGGCCGGGGTTTGGATATCACCGTGCGGGGTATGGATAACGCCGGTGCGGCCGTGCTTTCCCGGTTGTGCTGGACCGCTCAAGTCCAGCTCCTTCTTCACGTCGAAGGAAAGATCGGTCTCAAGCTGCGGCTTAGGGTGAGTCATAGGGAACTATTCTACGGGCTGCGCTGCCTTATCCTCTGCTTCACGGGATGCTGCCGCGTGTTTGCGCTCCCATTCTTCCTCGAGTGCGGTGCCCTCGATATCCAGCTGCGGGATCAGCTTGTCCAGCCACTTCGGCATCCACCAGGTGGTGTGACCCATGAGGAACATCGTGGCGGGGACAAGCGACATGCGGACTAAGAAGGCATCGAAAAGCACGCCCGCCGCCAGCGCGAAGCCGAAAATCTGGATGAAGGGCAGGGGCTGGCTGATAAACGCCACGAAGACGGAAATCATGATGATGGCCGCGGCGGTGACCACGCGGGCACCGGCGGTAAAGCCGGCGATGGTGGCCTCGTCGTTGGCGTTGTACTTGCTGTACTGCCCGCCGCTGCCCTGCGGGAAGCGGGAGAAATGCTCGCGCATGCGGGTGACCAGGAAGACCTGATAGTCCATGGCCAGGCCGAAGGTCACGCCGATGAGGAAGATGGGCATGAAGGAAATCAGCGGGCCCGGCGCGGGCACCAGGCCGGTGAGGCCGTCCTGCCACACAAGCACGGTCAGGCCGAAAGCGCCGCCGACGGAAAGCAGGAAGCCCAGGCCCGCGACCAACGGGACCAAGATGGAGCGGAACACCGCCAAGAGCAAGATAATGGCCAGGCCCACCACGATGGCGAGGTATGGCCCCATGGCCCCTTCAAGGCGCTCGGTGATATCGAGCTGCACCGCGGTCAGGCCCGTCATGCCGATCTCGGCGCCGGTGGCATCCTCCAGCTCCGCGCTAGCCGTGCGCAAGGCGGAGGCGGTGCCAATCGTGGCCTCATCCGTCGGCGCTGTGGTGGGGCTGACCATGATCTGCGCGGACTTCATGTCTTTGCTCACGCCCACCAGCTGGGCGTGCTTAACGCCGCCCACCTGGTTGAGGCGCTGTACGGAATAGATGAAGGAGGAAAGCGCGGCCTTCTTCTGCTCATCTTCTTCGCCTTCTTGGCCCTGGATATAGGGCTGTAGCGCCGCGGATTCCGGGTTGGCATTGGCGCCATCCACGATCACCAGGAAGGGGCCGTTGATGCCGGGACCAAAGCCTTCGGAGAGCAGGTCCGCCGCCTTGCGCTGGGTGGTATCCGGGTTGGAGGTGGTATCCGCTGGCAGGGCCAGCTCCATGTGCAGGACCGGGGCGGTCAAAGCTCCGAGGCCGAGCACCACCAAGGCCATGACGATGCCAGGGGCGCGCTGCACCGTGCGCACCCAACGGTTGCCCATCGTTGCTTTCGTGCGGCGCGGGCGGCGCTTCGTGGGGTTGCCGGCCACGCCGGGGATGCGCCCGGCGAAGGCCTTATCACCGAGCAGGCCCAGCATCGCGGGCACCAAGGTCAGCGCGACGAGCACTGCCATGAAGACCGTGCCCGCAGCGGCCAGGCCCATGGCGGTGAGGAAGCTAATGCGCGCCACGAGCAGCGCGAAGAGCGCGATGAAGACCGTCGCGCCGGCAAAGACCACCGAGGAACCCGCCGTGCCAACGGCCATGCCGGCGGCATCCGGCCCGTCCATGCGGGAGCGCTCCTGCCGGTAGCGCGACATGATGAACAGCGCATAGTCGATGCCCACGGCCAGACCAATCATGACGGCCAGCACCGGGGTGAGGTTGTTGAGCTCAATCCAGTGGGTAGCGATCATGACACCCATCGCACCCAGGCCCACGCCCACGACCGCAGAGATAAGTGGCATGCCCGCGGAGGCCAGCGAACCAAAAGTAATAATGAGAACGATAAACGCCACGGCCAGGCCGATGACCTCAGAAATCGAATTGACCTGGATCTCATCACCGAAGCCCGCGCCGCCGGCCTCTACTTCCAGCCCCGCCGCGCGGCCGATATCCATGGCCTCATGGACCACGTCTTTATCCGCGGGGTCCACCGAATAGGGGCTTTCCGCATCAAAGTCGAAGGTGGTGTAGGCAATCGTCTCATCGGCATTGACCATGGCCAGGTTGTCGGCATCCGCCCGCGCGGTCTCCTCCGGCAAACCCATGGAGGTGAACTGCTCAATGACCTGCTGCTGAAGTGCTGGCGATACCTCAAGCGGGTTACCCCAGCGCTGCTGGCTGCCCTCTGGGATATCAAGGCCTTCAGCAATGTGGTGCACCACGTCCTCGACAGCTTCTTTGTTCTGCGGATCGCTGAGCTTCTGCCCTTCCGGGGCCTTGAAGACGAGGTTGACCGACGGCGCATTGGCCGGGTTACCGTTCTCGGGGAAGAGCTCCACCGCGCGGCGGGTGGCATCAATAGCGGGCGTGCCGCTGATGGAGTACTCCGTGGTCATCGGTTTCATCAAGCTCAAGGTCGCTCCGCCTGCAGCCGCCACGATGAAGATCCAGGCGATGATGACCTTCCATCGGTTGATGTAAGACCAGCGGCCTAGGTGGTAAAGCAGCTTTGCCACGGAAATTCCCCTTCACATGCGCGATTATTGCTCGCGGAAGCTTTGGTGGTGGACATGAATGTGCACCAGTTTAACCAGTTGGGCTGTGAAGCCCTAACGGTATCGCACGCCCAGCTGGGCACCAGGATGAGATGAAAGCGCCGCGAAAAGAATCATTCCAAGCGGGGGTACCGGCAGTAAAGACCAGCAGATCCTTCGCAGCGAACTGGTGTACTAAACCATCATCCCCCCAAAGTCTTTCCTAGGAAATCCCAAGCAATACTAACTACAGTCCCAAGACCAAGGGCTTTCCGTCCGCTTAGATGAAGACATCGCATGAGCAAACGACAAGCCGCTTAAGCCAGTTCAACGGGAGTAGGTATATCTTGACCTCATTAGAGGACCCCCACCTTCGGTTTGATCCTGTCATCTCCAGAACCCTAAGTTTGACGGGCGATTCATCGAAATTGGAAGTGATGGCTAAGACATTCCTCGCGGTGTCTGCTCCATTCCTCGAAGAGATTCCTCCGGAAATCATTAATCGACTTAGAGAATCCGAGTTCTCCAAAAATCTCGAGAGCGCGGAGCGATGGCTCAAGGCGAGTGATGAGAGAACCCATCAAGCACAAATAGACCAAGAACCAGATGAATTGATTATCCACTATGGCAAGGTATCTGCCCTTGCAGAGGCTGCTTGCTGCATTGACCCATCCAATGTGGACAAACAAAATTTGTTCTACTTCTTGATGAGCCTGAGCTCGGTGGTCGTCGATCCACAAGTAATCATGGCTAGACAATTCAATGAGGCCTAAGCTCGCACATAGCCAATTGCACACCTGCGATGTGTACCTACTTCATTACAAAGGAACAGCACCCTCAGCCATATCTGCAGTACGTGGCGAACGCGCCACGGGCAAGAACGACGCAACGGCTGCGACTACCAACGCAGCTGCCAAGGCAACCGCCGCAACACCAGGCTGAGAAGAAAGTGCCGCGAAAAGAATCATTCCAAGCGGGGTACCGGCGGTAAAGACCAGCTGATCCTTTGTAGCGAACTGGTGCACCAGACCATCATCTCCCAAAGACTGCCCGAGAGAATCCCACGCAATGCCTGCAGCAGTCATCAACAAGGACGCAGCGGCACCAACTGCGGCGATGAGCACGAAGACAGAGGAGAATGCCAAAGCCAGGATCTGCCCGGCCAGAAGAATCAGCATCAGGATTTGCAGGGTACTAAAACGAACCCGATCTAATGCCTTCAGAATTGTTGCGGCTGAGCCAATCAGCGAACCGACCGCAAGCGCAGTTGCCATAAACCCCCAGGACTTTTCGTCGAAATTATTCATAATCCATGTAGGTCCAGCGCTTCCCAGGAAGCCGTTGACAATTGCCGCGACCAGCCAAGTGCCGAGCCCTACCCGCACCCAGCTCGGGAGCGTTGGGGACGTAAGAGGCCTGTTCGGACTCGATGAACCTGCGCTGTCCGGTCCTGGTTCAGCCGCTGCGACATTAGAGCTTTCGCCTGCTGGTTCTCTGCGTACTGAGAGAAACGGAAGAACAAAGAGCATGGCCACGAGGAAAGTGGCGCCGTCGATAAGCAATACCGTGTTAAACCCCAAGGTGAGCACTGCCGCTGTACCGATGAGGGGGCCGGCGATAAACAGCACATCACCGAGCATCGACAGGGTTCCGTTGACGCGGGTGCGCTGCTCATCGGAAAACAGCTGCGACAAGAGGCTAAACCTTGCTGGCCCAAAGAATGACGAGGCACAACCGTACACGCAGCTTGAGAGCGCGAACGCAGCAATGGAATCGCCGCGAGCAACCACCCACGCCACGAGTCCCCACTGCGCCAACATCCGAACGACATCACTACCCAGCATCCAGGTCACTGGCCGGTGAGGTGGCGGCAGCTTTCGGACCACTAAAGAACTGACGAAGCGGCCCGCCCACAGCGCGATAAGCACCACCGTCAAGCCGCGCCCCGACGGATCTACTCGGTGCGCCTGAAGCGCAAAAGCAATCGGGATGAGGCCGTCACCTAACCCAGAGACGACAGCGGCTACGAAGACGAGCGAGAACGAAGTTTTAAAAGAAAGACTATGCATCAATCCCAACATCTTATAGTGTTCTGAATCATAGTATTTAACTATAGAGAGTCAGGGCACACCTCTCGCCCAGTCAAAGCTCTAACCGCTGAAGTGCTTTAGGAGACCCTATGTCCACTTTCGTCATCGTTGCCGTCGCGGCCATCCTTCTCATTGCCATCCCAGCAGGCATGATGAGCCGACGGATCCACAAACGCACGGAAGACCACGACCCCGAGGCACGCCAAGCCGCGCTGGATTTCCAAAGAGATGTTGATAGAGGGCGGGCTGGCTTCTAAAAATAAAAAGACCGGCACCCCAGAGCTAAGAACTGGAGTGCCGGATGTGGCGGTGGCGGCGGGATTTGAACCCGCGGTTGGGGGTTACCCAACATTCGCTTTCGAGGCGAACACCTTCGGCCGCTCGGACACGCCACCGCGTTCCAGATTACGTCGAGTAACCCCGAGCGACAAAATCGCTGCCCACACCACGCGGCGCGGACAGCGATTCAGCTATTTGAGGCTAGGAATTAGTCCTTGAGGTTACCGATAACCTCGGTGGCCTTATCCTTGACGCCCTCAACGGCGTCGGAAGCCTTCTGCTTAGCCTCGGAGGTGACCTGGTCGGCCTTGCCCTCGTTCTCCAGCTTCTCGTTATCGGTCAGGCCGCCAGCGGCTTCCTTAGCCTTGCCAACGAACTCGTCCTTCTTGTTCTCGAAATCACCCATGGTTTTCTCCTTACTCTCTACTTCTCTCACGTGGGACTCTCTACTTCTCTCACGTGGACCACCCAGCCTACACCCAAATTGCCAGGCGGCTGCGGGGCCACTAACCAGTTCAGGGGCTAAGCGCCGCTTCTACGAAGACCCCCGAAGAAGCCCGTGAGCAGCTCCGCGCACTCCTCCTCCAGCACACCGCCGCGTACCTCGGGAACGTGGAGGGCGCCGGGGGCACGGAGGACGTCGACAAGCGATCCACACGCCCCCGTCTTCGGTTCATAAGCACCAAAGACCACCGAGGACACCCGGGAAGCCTGAATCGCGCCCGCGCACATCGCGCAGGGCTCCAAGGTGACAACCAGCTCGCAGCCTTCCAGCCGCCAGCCATCGCCGTGCACGCGCACCGCCTGGCGGATTGCTTCCACCTCTGCGTGTGCGGTGGGGTCATTTAGCTGCTCGCGGCGGTTAACGCCGGTGGCGAGTTCGTTGCCAGAGGCGTCGTAAAGCACGGCACCCACAGGGATATCCCCCGCCGGCGTCGTGCGCGCGACCTCTAAGGCGCGGCGCATGCGGGCCTCCGCGCGCACCAGCCCCTCCGCTGGTTTAAGAATCATCCGAGTCGAGGCCGTCGATGAAATCCTCTAGCTCATCGCCAAAGCCCAGCTCGCCGGCGATGCGCAGGAGCATGTCAGAAGGCCAGTCCTCATCGTTATCGATGATGTAGCCCAACTGGTTCTCATCGAGGCCGAGGTCAGCGAAGATATCGAAATCGCCGTCACCGTAGGGGTCGGCGTCCTCCCACTCGTCCTCGTCCAAATCCGGGATATCGATATCGCGCAAGTCCAGGAAATCCGCGGCGAAGTCGTCTTCGGAGGCGTAGGTGGCGTCGGAAAGCAGCATGCGCACATCCCCCGGAACCGGGCGCACGACGACGAAATAATCATCTTCCACGCACAGCAGCGCGAATGCCGCCCCCTCGGAACGCAGGTTGCGCACCGCTTTGATGGAGGTGTTGACGTCGGTGAAGTCATCCTTGAAAGGGCGAATCACCCAGCCGCCTTCGGCACTGGCGACGGTGATGGCAAAGGACAGATCGTCGTGGCTCATACCTCGTCAGATTAGTCGGGTTGTGCCACAATTGTCACCGTGAGTTCTCAAGATGTTCAACGCCCCGTCTGCATTATCGGCCTCGGTCTCATTGGAGGTTCCCTCCTGCGTGACCTAGCTGCTGCACGCCATTCCGTGTACGGCTACAACCACTCCACCTCTGGTGCCCGAACGGCCATTAAGCAGGGCTACGACGTCACCGATGATCTGCCGGCCATCCTGCACCGGGCCGAGGAAGACAACGCGCTTATCGTCGTCGCGGTGCCCATGGATGCGGTTGCCTCGGTCCTCGATTCCATTCAGGAACACGCCCCGAGCTGCGGTTTGACGGACGTGGTCTCGGTCAAGACCGAGGTGCGCCAGCTCATTGTGCAGCGCAACATGGAGTCGCGCTATGTGGGCGGCCACCCCATGGCCGGGACCTCCAAGTCCGGCTGGGAGAACTCCCACACCGGGCTGTTCAACCGCGCTGCCTGGGTTATCACCTATGACTATGCCGCCGAGTGCGAGGCGCGCGGCGAGCGCATCCCCGCCGAGTGGGAGAACATTTTTGCGGACGTGGTCCGCATGACCCAGATGGTTCACGCGGAGGCGGTTCCGGTGCGCGTGGCTAACCACGATGCCGCGGTCGCCCGCATTTCGCACCTGCCACACGTGTTGGCGGAAACCCTCGCGGTGGTCGGCGATAATGGCGGCATCCTGGCGCAGTCCTTGGCGGCTGGCTCCTTCAAGGACGGCACGCGCGTGGCGGGTACTCGCCCGGACCTGGTGCGCCAGATGTGCGAGACCAACTCGACTGCGCTGGTCCAGGCCCTCGACGAGGCCCTTGAGTTGCTGCAGGATGCGCGCGAATCGCTGGCCTCGGATGAGCCTTCCATCGCCGCGCTTGCCGACGCTGGCTTCCGCGCCCGCACCCGCATCGAAGCCCGCTCCGGGGCTCGCAAGGAATCGGTCTCCCCGGTGAAGATCTCCTCCCGCCCGGTCTTGCGCATGCACCCGGGTGCGCCGAACTGGGTGGCGCAGCTGCGCCAGACGGAGTCTTTGGGCGGGCGCATCGAGATTTTCTAACCCGTTGGCGAGCTTCCAGCCCTGACCTTCTGCCCTTAATCGGTAGTTTCCCAACGGGTTCCCCTCACCCGGTTCCAGTCAAAAGGTTTGTTTGCCCCCAAACGAACCTTCTACCTGGCTAAAGATGGTTTACCTGCCCCCAGAGGAACCTTTTGACTGGAGACTTCTGAGTGAAGCCTTTTGTAGGAGTGCTGGCCAGTGGGCAGCAGCAGTCAGCAAAAGGCATCTTGCAAACGGCATCTGTCAGAAGGCGTCTGTCAAGAGGCGTTTTCTCGCCTGAAAACGCCTTTTAGATCCTGCAGGTGGCGTTTTTGGCCCCAAAGATGCCTTCTAGCGGATGCCTTTTGTGGGGCGCCATTTGTCGACGGTTTGTGGGGTGCCATCTAGCGACCGACCGTGGAGGAGCGTGCGCGGCGGCGTCGGGCGGCGTAGTGCGGTGGCGTGGGGTGGGACGCTTAGTCGCGGAAGGTGTCGTCGCGGCGCTTGCGGGCTAGAGACTCGTCGCGAGTCATGCCAAGCAACGGGTAGCCCGCCAGGCCCACCGCGAGGCCCACCGGCAAGAGCCAGAGCATACCGGAGGCCAGCCACAACACCACCCCGAGAATGACACCAGCGATCAGACACGGAACGAGTTTCTCCTTCATGGAGATTCAGCCTAGCCGCACCATGGCTCTGGGCATATCAGGCGCAAAGTCCAGCAGTTATTTTAGCGTGTGCCCTTGCGGCGAAGAACGCGTGAGGCGATGGCGACAACCACCAGTCCTGCCACCCCAAAGATGCCGGCGCGCATGGCATAGGGCTCGCTGACCTGCATGGTTTTCGGAGGTTTCGGGGAGTTATCGGCATTCAACACACCATCAGTGTCGCGGCCACTGGTGACGTCCTCAATCCAGTCGCGGACCTCAACCACGGATGTAATCGCCGCGGTTGGGGAAGGCAGATCCGGATCCGCATTAGACGTTCCGGCCGTAGCTACGCCCACGAGGCGGCCGTTGACGAAGAACGGCCCGCCCGAGTCGCCGCCCTGCATGCCTTCGCCATTGAGGGACTTCACGTCCATGATGGCAGCCGCAATCATCGGGCCTACTCCCCCAAGCTCACCGGCGGGAATGCTTTCCGCGCCGTCAGGTCCAACGGCAATATCTGGCATGTCGCCGCCCTTCATCACCTGGGGCGCATCGGACGAACCAGGGGCGGGAGCGACCATTCCACCGGGGGCAGGCACTGCCATGTCACCAGGAGCCATAGCCCCGGAATCTCCTGGCGCCACCGGCGTCATCTTCTCGCCGGATTCATCTGGGCTTGCCGGCGGGGTGCCGCCGGAGAGCAGTTCGCCCACTTCCATCTCGGCTATCGGTAGCTGGCCTTTGCGGGCCATGCGGGAGCTACTACTCCAGCCGTAGAAGTGCCCTTTCTCGCCGGCGGTGGGGACCGCATCCGCGAGCTTGGCGGGCTTAACGCCCTTGACGGGCTCGGTCAGGTGCATGAGGCCGGCGTCGATAGTCGGCGAAACAGCCCAGGAGTCCACGTCATAGACGCGGGTGTCCTTGCCCTGGCCAAAGCGGGCCTGCGAGCCCTCGTTGTTGACGGACTCCAAGCAGTGGCGGGCGGTCAGCACCCACTGCTCAGCCACCAGCGTGCCGGTGCAATCGCCGAAGTTTCCGATTTTGCCCATGCGCAACGCAGCCACGGCGGCGCTTTCCTCCGAGTGAGGTGCGGGCTGGGCGAATTCCAAGGCCATGGCCGGCGCAGCGCCTAGCCCCACGACCAGAGAGCTGGCCACGACAGCAGTTATCTTTCGTGCCACCATTACGCGGCCACCTCCTTGATTGCCCAAGCCACGGCCCTCTCGGCCGGGCCCTTTCCACAGAACTTCTTCCACAGCGCGCTCAACAGTAGGAACGCGAGCACAAAGCCCACTGCCGCCATGGTGTTGTGTAGGGAGACGTGTGCTTGCCAGTAGCGAGCGGTGAGAATGTGCAGGATATAGATGGTCAACGACATCGAGCCCAATGCCGCGAAGGGGAAGGTCAAGCGCGGCAGGTGACGGCCAATGATCAGGCACAGGTGCAGCACCACCGCGGTGACCGCCACGGAGAGAAGGATTTCACCAAGCACACCCGTATGCCCGGTAAAGCGCAGCCAGCCGGCGATATCCGGGTTAAAGCGCTGCCACAGGCCGATGCCAGTAACGACGACGGCCACCGCGGTCGTGACGATCTGGGTGCGGGTGGGGCGGGTGAGGTAGACGTCGTAAAGCAGCATGCCCGCCACCATGTACGCCAGGAATGCCACGAGGGGGTAGACCTGTGGGAGTGTGTACGGCGCGTAGAGCACCGTGGCGCCCGCAGTAGCCAGCGCGAAGAGCAGGACCTTCCAGCCGGTGGCCAGCGGCGGCACCCAGGCGGTGAGAGCCATGGCCGCGCCCATGACCACGAGCACCACCTGAATCTCACCGCCGACGGGCAGCAAGGCCAGACCAATGAGCATGATGAGGCAGCCGCGAGCCACCAGCTTCATGAACACCCGCAGCGAGTAGTCACGGGCGAGGATCATCATCGTGGCACCTGCAATGATGGCGAACCCCGCCGCCGGCAATCCGGAGAGCACCACTTTGACACCCCACACCAGGTTGGCCATGTGCAGGATGATCATCCCGATGATGGCCAAGGAACGTGCAATATCGAGACCCACTATTCGGGCATGCGCTGACACCTATTCATCTCCTTGCAGTCAAAAACGTTTAAAGACCGACCAGTGGCTCTGGCCGGTCTTTTTATTTGTGTTCGTTTTCAGCCCTGCGTTTCACCCAGCGCTGCGTGATATGCATCTCAGCGAATGAGCGTGATGGCTTGGTCCCCGTTCACAAGGTAGATGCGCTGCGGCGTTACGGAGGCAGCAGGATCCACCTTCACCATTACTGGGCTCGCAAGAAGTTTCATGATGGCCCCGTCCGATTGTGGGCCAAAGCAGACGTGATCCGATATCAAATCCCACGTGATATCTATCTGACCAGCCTCATTGCTTTCAAAGTGGAAACCGGCGATATCGCAGGAGAACTCCATGACCTGATCCCTAAAGTTCACATAAAAAGATTCCGGCTGTTCCGCGGACTTCCACTCAGAATTCTCCACGAACTCCATCTGCTGTGCATTAACGGTAACTAAGCCCGAGGGCACGCTAGTAACGATGTTTCGTTGTGAGGATCCAGCTTCCGCTATACCTGAGCTCCCTGGCAGATCCGAGGAGCCAGCCAAAGACAACAGAGAGGAAAAGAAAAGCAAGATAGCGGAGAGAATCGCTTGAATCATGGGCACCATTATATCCCCCGCTGGCGGGCCCACCGTGCGATCCTCCAGTACTTACTTGCCCAAGTCCTCCAGGATGCGCTTAGCCAGATCAGCCGAAGACTGCGGGTTCTGGCCAGTGTAGAGGTTGCCGTCCACAACGACGTGGGAGCTCCAGTCTTCCGCTGCCTTGTCATACTTGACGCCCGCGTTCACAAGCTCACTCTCCAGGAGCCACTTCGCATTCTCCGCAAGCCCAGTGGATTCTTCCTCGGTGTTGGAGAAGCCAGTCACGTTCTTGCCGGCAAAGGCGTTGGTGCCATCGTCGTTCTTCGCTGCCAGAAGTGCGGCCGGTGCATGGCACAGCAGAGCGAGGGGCGTGCCGGCGGCGAGGCGCTGCTTCAACAGCGCACCAGAGGCGGCGTCGCCGGCCAAGTCCTCCATGGGGCCGTGGCCACCTGGGTAAAAGACCACGTCATAGTCTTCCTCGTTGACATCCGCCAAGGCCTTTGGATTATCGAGCTCATCCTTGATGGACTCAAGGTAGGAACGAATTTCCTGAAGTTCCTCGGGCTCACCGGCCCCTTCACCAAGGCTCATTTCATCCAGCGTCGGCGCTACCGCGTTGGGGGTAGCGATGGTGATGTCCCAGCCGGCCTCGCTAAACAGGCGGTGCGGAACGGCAAGTTCCTCAGCCCAGTACCCAGTCGGGTGAACGGAACCGTCCTTCTGTGTCCAGCCATCTGCCGCACTGACGACGAACAATACGCTAGTCATTTTTAATCTCCTTCACATCACGGTTTCGGTTAGGCGCCCCACTATGTCAGAAAACTCGGATCTGTGCCGTTAGTGCGGTGGCGGGACTGCAAGAGAAGGGGCCTGCTGACGGCGAGCAGTAATACACTGCCGCCAATCATTCACCGTCGCGTAGCGCCCGAACTCTTTATTCAATGCCTGCGACATCTCGGCTAAGTCCCGATTAATCTGCGGCAGGTCTGACTCATCGTTAACCTCGATGGCAAGACACGGGGACGCGGGCACTTTGCCTCGTCACAGTAGTCATTCTGGTCTATCTCCTCATGCGGATTGGGAACCCCCACACAAACCATCAGACACTCTCCTCTTCCGCTTTCTTGGCGAGCAGATCTGGTTTCTTGTTCTTTAGTCAGCATTTCCTCTTCCTTGCTTCCGATGCCAGGCGCGCCTAGGCGGCCGCGATTCCGACGTTGATACGGGTGCTGTTTGCCGCCTGCATGACTTGGACGAATGTCGGGAGACTTGGTGTCCGCTTTTCGGAGTCCTTGCACCGCCCGGAGTGAGATCCCTAGGTTTCGGGCTAGAGCTTCGCCACTTCCTAGCTGCTGTTCTTCTCGATTTTTGTCGAGAACTTCAGGACGGATTCGGTACTTCATTTCTCGGTTCACCTCCTTGCGCATTTTGATTTGCGTAGCGCACCTTGGGTTTCGTAACCCGGATTGCGCAAGCTCAATCACAAAGAAGTTCCGTTTTAGCTGGAAAGTACGGGGCTGCGCAACTCGCGCAATGTTGCCATATTGCGCATAATGGGCCACATGGAAGCGCACAAAGCATGGTTCTCACGACTCACTAGAGAGGCCTCCGGACGGCAGGCCGCAATAAAGGCCGGCATTAGCATCTCGACCCTTAACCGGCAGCTCGCAAAGGATGAGATTTCGGCGGATTACGTGATCGCACTCGCTCGTGCGTATGGCGCTTCTGTAACTGCGGCGCTTGTAGCTACCGGCTATCTGCGTCCGCATGAAACTTCATACCAATCTCTAACCGATGTGGCCGAAGTCCTAAGCGATCAAGCACTCATTCGCGAGCTGGCCCGACGTATCGACTCGGATCCGTCGGCTTGGTTCGGAACCTTTGCAGAGCTCACAGAGGACGGACCAGATGTCCAGGCCGAGGTTTACGATTTGGACGACCAAGGCAGAAATGACCGGATCAATGCCGACCTGGAGCCAGTGGCTGCCCAGGAGGCTACGGATCCTCTTGAGGAAAATCAGCCCTAGCGAAAGGAGGAAAGTATGCCTACCCCAGATCAAATAGCGCTCTACACCACTGATGATGGAAAAGCCCAGGTAAGACTTCAGCTCAAAGAAAACACTGCATGGCTTAATACTGCTCAAATGGCAGAACTCTTTGACGTCGGTGCACCGGCAGTCAACCATCACATTCGCGAAATTCTCCGCGATGGAGAACTGGACCAAGCTACATGTAAAAAACTTTTACAACAGCCAGGTCAGGACAGGTCTACGAACCACTACAACCTCGACATGATCCTCGCAGTGGGATACCGCGTCCGAGGACCACGCGGCACCCAATTTCGAAAGTGGGCGACCGAGGTTCTCCGCGAATATCTCATCAAGGGTTTCGCACTTGACGACCAACGGCTCAAGAATGACGGTGCCGACACGCACTTCGATGAACTACTCGAGCGAATCCGTGAGATTCGCGCATCGGAACGACAGTTCTTCCGCAAGATTTGTGACGTCATTTCCGAGACAAGTGCTGACTACGAAGAGCGTAGGAGCTTCGATGATGTCCGTAATTTCTTCGCCAACCTGCAAAACCGACTGCACTACGCAATCCACGGCTCCACGGCTGCAGAACTCATCTACGAGCGTGCAGACCACATGAAACCAAACGCCGGTTTGACCAATTGGCAGGGAGAGCGACCACATGCAGCCGATGTCATCATCGCCAAGAACTACCTCAATGACGCCGAGCTACGTCGGTTAAACCGTCTCACAACGATGTACCTGGACTACGCCGAAGATCAATCAGAAATGGGCAAGACCCTCCTGCTCAAAGACTGGGAGCGAAAGACGGCGCAATGGCTGGAGTTCAACGAACGTGAGCTGCTTCAGGGGTTCGGAAAGCGAAACAAGAAGCAAGCCGACTCCAAGGCCAAGGCCGAGTGGAAGGCCTACCTTCAACGTCTCGACCAAGAAGCAAATGAAATCGATATGCGCCAGCTTGAAAGCGAAGTCAAAGCCCTGCAACAACGACACCACCACAAGCCTGAATGACAACCACCCATTTCCCTAAAAGGAGCCCACCATGTTCCCTATCAAGGAGCGCTTACACCTCCTGGTTGCGTAGGTAGGGTCCGGAAAGCTCGACATGAGGTTCAACGCCTGTTGCCACCGCTCCACGAACACAGTCATCGTCCGCACGGGCCTCGACCCTGCCACGCGGGCATGCGCCATCACCGCCGAACTAGGCGTCACGCCGCGGCTCCTGACCATCTAGATGCAGCTCTGGGAGTCCGGCAGGATTCTTGCTTATGGGCGCACTAGCCGCATGATCCTCTAACCACTCTCAACTCCCAATGAACCACCCATGAAAAAGCTATTCCCTGTCCTGACCGCGGCCACTCTCCTCGTTGCCGGCTGCTCCATCTCCGGCGACACCCCGGCCACCTCGACGAGCGCGACGAGCTCCACAACGAGCACGTCGACATCGACAAGCTCGAGCAGCACCACCGCAACATCGACCAGCATGGCCACCTCGACCACCGAGGAACCCACCGCGGAGGCCGCAGCCCCCACCACCGCGCAATCCGAGGAACCCTACGTCGTCCAGTGCCTCGAGGGCACACCCGGCCCGGCACTCTGGCCAGACGGAACCACCGCCTACTCCGATTGGTGCTGGCAGCAGATGGGTGGCGCTGCCAGCGCTTCCGCCGAGGGAGCTGCCGGATTAACTGGTAGCGCGCCAATCGGCGGCAGCTACGCGGGCTATGACACCGAAGTCGAGATGTGCGCAGCACACCCCGAATATCCGGCCTGCAACGGCGGCGTCGATCTCCCCATGACCTACACGCCTACCTACAACCCCAACAGCGGCGATGGCTACGGCCCCAGCCAGCAATTGCCACCCCTGTGCGTCCGGTTCCCCTCCGAATACGGACCCTGCTAACCAACAACGCGACACGCCGCAAATCCACACGAAATGTCCCTTAAGGGCTTAAGCCAGATACCAGGTCGGATGTTTGCAATCCGTTTGCAGGGTGTTTGCACCGCGTTTGCACCCACTTCGGTTTACCTGGGATTACTCGGGTCTACTTTTAGGCGACTAAAACGCGAAGAAACCCCCAGGCTATCCGGTGTTTATGCCGTTTAACCTGGGGTTTTAGGTGGTGCGCCCGGAGGGATTCGAACCCCCAACCTTCTGATCCGTAGTCAGATGCTCTATCCGTTGAGCTACGGGCGCAGTCCGTTGGTTTGCAGTGCTTGACGCCGGAGCGTGTGCGCTCTGCTGTGCAACGAGGAATAACTATACCCACACTCCAGAGAACTAACAAATCCCGATGTCAATGCATGTTTTCGCCCCAGGGAATGGGCATAGCAATTCACCCCGTGTTCACCTTAATGACGAGCTAGACAAGGGCGGCGACTTCGGCGTCGGAAAGCACGGCGTCATTGAAAGCCTGCAGGGTGGACTCGTGATCGAAGTCGATTCCGATGAGCACCAACTCCGTGCCGGGAGTAACCCCGTTGGCCGCCCACAATGACGCCGGCATAATCTGCAGGTTGGGCCCTGCTTGCTGCCAGGCATGAGCCACGCGCAGGTCGGTGTCAATCCAGCAATAACCTTTCGAACGCACCAGGCCGGTGCTGCCCCTCAACGCAGCCAGCAGGCGTTTACGATTGAAAGGCCGATCGGAGCGGAAGACCACGGAGGAAATGCCGTATTCCTCAGTTTCCGGCGTGTGCGGGTTAGCCAGTTCCTCGGCGTAGCCGTGGTAGGCCGCGGCGGTTGCGGTGTCATAAAGATGGGCGTCAAGGACCAGCGCAGGGTCGATAACCCCGTTGGTTACGGGCACGACGCGAGCGCGGGGGTTCATGGCGCGCACGGTGGCGATGACGCGTTCGGTTTCGGCGGCCTCCACCAGGTCCGTCTTCGTCACGAGAATGAGATCGGCGAATTCGACCTGGTCCACAAGCAGGTCGGCGATGGTGCGGTCGTCATCAGGCGTGGCCTCGATATTCTCAGAGACCAAGCTGCGGCCACGGCGTAATTGAGAAAGGAACGTGGAGGCATCCACGAGGGAGACCATGGTGTCGATGGGGGCAACGTCGGCAAGCGTGGCGCCGTCTTCAAACTTCCACTCAAAGGTGGCGGCGACGGGCATGGGCTCGGAAATACCGGTGGATTCGATGACGATTTGATCGAAACGGCCGGAACGGGCCAGCTTGCCGACGGACTCAATAAGATCCTCGCGCAATGTACAGCAAATGCAGCCGTTGGAGAGCTCAACGAAGCGGTCTTCGCCGCGTTCAAGATGACCCTCGCCAGCGACGAGGGCGGCATCGATATTGACCTCGGAGAAGTCGTTGACAATGACTGCCAGCTTGCGCCCCTCGCGATTAGCCAGCAGGTGGTTGAGAAGGGTGGTTTTTCCGCTGCCTAAAAAGCCGGACAGCACGGTAACGGGTGTAGCCATCCCGTAATGATAACGTTTTTCATCAAGGGATGGCTACGCCAGCTAGACCGCGAGGCCGAAAATAGGCACCGCCAGCAGGTAAACGGTCAGGGTAATGAGGAAGATGCCGATGATATTGAGACCCAGACCGCCCTTAATCATTTCACCAATCTTGACGTAGCCAGAGCCGTACGCAATGGCGTTCGGCGGGGTAGCCACGGGCAACATGAATGCACACGTTGCCGCGAGTGCCACCGGGATGGTGAGGAGGAGGACGTTGACGTCACCGTCAGCGGTCAGACCAACGCCCACCGCGACGCCGCCCATGATCGGAATGAAGGTCGCGGCAGTTGCGGTGTTAGAAGTGATTTCCGTAAGGAAGAGCACCAGCGCAGCCACGGCAGCCACGATGAGCACGACCGGCAGGACGCTAAGCCCCTTAGCCATCTCACCAATCCATAGGGACAGGCCAGACTGATTGAACATTGCCGAAAGCGATAGGCCACCACCAAACAAGAGAAGCACGTCCCACGGCATCTCGTTCGCCGTCTCCCAGTCTAGGAGGCGGATACGGCGCTCGTTGTCCGCCGGCAAGATGAAAAGCAGAATACCGGCTGCAATACCTACGATGGCGTCATCGTAGTTGTCGAATTCCTTAAGCACGAGCGGCAGGGCCACCCAGGAAGCGGCGGCGAGCAGGAAGATAATACCCGTCATGATTTGGGGGCGGGTCCACGGGCCGAGGGCCTCAATTTCCTCATCAATAAGCTCGCGCCCACCCGGAATCTCCTTCATCTCCGGCTGAAAGATGGTGATGAGCAGGAACCACGCGATGAGCAGGAAAATGGCGGCCAGCGGCACACCTACAGCCATCCAGCGACCAAAGCCGAGGGTCACACCCCAGGTATCCGCCATATACGCATTGAGGAAGGCATTCGGCGGGGTGCCGATGAGCGTGCCCAGCGAGCCAATGGACGCCGAGTACGCGATACCAAGCATGAGAGCAGTGGCAAACTTCTTCTGCTTATCCCAACCACCAACGGTCTCCGCAGTCAGCGCTAGCACTGACGTACCAATCGGCAGCATAACCACGGCGGTTGCAGTGTTAGAGACCCACATGGACAAGAATCCAGTAGCCACCATAAAGCCCAAAATGAGACGCTTGGGCGAGGTACCAATCAGCTTCACCACGTAAAGTGCAAGGCGGCGGTGAAGGTTCCAGCGCTGAAGCGCAAGGGCAATAAGGAAGCCCCCCATGAACAGGAAGATAGTGGCGGAGGCATACGGTGCACCGACTTCCTTAATGGCACCCACACCAGCTAGCGGGAAGATAACCAACGGCAACAGTGCCGTAGCGGCCAACGGAATGGCCTCCGTCATCCACCACACGCCCATCAGAATGGTCACCGCGGCTACAGCACGCAATGCACCCTGGGTGTATTCGGCGTCATCCTTGGCGCCGGGGGATTCCAATACCGTGTCGACAGCGTTGCTGGGGAAGATGAACCACACGAGTATGGCCAATGCGAGACCGACAATGAGGCCAATGGCCATGCGGCGCCAGTCTTTGCGGTCGACACCGCGATCGTCCTCGCCCTCCGTGTGCGCGGTTGAGACGTGAGTTTGCGGGGTAGTCATCTGCCCCCTCCTTTTCCTGGTTAACCAGCCCCCATTCAGCCGAGAGAGTTATCGGGATCACCGAATGGGCCTACACGTTCAGGCTATCGAGACCACAGACAACCAACAAACACTTTCGTCTCATTACCCCCACTAAAGAACCAAATTCACCCCTGTTTGCAAAACTTTTTGCAGATTAGCTGCAAAGAATTCTCACCAATGTGTGGGCAACCCCTTTAAGATTCGCGTTGAGCACCGCTACCAGATAGCGGCGAAGGCAACTGCCCCGAGGAGCATCGTCCCCAGCGCAACGGCGGCAAGCGCCGGAGCTCCGGGCAGGGCAGGTGATTCGGTCCGAGCCAGGATCTCGTCAACATGGCGGAGCTTAGCGGTGGCCAGCCACAACACAACGGCCACCACTACCCCGACAATCAGGGCGGCCCATGGCGCAATGGAACGCACGACAAGCAAACCCGCAACAAGGCCCGCGAGCCCCGTGCGCTGCCAGGCCAGGCGGGTGCGCTCGGGTTGGAGGCCAGGATCAAAAAGCTCGCTCACGCTAGCAGCTCGCCCACCAGAATCATCAGGCCGATGATGATCACCACACCAACAATCAACGCCAACGCCGGGCTGGCCGGGAGCGGACGCCCATGGCGCATCGCTCGTTCCGAAGCACCCCAGTGAAACCATGCCACCGCCGGCAGGACGATGGCCACGATCAGCATGATGACGGAGACGACGCGAGTCAGCGTCGTGTTCAACGGCAGCTCGAAGGTCTCCAGGGCCACACCACCGGCAATAAAGGCCAGCGACGTGCGGATCCAGGCCAAGAACGTGCGCTCATTGGCCATGCTGAAGCGCGGGTCGGGTTCCTCCCCTGTTCCATACACCGAGCCCGGGAAACGTGCCTTCGTCATAGGCGCTACTGTAGCGTCCGACGCTTCATTCCACAGCGCGCAGCACCCCAAGCGCCGCGCTTAAGACTGCGAGAAGGCCTCCAGATCCGCGGGGCTACCGGCGACGACGATGAGGTCGCGGTGGGTGAGCTCGGTGCCGTCGACAAGCGGGCGCCACTGGCCAGGCCCCTCACAGCGGGAGATGAGCTGAACGTTGTGTGCTTCCCACACCTGGTGCAGGTTGAGCGGGTGCTTGCTTATCGACGCCGGCGGGGTCATCGCCGTCACGCCATAATCAGTGGCGATCTCCGCAAAATCCTCGAAGCGACCACCCAGCAGGTGCGCCACGCGGCGACCAGTATCGCGCTCTGGGCGGATAACGTGGTGCACTCCCAGTTGGCGCAGGATACGGGCGTGCGCATCCGAATCCGCCTTGGCCCAGATATCGCCTACCCCCAGTTCCACCAAGTTCGAGGCGGTGAGGATGGAATCCTCCAAGTCGGAGCCGATGGCCACGACCACGCGTTCCACTTCATCAACGCCCAGCTGGCGGAGGGCCTCGGCGTCGGTCGTATCCGCGGTCACCGCCTCGGTGAGATACGCGGCATATTCGCGCACGTGTTTCTCCTCGGCATCGATGCCAAGAACCTCCACGCCGTGCTCCATCAGTTCACGGGCTAGGGAAGAACCAAACCGACCCATGCCAATGACGACGACCGGCGGGATATTAATGGAAGACTTTTCACGCCGCAGGGCGCTGAACATGTTAGCCAATGAACGGCCTTTCTTCTGGGTAGCGGTAGCGCAGGGTAATGGTCCGGGCGGCCAGTGCCGCCACGAAGGTGGTGGGTCCTACGCGGCCAACGTACATGATGAGACACAGCATGAGCTGCGATGGTGCTGACAAACTTGCGGTAATGCCCGTGGACAAGCCCACGGTGGCGAAGGCGGACATCACCTCAAAGGTGACCTGGTCCGCGGTGAACTCGGGGTCCCAGATGCGCAGCGTCGCCACGCCGAGGGCCACGACTACCATTCCGGCGGCCGTGAGCGCGAGGGCTTGGCGGAAGGTGGACAGCGGCAGACGCCGGTGCCCGATGGAGGTGTCCTCCCGGCCCAAGAATTCCGAGATCATCGCGGCGCCCAGAACGCATGTGGTGGTGACCTTGATGCCGCCCGCCGTACCGGCGGAGCCGCCGCCGATGAACATCAAGATGTCCGTCACCATCAGCGTCAACGGGTGCGCCTCACCGTAATCGATGGCGTTAAAACCTGCCGTTCGGGGCGAAGCGCTCATGAAGAAGGCGTTGATGAGCTTCTGGCCCAGCGGCATCCCGTTCAGCACACCGGAGCCCTCGGAGAGGAAGAAGATCACGGTGCCACCCAGCAACAAGAACGCGGTGGCGCCCAGCGTCATCCGGGCGGTCATGGACATGCGGTGAATGCGGGGCGTGCCACCGCGCCAGCGCGTTAGCCGTGCGCGGGCCCGTCGCACGAACTCCGCCAGCATGGGATAACCCAAGCCACCGATGATCAGGGCGAAGGCAAGGGGAAGGAGGATCCAGCCATCAGCAGCGAAGGAGATAACGCTGTCTGAATAGGTACTAAACCCTGCATTATTGAAGGCCGAAACGGCATGAAACACTCCTTCCCACGCTGCACGCCCAGGTGCTACACCATGCTCGGTGGCTAGGCGCACGCCGATGAACACAGCGACGATGGCCTCGCAGATCAGGGTCATAACCACGGTAAGCAAGAGCGCGCGGCGAATGCCGCCGGAGGCCACGGCGCGGCCTTCCGCAGCCATGGTCCGGCGGGCTTTGAAGCTGATACGGCCGGTCAACAGCATGCCCGACAGCGACGCCAAACTCATGATGCCCAGCCCTCCCAGCTGGATGAGCGCGATGATGACCGCTTGGCCGAAGGAGGTCCAGTAGGTGCCGGTGTCCTCCACCACCAGACCCGTCAAAGAGACCGCCGAGGTCGCCGTAAAAAGCGCTGGCAGGAACGGGGTCCACTGCGGAACATTGGCGGAAATCGGCAGCATCAGCAGCAGCGTTCCCACGAGGATGAGCAAGATAAAGCCCACGGCGGTGAGCCGAGCCGGGCCCAGGAAATGACCGCGTTTCACAGCGCTTCACACTACGCTTCGCGCCCTCTTAAATCACCCCCATTCCCTGTGAATTTGCCGGCAATTTTATAGTTATATCTTTTGTAATAACTGCCCGAAAGGTAGTTTCCCATTAGACAATCGAACGACAGGTATTAGGAACGAATCGGCCTTTTACCCGGATATGAAAGCGAGGCCACCATGGATCATAAAGCGACCACGCACACGGCGGACGGCGCTGAAGCTGCCAAACCAAGAATCGAATGGCCAACCATCAAGGCTATTCTCGCCGCATCCAGCGGCAACCTTGTGGAATGGTTTGATTTTTATATCTACGCCTTCTTCAGCGTCTATTTTGCAGACCAGTTCTTCAGCGGCACTGGTGAAACCGGTGCGCTCATGAAGTCTGCGGGCGTCTTCTTTGTCGGGTTCCTCATGCGCCCTATCGGCGGTTACGTCTTCGGGCGCATCGCCGACCGCTATGGCCGCAAGCGCTCAATGCTGATCGCCATCATCATGATGTGCGCCGGCTCCCTCCTCTTTGCGGCCTTGCCCACCGCGGCGACCGTTGGCGCCTGGGCTCCAGTGCTGATGCTCATCGTGCGCTGCATCCAGGGACTCTCCGTGGGTGGTGAGTACGGAGCAACGGCCACCTACATGTCTGAGATTGCTTCCTCAGGACGCCGCGGCTTCTACTCCTCCTTCCAATACGTCACGCTCATCGGCGGGCAATTGCTGGCCAGCCTCCTCGCCGTCATCATGACCTCCACGCTGGGAGAAGAAGCAATCACAAATGGGTGGTGGCGCCTGCCTTTCGTAATCGGTGCACTCGCCGCTGTGGTAAGCCTCTGGCTACGAAACGGTCTTGAAGAAACGACGTCGAGCACCGAGCGCAGTGAGGAGGGAGCCGGAACACTTCGCCAACTCATGCAGCACCCGCGCTCGTTCTGGGTCGTCCTTGGTATTACCGCAATCGGCTCACTGACCTTCTACACCTACACCACATACATGCAGAAGTTCCTCATCAATACGGGTGGTTTTGCCAAAGGCGACGTTGCCCGGACGATGACAGTATGCCTCTTCGTCTTTATGATCCTGCAGCCGCTGACAGGCTTGCTTTCTGACAAGATCGGCCGCAAGAACACCATCCTCATTTTCGGTGTGGCATCCACGGTCGGCACCATCCCCGCCTTCATGCTCCTGGAAGCCCAATCCACTCTGATCGGCGCCGGGGCAGTCATCATTCTCATCTTCGTCTTCGAAAGCGGCTACACCTCGATTTCCGGAATTCTCAAGGCCGAGATGTTCCCCACCTACATCCGCGGCCTCGGCGTGGGATTCACCTATGCCGTGGGCAACTCGCTTTTCGGCGGTTCGGCCGAATACGTAGCTCTGGGTCTAAAGAACGCCGGCCACGCCAACGCCTTCCCCATTTATGTCACTGTCATGGCGGCGCTGGGTGTGGTTGCCATGCTCTTCCTACATGACAGCCGCACTCACTCCACAATCGACAACCCCGAAGGCAGCGCCTACGCCAAGAAATAGGCGCTACATCAGCTTGGTCTTGTCCAAGGTCTCCACCCAGCCGTTGGTGAATTTCTCCAACGGCTTGTGGAAGACCACGCCCAGAATCAGCATCGGTACGGCAAAGAGCAAGAGCGCGAACAGGGAGAGCCAGTAATCACCGTGGTAAGTTCCGGCAATGGCCGCGCGGAAGGCGCGGATGGTGTAGGTCGCCGGCAGCCACGGGCTAATGTTCTGGAACCAGTCCGGGAGCACCTGCAAGGGGTAGGCACCGCCCGACGACGATACTTGGACCACCAGCATGAGCACCGCTAGAGCCTTGCCCGCGTTGGCGAAGGACACCACGAAGGTGTAGCAAATCAGCATAAAGATGAGCGAGCTAACCCAGCCCGCCAACAGCATGAGAATCGGGTGCGCGGGCTCAATGCCCACGAAGAAGATGAGGCCCAGAATCAGCATCGTCGACTGCACGAGGCCAACCGCGGCAAACATTCCGAAGCGGCCGAAGAAGCGCTGCATCGGCGAATATGTATCCTTATCCACCACATCCGTGCGCACGCTCACCGCAGTCAGCAGCGCACCCACCCACAGCGCCAGCGCCGTGTACATCGGCGTCATGCCGGCGCCGAAGCTCTTAACCGGGTAGACCGCTTGCCTGTCGACGTCCACCGGCGCCGCAATCGCACGCGCCAAGGCATCCGGATCGGAACCAATGAGGTCCGCCAACTTCTTCAGGTCACCAGATGCCGCAGCGGAGTCGATATCCTTCCGCAGGTCGCCGAACTTGTTGGCCTTATCCTGCAGGCCAGAGGCGAGCTTCTGTACCGCATCCCGAGCATCCGTCAGGGAAGAGGAATCAATGGTGACGGGAGTCTTCGCGGTATCCAGATCCGCGCTCACCTGGCCCAGGGAATCCTGCAGCGCGCGCAGGGATTCACGCAGACCGGAGGTGGAGATTCCCTCCACTGCCTTCTTGGCATCATCGAGGCTGGAGAGATCCGGCTTCGTGGGTTCGGGAGCGTTCGCGGCCGCCGTGAGGCGCGCGTGGAGAGTGCGCTGAGCGTCGATGGCCTCCTCGATACGGCTGAGCGCCTTCTCCTTATCCCCGGCAGGAAGCGGCAGGGCCTCGATGTGTCCGTGCAGGTTCTGATACCGAGCGATGGTGCCTTCTACCTGGCCGGCCAAGGTGTTGAGCGTGGCGACGCGGTCGGCGCGGGAGGCGGAGGCGTCGTCGTAAAGCGCATCAATGCGTTGGCGTACCACGTCATAACTGGCGCTGGTGGCATCGAGGGATTGCTGCAGGGCGTCGGTGGAAACATTGAGTGAGGAAGACTGGATCTCCGGCAGCTCCAGGTCTGCCGAGTCCGCAATGCGCTGGGCGCTTTCCATGAGCGGAACCGCGGTATCCACCAGGCCCGCGAGGGAACGCGCGGTACGCGCGGCCATGTCCAGCTGGGTCTGCACACCATCCGCGCGCGCCTGCATCCGGTCCAACACAGCCTTGGTATCGCCCTGGCTCAAGAAGTCGGAGAGTGAGGTGACCAGATCGAAGGAGACGTCACCGACCGTCGTGGTGAAGGCCTCGGCCACCTGAGCCGACACGCCTTCTGCACCCTGACCAGTGATCTTCGGCGCCAGCGCATTCTTCTTCTCATTCGTATAGAAGGACAAGTCGGCGGGCTTGGATCCATCCGTGTAGAAGTTCATCATGTCGGTACTGAAATCTTCCGGCAGCACGATGGCTGCGTAATACTCACCGGACTTGGTACCTTCAATCGCCTCATCGGAAGTCGTCACAACCCAATCCAGCTGCTCGTTTGCACGTAGCTCATTGAGCACCTGGTCGCCGACGTTGATGGGCACCGGCAACAGATCGCTTTTATAGCCGGTGTCCTTGCTAGCCACCGCCACCTTGAGCTGGCTGGTGTTATCGAAGGGATCCCAGCTGGCCAGAACGTTAAACCAGGTGAACAGCATCGGGATGACGACGAGACCCACGAGCATCACCGCGCTCATCACGTTGCGGCATGCGGTGCGGATATCGTTGAGGAAAAGATCGAGTGTTCCACGCATTAGTTATCCCCCTCCGTGGACTCCGCGCCGATGCTGGACGGATGAATAAGGTCATCTTCATCCAACGTCACGAGCTCCGCGGACTGTTTCAAGCTGATGCGCAGGTACTCCAGGGTGACCGCGGCGACAATAATAAGGAAGCACCACGCCGTCCAAATGCCCAAGAGCAACGGCTTCTGGTCGGGCAAGAGGCCCGAGACAACAATGAGGATGACCACGCCGATAACGCCCGCGATGGCCACCATCTTGAGCCAATAGCCCCAGTTATGAGCGCGGCGGTCCAAATCCCTCTTGAGGCCACTGCGGCTATCCAGCGCCTGGATGACGTCCGCGATGCGGTAGCCGGAGCCCACAACCTGCACGTTTTCATAGTCAAAGAGCTCAGTGTCCCGCAGCTCGCGGTTGAAGATGACATTGAAGTGCGCCAACGCCTTACGCAGCAGCAGGCCGAAGACGAAGAACAGAATGAACATGAAGGCGAGCACGGCCATGTTCTTGAAATAGTGGTTCCCATAGAACCCACCGATGGTTTCGCGCATGGCATCGATGCCGTACGTGAATGGCAGTAGTGGGTAGATGGTGTGGAAGAAGTTGGGCAAAAGCTCAATCGGGTACAGGCCCGAAGCACCCGGAATCTGGATAATGACAAAGACCACGCAGAGGCCACGCCCCAGGTGTCCCAGGGATGAGGACAGTGCGTAAATAATGCTCAAGTAGGCCAGTCCCACGAGTATGCCTGTCAGGACGAAAGCCGGCGCATTCACGGTCTGCACGCCAATGAGCAGGTCACCGACGGTCACCGTGATGGCCTGGACGATGACCATCAGGGCCATGAGGAGGAAGCGGCCCAAGTAGGCCTGGCCCACCGTGATGCGGTCGAAGCCCTCCTTATCGACCTCAACCCGGAAGATCACCATGAGGACGAAGGCACCAATCCACAGAGAGAGGTTAGTAAACAGCGCCGCCATGGCGGAGCCGTAGCTGTCCACCGGGTACACGGTTTCGGTCTTCAGCTCGATGGGCTCCGCAAAGAATTTACCGATTTCTTCCGCGTCCAGCCCGGTGACATTTTGAACGACTTTGGAGTTCATCGCGGCACGCAGCGAACCCACATCGCCCTGCATAGCGCGCAGGCTGTCCTGCAGGGCCAGGAGGTTGGTATCGAAATCGGACAAGGTGTCCTTCGTGGCGCGCAGCTGCTGGGCCACGCCGTCCAGGAGACCATTGGCCTCCTGCATGGTTCCCTTCTGAGCTTCCAGGGTGGAGCTCAAAGCACTCGCCATGGAGCTCAGATTGCTCATGGCACGGTTGATTTCGGGCACAGCGGTGGTCACGGTATCGCGCAGCGTTTGCGAGGTGGCCTTGGTATCTGCCGCCGCCTGGTTGATGGCCTCCGCACTTGCCTGCACGTTGTCCGCTGCGGCCTGGGTATCCTTGCTCAGCGCATTCAGGTTCCCCACCAGCTGGCGGTTGGATTCATTGCCCTCATCGAGGCGCTGGATGGCGTCATCGATCTCCTTGGCCACCTGCGGTGAAAGCGTTGCGGAATCGCGCAACGCCTTAAGCTGCGCAATCGATTCCGCACTCGCGTCAATAGCAGTGTTCGCCCGTTGCGTGGCGTAATCGAAACGGTCACCGGCCTGGTTCAGGCCAGCTGTGACATCCGCAATGGATTCCTGCGCCTGTGCGGTGCCGTCTGCCACCGCACTTGCGCCACTGACGAAGGCACCGGTGGTCTGGTCGGTGAAGTCACCGATGCCCCCTTGGGCCTGCTCGACTAGGGAGGAGACCTCGGCGAGGGCTGTTTGGGCGTCGCCCAGCGCAGCACTCACATCAGCCACCGTGGACTTGGCGCCCAACGTGGAATCAGCAGCGGCGTCAAGCTTTCCCTGGATCCGCGCGAGGTTCTCACGGTTACCGTCAATCTCCTGCGCGGTCTCCCCGAACGCGGAGCTGGTGTTGTTCATCGCCCGCGTGACTTTTCGCTCGAAGTCAGTACCGGTGTCCTTGACGTTCTCCGCCGCGACGGTGGCCACCTGCTCCTTGAAGGCCGCCGTGATCTGCTTGTCCAGACCTTTGGCACCGGTATCCGTGATCTTCACGGCGATGGCGTTGTTCTTCTCGTTGACGCGGTAAACCAGCTGCGGCTGCGTGAACTTCCCGTCGAGCATGCTCACGAGGTTCTCGCTAAAGTCCTCCGGAATCGTCACCGAGGCATACACGTCTCCCTCTAAAAGGGCTTTCTCGGCTTCGTCGCGCTCAAGGAATTGCCAGCCTATCTGGTCATTCTTTTTGAGTTTCTCAATGACCTCGCTGCCGACATCTATCTTCCCCGTCAGCTCATTGTTAGCACCCTTATCCTCGTTGACCACGGCCACCTTGATGTTGTTGGTATGGCCATAAGGGTCACGAAAAGCCGCGATGTTCACCCATGAATACAACGCGGGGGTGATGACGAGCCCGATGAGAATGATCCACGCCCTGGGGACGCGGCCAAGCCTGGCTACATCTCTGATAAAAATCTTCCAACTTTGGCGCACTGAAGGCAGTGTACCCGTTGCACCTCCCTGTCTCTAACCAGCCAAAATACATAAAGTAATTTAAATAATTAACAAATAAGCTTTAACATGGTTTGCCGGATCAAACCCCTGGCTTGAACATATGGCGATGAAAACTAGACTTCAAGTAGTTGAACTTTTGGTATGGAGATGCCTATGCGTAAGACCTTAATCAGCCTCACCGGCCCCGCCTTCGTTGCTGCAGTGGCTTACGTCGACCCCGGCAACGTAGCCGCCAACATCAGCGCCGGCTCCCACTACGGCTACCTCCTGGTGTGGGTACTCGTCGTGGCCAACCTCATGGCCATGTTCATCCAGTACCACTCCGCCAAACTGGGCCTAGTCACCCACCGCTCCCTGCCGGAAATCATGGGCGAGCGTCTCTCCCGCCGCGCGCGCCTAGGCATGTGGGCCCAGGCCGAGCTCATCGCCGCGGCCACCGACCTCGCCGAAGTCATCGGCGGCGCCATTGCCCTGCAACTCCTCTTCAACCTCCCCCTGTTCGCGGGCGCGCTCATCATCGGCGCGGTCTCCATCATTCTCCTCATCTTCCAGAAGAAGAACCAGTGGTTCGAGGGGCTTGTCATCGGCCTGCTCCTGGTCATCTGCATCGGCTTCCTTGCCGGCCTCGCCATCGCCCCGCCCGACCCCGCCGACGTGGCCGGCGGCCTCATCCCCCGCCTAGAGGGCAAGGACAGCATCCTGCTGGCCGCCTCCATGTTGGGCGCCACCGTCATGCCGCACGCCATTTACCTACACTCCTCCCTGACCAAGCAGCGCTACCCCGACCTGGAAATCCCCCACGTGCTGGCCGGCACCCGCGCGGACATCGCCGTGGCGCTGTCCATCGCCGGGCTCGTCAACGTGGGCCTGCTGATCCTGGCGGGCTCGGCCCTCTACGGCGTGGACGGCACAGAGACCATCTCCGGGGCCCACACGGCGATTGCCAGCCACCTCGGCCCGCTGGCCGGCGTTCTCTTCGCCATCGGCCTGCTGGCCAGCGGCCTCGCCTCGACGTCAGTGGGCGCCTACGCCGGCTCCGAAATCATGGACGGCCTGCTTCACATCAAGGTCCCCCTACTAGTCCGCCGCCTGGTCACGCTCATCCCGGCGCTGGTCATCATCGGCTGCGGGGTCGACCCCACTATGGCACTGGTGGTCAGCCAGGCACTTCTTTCCCTGGGCATCCCCTTCGCCATCATCCCGCTTTTCCGCTATGCCGGCTCCCGGGACGTCATGGGTGAGTTCGCCGCGAAACCCTGGTCTATGGCCGTGGGCTGGACGCTTGCCGCGCTGGTCATCGCACTCAATCTCGCCCTCGTGCTCCTGCCGCTGCTCTAGGCCGCCTACAATCAGCAGCCATGATTGAAGTAGCAGCCGTCGTCATCCGCAACCCACAAGGCCACGTGCTTACCGTGCGCAAGAAGTCCTCCACCAAGTACCAACTGCCCGGCGGCAAGCCCGAGGCGGGCGAGGCGCTTGTCGACGCCGCCCTGCGCGAAGTTGCCGAAGAAGTAGGCCTCACCCTCGACGCCGAGAGCCTCAACAAACTCGGCACCTTCGACGCTCCCGCCGCCAACGAACCGGGCGAGGTCGTCGTCGGCACCATCTTCACCTACACCCGCACCGTCACCACCGACGAACCCCACGCCGCCGCCGAAATCGGGGACACCGCCTGGGTCAACCCAGCAGCCCCCGACCGCGAGCTTGCACACCTGCTGCGCGACCGCGTCTTCCCCACGCTGGCCTAGCGCCAACTGTCAACACTTCGGCGTCATTGACCTCGAAACCATCAAGAGCTACCCTTTTGAACATGTTCACTGAACACGTTCACTCATCGCGCTCGGCCGCCAAAGCTGGCACCGTCAGCAAGGTCCTAGCCACCGCCTACGAACTCTTCCTCACTCAGGGCTACGCCACCACCAGCATCCGGACTATCGCATCCGAAGCTGGCGTTAGCGTGGGAACCGTCATGGGAGTCGGCGACAAACAAACGCTGCTCATCCGCACCATTGGCCAACACATTTCAGAACTCCACGATGACATCCGGGGACAATCCGATAGCCTTCTCGATGTCCTGAGACCTTTCCTCCAGATGTTTACCGGCCACGAAGAGCTCTCCCGCGCCTTTGGCGCAGCACTCATCCAACAAGGCAATCAAGGCGAAGCGCTCACCGCACTCAAAACGCTCCTGACCGATGAAATCACCCTGCGACTCGGCACCAGGCTCAGCAGCGCCGATGCGGCCGAGTACGCCGACCTGCTGTACAACGTCTACCTCGGCTTACTCATCGGCTGGGCCGCCGGAATCTACGACACCGAGCACCTCACATCCCAAGCCGCCTCATCGATCGAACGCCTCAACACCGCATTCGGAGTAACCCAATGATCCTAGAATCTTCCCCAGCCTGGCCCTCCCTTCTACTAGCAGCCATTCTGCTTGGCGACGCCGCCCTCTCCCTCAAACCAGTCCCCTTCATCGAAGCCTGCCTCAGCGGCGTCAAACTCCCCAAGGACTGGTGGTGGGCGCTCATTGTCATCAAGTGCCTCGCCGCCGTAGGACTCATTGCCGGCCTCTGGTTCCCCGGCGTAGGAATCACAGCCATGATTGGAGTCATCGCCTATTTCTGCGCGGCCGCAGCAGCCCATGTCCGCGCCCACTTCCTCGGTAGCGCATTCTGGATCAACTGCTTAGGCATGCTCGCATTCTCCATCGGAGTACCGATCCTGACGCTCGCACTGACTTAAGACACCAGTCAACCATTCACGGCTTCCAGAAGGAAGATGCATCATCGCACCTATTGATTGATGACTTGATGCTTTCTACCCTAAAGGTATGCACACCAGGATAAACCTCCCCTCCTTCGATTGCGGCGGACCAGCTCTAGTTGATCTCAGCGACAAAGAAGCCGTATGGGCGGTGCTCGATGATCATTCCTGATGTCAACATTCTCGTTTATACCTTCCACTCCGCAGCACCACAACATAAACCCGCTCAGCAGTGGTTAAGTGGTGCGCTGAATCGGCATGAAACAATTGGGCTCCTGGGCTTGCCCGCAAATGGTGGACACGTAGTGGAGCTACCTCATGGTTAGGCAGCTGTTTCTTCTTCGTTGGTGGTCTGGGTGATGTGGTGCTCGAAGTCGACGGGGCTGACCATCCCGAGTGCGGAGTGGCGCCGGCGGCGGTTGTAGACCACTTCAATCCAGCGGGCGACACCCGTGCGTGCAGCATCCCTGGTAGGCCAGCGTTGCCGGTCGTAAAATTCAGTCTTCAACGTCGACCAGAACGACTCGGCCATCGCGTT
>NZ_KV797581.1:76345-80037 GCF_001809405.1 Corynebacterium sp. HMSC055A01 | reverse complement strand
CGACCAGAACGACTCGGCCATCGCGTTATCAAAGCACACCCCGGTACGCCCGACGGACTGGGCAATGCCCAGGCCGCGGCAGACATCCCAGAGCTGCTCGCTGGTAAACTGTGCCCCACGGTCAGCGTGAAACACCAGGCCATCAGGAACCTCACCGCGTAGCGTATACGCCATCCGCAGGGCCCGCTCGACCAGGGAAGCATCTTGCACACTATCCATAGCCCAGCCCAGCACTCGGCGGGAATGACCATCACGGACCGCACACAAGTACAACCAGCCTTCACCGGTGCGCAGGTAGGTAATATCCGACATCCACACCCGATTGAGCTCACCTGCATCAAACATGCGCTTAACCAGGTCAGGAAGCCTGGACTTACGCTTGGACTGAATCGTGGTCACCGGGACGAAGGCCCGCGGTGAAATCCCCTCAATGCCCATCAGGCGCATCCGCTTAGCCACGGTCTTCCGGTTGAGCGCAATGCCGTAGCGCTCAGCCAGTTCTGCGGTAATGCGCGGTGCACCGTAGACCTGATCAGAGTCAGCCCAAATCTGGTGGATCTTGCAGTCAACATCGTCATAAAACGCTGCCCGATCATCGTGACCTAAGAGTCGTTGCTGCTGGGTATGGAACCATTTGTAGTAGCCGGACCGTGACACCTTCAACAAGCGTGCCATACGTTTGATGCTGTAGTTTGCCTTCTCTCGCCGCATTAGTTCGAACTTTTCTGTTCGCGTTGCTTCGCGGCGAAGAAGGCTGTCGCTTTTGACAAAAACTCGTTGTCCATCCGAGCTTCTGCCAGCTCCCGGCGCAAGCGCGCATTCTCGGCCCGAAGATCCGCCGCGCTCATCCCATCGGCAGCGCCTCGGCGCTCCCGCTCATTTTTGACCCACTTGCCCAAAAGCCCCGGGGCGACACCGATCTCTCGGGCCACATGAGCGGTCGGGCGCTGCGACTCAATCACGAGATTCGCGGCTTCACGCCGATACTCCGGCGTGTACTTCTTGCGTTGTTGACTCACAATGAACATCCTCTCCTACGGACACAACATCCGTACAAGTTGGGTGTCCACTAAACGAGGGTAACCTCACTCCTGGATGTTGTGGCAACGGGCCTTGTTCGAGTTATGACCAACCACAAGCTATTCCACAAACCACTAACCGCCCAGCAAGCACTGACTGCACTCAATACCATTTTAGCGGCCCCAAACGGGCACTCTTTTGAGCTCCAGCCCAGGGACCTGGACAACCTTCACTGAACTGGTGCGCTTGCACAAGCTTAAAGCCAGCGACATCCCTGATGCCTGGATAGCCGCGTCCGTAATAGAAGAAGAAGCAACCTTACTGAGCCAAGATCAGGGCTTTGCCCGCTTCCGAGAGCTGCGCTGGCACCCGCTTCTAGAATGACAACAACAAACGCAGATCCCGAGCCACCGGTGAACGATGACTAGGGTTCTATAAGTTGAAGCAGCGAAATCAAGCAATCAATAAACCGACAAGCCCTCGACTAAAGCGACAAAATTAACGCACTCTAAAACTTCTCGATGTTAGGACAAGGACTAGTATTGAGGCATCTGCCGATGGCGCTACGTCCGCCGACTAACAAAATACACTCGGCAACAACCAACACCGTCCAAATCCGACTCGTCGCTAGCGCAGGAAGTCGTTGAGCAGATTCCGCCTCCTCTTTTGCGTAGCAGCTGCAACTAGTCGTTAGATAAAGCGGAAAATCTCCTAGCAAACAGGCTGTGTAATTTAACCATTTCCTTTACACTCATTAGAAGAAGAGTCTTCAGAGAGTTTTTCCTCCAGGAAAGAAAGCGGCGTGATAGTAGTATCCCCTTTCCCATTGCCGCCTTCAATGAGGGCCACCAATTCTCCTGCAGGATTATAGACAGGGGCGCCTGAATCCCCAGGTTTTGAAGTCATTTGAGCCTTTAGAGTTCGCGCCTGATATTCTCTCCCATTGATGGAAAATGCCTCACAATATAAGTTCTTGTCGTTGACAACCCCATCAATTCTCCCTCCGAGAAAGGTTTTTGCAAAAATAGCTGAAGGTATTTCGATACTTTTATCACTAATTTTATCAGCCCGAAGAACGTAATCTACCGGAGGATCAAGAAGTATTTCTGAAACATCTATCCCTTGGTTACTCCACAAGTAGTTTTCACCAATACTTCCAATACGCCTACCTTTCGAATACACTTCATCCGCACTTTCACCACAATGACCGGCAGTCAAGGCCCGCTGCTGGGAAATGATAGTCACAGAACACGTCACCGCCCCTCGGGGAGGACCCACCTGCACCTCATCTCCACTTTCAATATATGAAAGAGGATCGAAATTCCTCTGTTGAGCAGTAGATATTGATGAAGCCGTGGCCCCAAAAGATACGCTAGCCAGAAAGAAAAGAGCTAGCCTGCCTACTATAGAAATAGTATTTTGTTTCATAACTTAATAAATAATCAATCTAAAACAGAGGCAGGCCCGCTAAAATACCCACCTCTGCTCAGATATTTACTTCTTCCCAGATGGAACAAACACAAGGAAAATGACCAAAATTGCTAGAGCAATCGTGACCCCATACGGCCACTGAAGTTGAGCGGAAAGCATCATCAATAAAACGCCCACAGTGGCCAATATCTTTTTCCACATATTTTACTCTCCAGAACCATTTCTATTCTTGCCAGGCGGCAGATTCTCTTGGACTGTTATCTGAACAATGCAGAAACATCCATATGGCAAAATTCCAATTACCTTTCCCTAAACCCCTTTCTGTTTAGAGGAAGGATAATTTATTGAAAACCAACCCGCTGAGGATATGCATTATGTGTGAAAGCGCCAGCCACAATCGAACCAATGCCATAGTCTGCATACATACCACCGGGCGCAAGACCAGCAATAGCCCCTCCAGTAGCTAGGATTTTGGAAAGAACTGGCTCGGGAATCCAGACTCCAGCGATTGTGACACCGCCACCCACCCGGTTAATCGTCGTTTTAGACAGTAGCACCCTCACATAAGTCCCATGGAATTCAATTCCATTCCGACCCTCTTGAAAGTATGGATCAATGTCATCATCATCAGCGCTCGAAATCTTCGGCCCTTTTTCCCAGAAAGTTATCGAGTCTCCCGCCACCTTCATCTCAAGGTTACTATCAGCCTTGGCCTCGCTGATCCTTTCGTTCTGAGTCTCTACTTCATTTTTGATTTCTTGCAGTTCCTTTTGCGAAAGAGCGCTTTCTGCCTCTCTAGCAATCGCGAATTGGTCTCCCTGAAGGAAAACATAGGAATCTGCTTTTTCCGCAACTTCTGAGGAAACAGAAGACTGAGAGGCATTATTCTGAGTCGACTCAGCGAGGTCAGTCTCAGTACCGGCACTAGCATTGACTGGTGCAAAAACTGTTGCTGCCGCAACCAGCACCACTAAACGCGTAGATTTCTTGAGACGATACATGTCCATAATCCTTTCTAGAAAAGATGGCTGAAAATCGGACACCCCTAGAGTTACATCCAGTAGGGATAATTGGAAGCAAAAGATGTAAAATGTAGACTATTGTATAAACTTCCTCAAGATTTGTTGCGAGGGCGCACAAGAAGGCATATAATCCCTCCCCTTCCCCGCAAACCCTAGTCTTTTGAGACTCGGGTTAACCAGCGCCCCAAAGACTGGTGGTGGGCGCTCATTGTCATCAAG
>NZ_KV797581.1:0-76245 GCF_001809405.1 Corynebacterium sp. HMSC055A01 | reverse complement strand
GGTGGTGGGCGCTCATTGTCATCAAGTGCCGCGCAGCCACAGGAGTCATCGACGGACTCTGGTTCCCAAGCGTAGGAATCGCATCCATGTTTTGAGTCATCGCATATTTCTGCGCAGCCTCAGCAGCCCGTGTCCGCGCCCACTTCCTCGACAGTGAATTCTGGATCAACTGCTTAGGCATGCTCGCGCTCTCAACCGGTGTATTGGTCCTGCCGCTAGTGCTGAATTAGGCGACCAAAAATTCTTCGGAACCACCCCTGCCCCATTTCGCCATCAAGCACATTCGCCCGATATTTACTTCTTTTTCATCCCCCACCTCACTATGCCGTTCGTTGCTTTGGGAAGTGGCTGAGGGGAATAGCACTCATGAATTTTGGAAAGAACAAAATATTCGGACAAAGTTCTCATCGGGATCGATGTTCGCGTTACTTTCCACATCCCAAATTGGCTCTTTTAGTAACTCCATGACGCTCCCAGCCAGCACAGATTAAGGTCAGCGCCTTCATTCTAAGCTCTCTGCTCACGGGCTGCCGACATACGAAGCGACTGAAAACGTAAAATCCCGAGCCACCGGTAAAACGATGACTCGGGTTCTGTAGTTTGCGGAGACGAGAGGATTTGAACCTCCGGACCTACGCAAGTAAGTCAACTCCTTAGCAGGGAGCCCCATTCGGCCGCTCTGGCACGTCTCCAGCGATTCGCAATGAATCGTCCATCACTCTACCTGAGCGCTTCCCCTAGGGACAAAATGGGGCTTCCCTATTCTTTCCCTGAAGCGCCGCATGCAGCTTGAGAGCCACGTAGAGAGCCGCGCAGCGCCAGCCATCATCCAGCACGCCAGGCCCGAGAATCTCGCGGACGCGGTCCAAGCGGTAGTGCAGCGTGGCACGGTGGATGTAGAGCGCAGCAGCGGTCGCGGAGACGTTGCGGGAATGCTCAAAATAGGTCAGCAGGGTGTGCCAGTAGGAGTTGCGGGGGTCGTCGAGAAGCACGGCGGCATCCGGGCTCATCTCCACCACCGTCGCTGGGGTCAGCTCCCACCCGCGCAGCAGCCGCCACGCGCCCGCCTCCTCCCAGCGCAGCGAATCCTGGCCACAGAGTTTGGCCACGTCCGCCATGAGTCGCGCCTGCGGGGCCGTCGGCGCCGAGCCACGCGCCACCACCTCAGCGCCGGCGACAAGCGCGGCACTCTGCAGCTCCTCCATGAGGGCTTCGGTGTCCTTGTCATCGCGACGGCACTCAATGAGTACGAGGGAATCATGGGAATCCGCGACCAAGAAGGGCCGGCGCACCAACGGGCGGGCAAGTTCCACGGCCACCGCACGCTGGTCGCCTTCCACCAGCACGCGATGCACGGTCAGCTCACCATCGGAGGGCAGGAGATCGCGCTCCCGGGCACCCGCCAGCGCGGCCGGATCACCGGTGAGCACCTCGCGGGCCAGCTCCCCGAGCTGTTGGGCGCGGGCGGCGAGGGGAGCATCGCGTTCGTCGATAAGCCTGGCAAGGGGCGCAAGCAAAGAGTCCAGGCGGGCCAAGGGGGCGTCGCCCAGCGCGGGCTCATCGATGATCCACAGGTAGCCCACCAGCCTGTCCTCGTGACGCAAGGGAATGACCACGCGGGGCAGCATGTCATAACGCGGATTAGCAGGCAGGCGCACCGGTAGGGTCGCCTCCTGGATGCCGAAGCTGAGCATCCACGGGATGGGCTCCGGGGGCGGGGTGCGATTAAGAATAGAGGCCGCCCGGTTCTTATCGATGGCACCGATTTGCGCACTAGCCGCAATCACCGCGATGGCGGGGGTGGTCACCTCAACGGAGCGCTGCAGGATCTGGGCGCATTCGTCGACGATATCCTGGATACTCGTCAGCTGCGGGGGTGTCACTTTTGACATATGTCAAAGATACTTCCGAATATTGTCTAGTGACAAACAAAACTGTGCTGCGCAATAATCTCCTACAGCTAAATGACCCACGTCACACATATACGTTCATGAAGGGCGTCTACATGACCACAACCAACAATTCCGTCAGGGCACAGGACGTTGTCGCCAGCGATAACACCAGTGCAGACGACGGCCTGCAGCGCGGCATGAAATCGCGCCACCTGCAAATGATCGCCTTCGGCTCATGCATCGGCACGGGCCTCTTCTTGGGCTCCGGTGCCTCCATCCAGGAGGCCGGTCCCGGCGTTATCGCCGCCTACGCCATCGGCGGCTTCATCATCTTCCTCATCATGCGCATGCTCGGTGAGATGGCCGTGGAGCACCCCGTCGCCGGCTCCTTCAGCGCCTACGCCCGCGAATACATCGGGCCCATCGCCGGCTTTGTCACCGGCTGGAACTGGTGGTTCACCACCATCGTCGTCGGCATGGTGGAGCTCACCGCCGCGGGCACCATCATGGACTTCTGGTTCCCTGGCATCCCGCACTGGCTCACCGCCCTCGTCGCGCTCGTCATCGTCACCGCCATCAACCTGGTGCACGTCGGAGCCTTCGCCGAGGCGGAGTTCTGGCTCTCCCTCATCAAGGTCGTCGCACTCATCCTCATGATCGTCGTCGGCGCGGCCATCGTCTTCGGCCTTACCCCGGAGCCCGCCCTCGGCTTGAGCAATATCACCGAGCACGGCGGTTTCTTCCCCAACGGTGCCGCCGGTGTGCTCTTCTCCCTCGTCGCGGTGATTTTCTCCTTCGGCGGCATCATCTCCATCGGTACCGCCGCGGGCGAGGCCCAAGATCCCGCCAAGAGCCTGCCCAAGGCCATCAACAACGTGATCTGGCGCATCCTCATCTTCTACGTCGGCGGCATCGGCATCATCGTGCTGCTCGCCCCGTGGAATGAGCTCGATACCTCCACCTCTCCCTTCGTGCGCGCGCTAAGCACCCTGGGCATTAGTGCCGCGGCCACGGGCCTTAACCTCATCGTGCTCGTTGCCGCCGTCTCCGTGTTCAACACCATGACCTTCTCCGGCGCGCGCATGTTGCGGGATCTTTCCCGCGGCGGCCAAGCTCCGCCCTTCTTCAATTCCGTCAGCGCCAAGGGCGTGCCGGTTCGCGCTCTGCTTTTCAACGCCCTACTCATGGGCTCGGCTGTGCTGCTTAACTTCCTCTTCGAGGGCAAGATCCTGATCGTTCTCCTCGCCATCATCGTCGGCGCGGAGCTCATCTCCTGGTCCGCCATCGCCCTTGCACACCTGAACTTCCGCAAGCGCTGCCCGGACGCGGCCTTCCGCGCGCCCCTCTACCCCATCGCTAACTACCTGTGCTTGGCCTTCTTCGCTCTCGTCATCGTTTTGATGTTCATGTTGCCCGACTACCGCACCGGCGCCATTGTCCTACCCTGTTGGATTGTGGCCTTGGCCCTCATCTGGCTAGGCAAGAAGCGCCACGACGCCCGAAATAAATAGAAAGGACCCTCATCATGCAGACCACCATTGGTGATTTCATCCTGGACCGCCTCAAGGCCATCGGCATTACTGAAATCATCGGCGTGCCCGGTGACTTCAACCTGAGCTTCCTCGAGCAGATTGAGGCCTCCGAGGGCATCCGCTTCGTCGGCGCCTGCAACGAGCTCAACGCCGCCTATGCCGCCGACGGCTATGCCCGCCAGAAAGGCGTGGGCTGCCTACTCACTACCTATGGCGTGGGCGAGCTTTCCGCCCTCAACGGCATCGCGGGTGCACGTGCCGAGCACGTCCCGCTGGTGTCGCTGGCGGGCGCGCCGCCGCAGTACGCCACGGAGTTCCGCTGGAACCTGCACCACTCGCTTGCCGACGGCGACTTTGCCAACATGCTGGATTCCTTTGCACCCTTCACCGAGGTGGCCACGCGTGTGTCCCCCATGAACGTGGTCGAGGAATTCGACCGCGCCCTGCACACCTGCCTGCGCGAGAAGCGCCCGGTGCACATCCAGATTCCTTCCGATATCACTCACCTGACCATCGAGGTCCCCGACGAGCCTTTCTCCACCGAGCTCGCACCCTCCGATCCCGAGCGCCTGAACGCCGCTGCGGACTACGTGCTGGAGCACCTCGCGAAGGCCAAGGACCCGATCATCCTCATCGACCAGGACACCAACCGCCACGGTTTCACTGAGAAATTCCGCGCCATCATCGACAAGGCCCAGCTGCCCTACTCCCAGCTCTCCTCCGGCAAGGCCATCTTGTCCGAGCGCCACCCGCTCTTCATCGGCACCTACAACGGCGCGGCGTCGGCCCCGGGTGTGCAGGAGCGCATCGAAAAATCCGACTTCCTGGTCACCACGAACCCGCGCTTCATCGAGGTCAACTCCGGTTCTTTCACCCACAACCTGGCCGATGCCCGCGTCTATAACTTCGGCGACCAGCACCTCAACGCTGACGGCGAGTACTTCGTGGGCATTAATACGCTGGAGCTTCTCGACGTCCTCCTCGACCGCATCCCGGAAGCCGGGGCATCGACAAGCGCGGCTTTCGAGCCCGAGCCCTTCGAGCCGAACCCGGATGCCCCGCTGACCCAGGAGCGCATCTGGCCGCAGATGCTCGGCTTCATCCAGGAAGATGACGTGGTCATCGCCGAGGCTGGCACCTCCAATATCGGTCTGGGCCAGCAGCGCATGCCCGAGGGCGTGCAGTACATCAACTCCACCATCTGGGGTTCCATCGGCTTTACCCTGCCGTGCGTGCTCGGTTCGCAGCTGGCTAACCCGGAGCGTCGCCACGTCCTCTTCATCGGTGATGGCTCCTTCCAGCTCACCGCCCAAGAGCTCTCCACCATCGTGCGCCAGGACCTCAAGCCCATCATCGTGCTGGTCAACAACGATGGCTACACCATCGAACGCTACATCCTGGGTATGGAGCGCGAGTACAACGAGATCCAGATGTGGGATTACACGGCACTGCCGAAGGTGTTCATGAAGGACACCACGATGGAGTCCTACGTGGCCTCGACCGAGGGCGAATTGGCCAAGACCCTGGAGGATATCGCCGCCCACCCGGAGCGCGGCGCCTTCCTTGAGGTGCGCCTCGACGCTTTCGATGCGCCGAAGGGACTTCAGGCCTTCGGCCCGCAAACTGCAGATTTCGACTTCGGTCCCCGCGGCCCCCGCAACGCCTAAGGTGGAGAACATGATTCGACCAGACCTTTCCTCCCTGCCCGTCTACGTCCCCGGCAAGAATGCCGAGCACGCCTTGAAGCTCTCCTCCAACGAGGCAACCCAGGAGCCGCTGCCCGGCGCGCTGAAGGCCATGGAGGTAGCTGCCGCGCACGTCAACCGCTACCCGGATATGGGCGCGGTGGAAATCCGCAAGGCACTCGCCGAAAACCTTGGCGTCACCCCGGAGCAGGTCACCACCGGCGCGGGTTCCTCCGCGATTTGCCAGCAGCTGGTGCAGATCACCTCGGTGCCCGGTGATGAGATTGTCTTCCCGTGGCGCTCCTTCGAGGCTTATCCCATCTTCGCGCAGGTCGTGGGCGCCACCCCGGTCAAGGTCCCGCTCACCGCGGACCACCGCGTGGACTTGGAGGCCATGGCGGCTGCCATCACGGATAAGACCCGCCTGATCTTCGTGTGTAACCCGAATAACCCCACCGGTTCCATCATCACCAAGGAGGAGTTCGACGCCTTCTTGGCCAAGGTCCCGAAGGACGTCATCGTGGCGCTCGATGAGGCCTACATCGAATACAACCGCAACGATGCCGTCCCGCTGGCCACCGACTATGTCCACACCCACGACAACGTCATTGGCCTGCGCACCTTCTCCAAGGCTTATGGCCTGGCCGGCATCCGTTTGGGCTATGCCTTCGGCAATGCCGAGATCATCGAGGCACTGAGCAAGGTGGCCATTCCTTTCTCCGTGAACTCCATCGCACAGGCGGGTGCTGTGGCCTCGCTGGCCGCTCAGAAGGAGCTGCGTGAGCGCACCGATGAGACCGTTAAGCAGCGCGACCGCCTGGTGGAGCACTTCGCAGACTTTGGCGTTCCGGAGTCCCAGGCCAACCACATCTGGTTCGCCGCCGACAGCATTGCGAAGCTGGGCTCCCCGCAGGAGATCGCCGCACAGCTCGCGGAGAATGACGTCCTGGTCCGTGCCTTCCCCGAGGGCGTGCGCATCACCGTCACCACGGCGGAGGAGACCGAGACGCTGCTCAAGGCCTGGGACGCGGCCTTCGGTGCGCAGGGCTAGTTTCCGCGTTAGAGTGCAGTTGTGAAGACATTTATCAATTTTGTACTCAACGTCATTGCCGTCGCGGTGGCCTTCTGGGCCGTGGTAGCGATTGTCCCCGGAATCGACATCGTTCCTGCGACTACCCAGAATTTCCTGCTCATCGCGGCGGTCTTCATCATCGTCAACGAGGTCGTCACCCCAGTGCTCCGTTTCCTTGGCGCACCGCTGACCTGCCTGACACTGGGCCTCTTCGCGCTCGTCATCAACGGCGCGGTCCTGCTCCTCGTCAGCGCGCTCATGGACTCACTCGTCATCGACGGCTGGGGTGCTGCCATCATCGGCGCGATTGTGCTTGCGATTGTCTCCAGCGTGGTGAACTTCTTCACCAGCCCTCTGCGGGTCCGCAACTAACCGCCAGCAAAAGGCGGGAGGACATCGACGCGGGAGGCGTCGGCAAGCACGGCGTCTTCCTTTGCGCTCGCGCCATCCACCAGGAAGGTGCAGCGCTCCAGCACCTCCGCAAAGCTCATGCCGGCCTCGGTGCTGCCGGTATGACGAGCACGCAACACGTCCAACAGCTCCCCCAAGGTCGCCGCCTGCGCCGTGTCTTGCGCGCGCCCTGCGGCGGCGCGGGCTGCGGCAAAGTAGTGTATATCAACCATGGTTGCCACTATGCCAGCCTCCGTGACAGGAAGGAACTCGATGCGCACCTATGAGGAACACCTCGCCGCCGTCCGCGCGGCCCTTCCGCAGCCCCGGGTGGTGTCCACACCCCTGAGCAGCGCCTTCGGCCGCCGCGCCGCTGCGACGTACCGCGCGGAGCACAACCTTCCACCTTTCGATAATTCACAGATGGATGGCTATGCGCTTCCGACTACACACGGCGGCACCTTTACCGTCGGCCGCACCATCGCGGCGGGTGATCCTCCGGGGGACCTCACCGAAGGCACCGCCCTCCCCATCATGACCGGCGCGAAGGTCCCTGAGGGCACTGCCACCATCGTCCCCGTCGAGCACTGCGAGCCCCCGCACTTCCCGGAAGAGGGCGCCACGGTCACCGTGCCGACAGCCCCTGAGCAGTTCATCCGCCGCGCCGGCTCCGATGTCACGGCAGGCACAACCCTCATTAGTGAGCACGCGCTTCTCGACGCCCCCTCCATCGCCACCCTCGCCTCCCAAGGCCTGACCGAGGTCCTTACCTTTGCGCCCGCCCGCATCCTCATCTGCACTGGCGGTGCGGAAATCGGTGGCGCGGGCGAGGCCACCATCCCCGATTCCAACGCACCGATGCTCACGGCCTTGGCCGCGCAATATGGCATCGAGGTGGCCGGCTTCGTGCGCACGAATGACGATCCTTCTGCCCTGCGCGTGGACCTCGCCGAAGCGGTCATCACACACCGCCCCGATGTCATCGTCACCTCCGGCGGCATCTCCTACGGAAAGTTTGAGGTCATCCGCCAAATCTTTGAAGAGGACGGCTGGTTCGGTCACGTGGCGCAGCAGCCCGGTGGCCCGCAGGGCCTATCACGTTTGGGCGAGGTCCCCGTCGTCTGCTTCCCGGGCAACCCCATCTCCACGTTGGTGAGCTTCCGCCTCTACTTGGCACCCGTTATCGGCCGCGCTCCCGCTCCATTTTGCGCACGCCTTACTGAGCCCGCCGAAGGCTTGGAGGGGCGCGAGCAGTTCCGCCGTGGAACTATCAGTATTTCCGACGGCACCGCCGAAGCCTCCTTCCTCGGCGGCACCAGCTCCCACCTAATGTCCCAGGCCATCGGTTCCACTGCCCTTATCCGTATCCCGGCTAACACGCAGCTTTCAGCCGGCGACCTCGTGGAGGTGTTCCCGCTTTCATGACCCGACGCGCACTCGTCATCGTTGCCTCGACCCGCGCCGCCGCCGGCGAGTACGAGGACCGCTCCGGTCCTATCCTGGTGAACTTCCTGCGTGAGCAGGGCTTCGATGCCCCGCAGCCCCTCGTCGTCGCGGACGCCGACATCGACTCAACCCTCGCCGCTGCCTTCGCCGATGCCCCCTCCGTCATCCTCACCTCCGGCGGCACCGGCATCACGTCGGATGACCGCACCGTCGAAGCGCTCACCCCACATCTTGACCGCGAACTGCCCGGCCTGGCCCACGCCTTCTATGCGCACTCGGCGGCCATCCCCACCGCGGCACTCTCCCGCACGGTTGCCGGAGTCACCGGGTCCACTTTCGCCATGGCCCTGCCCGGCTCCACGGGTGCTGCCAAGGACGGCGGCGCCGTCCTCGAACCAGTTCTTAACCACATCATCAACCAGCTGGAAGGCATCAATGAGCACTAACTACGGTCTCCTCGGCGCACACATCAGCGCCGAGCCCATCACGGCCCCCGACATCACCACCGCGGAAACGGGTGCCGTCGTTTTATTCGACGGCATCGTGCGCAACCACGACTCCGGCCGCGGCGTCAAGCTCCTCACCTACACCGCGCACCCCTCAGCCCAGCAGGAAATTGAGCGCGTCGCCGGCGAAGTCGCCGCCGCTTTCCCCGCCGTCCGCCTCTGGTGCGCGCACCGGACTGGAGCACTAGAGATCGGCGAGTCCGCCTTCATCGTCGCCGCCGCCTCCGCGCATCGCAAGGATGCCTTCGAAGCAGCGTCGACCTGCGCCGACCGCGTCAAGGCGGAAGTCCCCATCTGGAAGGAACAGCTGCACACCGATGACACCACCACGTGGGTAGGCCTGGAATGAGTTCACGCTACGCACGCCAGGAAGCCCTGTGGGGAACCTCTACACAGGAACGACTTCGCGCTTCCGCCGTCGCCGTCATCGGCGCCGGCGGCCTGGGATCGCCTGCCCTTCTCTATCTCGCAGGCGCAGGCGTGGGACGCATCCTGCTTTTCGACGACGACACCGTCTCCCTCTCCAACCTGCACCGCCAAGTCATCCACAGCACAGCAACCGTAGGCCAGCCCAAGACCGAATCCGCCGCTTCGGCCTTGAACGCCCTCAACCCGGAGTGCACCGTCGAGGAGTTCTCGCGCCTGACACCCGATACCGCCTTGGAGCAACTGCGCGGCGCTGACCTCATCATCGACGGAACCGATAACTTCTACTCCCGCCACCTAGCCTCCTGGGCCGCCCATGAACTGGGCATTCCGCACGTATGGGCCTCGCTTCTGGGCTACGACGCGCAGCTCACCGTCTTCCACTCCGGCCACGGCCCGGTCTACGAAGACCTCTTCCCCACCGACCCGCAGGTGCCCTCCTGTTCGCAGGCCGGTGTGATGGGACCGGTCGTCGGCGTCGCCGGCTCCGCCCTAGCCGTCGAAGCGCTCAAGCTCCTCACGGGCATCGGCACCCCGCTCATCGGCACGCTGGGCTACTACGATTCCCTCGCCGGGACCTGGGAATACATCCCCGTGCGCGCGAACGGCGCCACCCCGGCGCGCCCCGACAACCCCACCGACATCCGCGACATCCCAGAGGACGCCACGCTTATCGACGTCCGCACCGCCCCCGAGCGCGCCGCCTCCCTCATCCCCGGCTCGCAGCATCTCCCGCTCGATGAGATCCTCGCCGGCCACAACCCGCCACTAGACCCCGCCGACCTCGCCGTCCTCTACTGCGCCAGCGGCCTGCGCTCCGCCCAGGCCGTCGAGACCCTGCGCGCCCGCGGTTTCAGCAACGTCTACTCGCTGCGCGGCGGCATCGACGCCTGGCAAGAGCACATCTCCGAACTCTCGGCCGAAGCCGACGCCGTGGCGAGCTAGAGACCATCGCTCTCGAAGAACTAGAGGCTGAATGTGGCGTGGAAGATTAGCTTCACGCCACGCGGTGCGAAAGCCTTCCGAAAGCTAGCCAGGCCAACGCAGAAGAGAGTCAGCAGGTTTCTTCGCGAAGTCTACGATTAATCAGCCAGCGGGTCAGTTCCGCCGAGCTTCATCTCGAAACGCTCGTAGTCCTCTAGGTTCGCAAAGTGCCGCGAGTAAAGATCGCAATCGCGGTCTACATAACCATAGAGGGCTGGCGCGACATCCACGATGTGCCGTACCTTCACATCCTCACCATCGGCCTGCTCGTTCGCCATCGCTTCAACGCGCTCTCGAGCCTTCTCGTCCGACTCCGCATACACAATATAAAAGTCCTCGCGGAAGAAGCTTTGGGCAGATGAACTGGACTTCTTAGCAAGCTCCATCACGACAATTCCAACATAAGGTTCCATTTCCGGCTACTGTCCTTTCCGGTTCTTGGTCAGCTTGGGCTCGACTCTACCTGCTCACCCAGACCACGTAGCGTGGAAAGAATCAGCCGGTCGCCCTTTAAGCTCATCTCCAATGAAGACCCATTCCGCGCCCACGGCTTCAGCAACGGTCTACTCGCTGCGCGGCGGCATCGACGCCTGGCAAGACCACAACGACGCATAGCCCAAACCTGCACTCAGTCTCCTCTGCCCACATGGCATCTTGTAAAAGGCGTCAACCAGAAGGCGTTTTCAGAGCCAAAAACGCCTTTTATCCCGCGCAAATGGCGTTTTTGATCCCAGAGATGCCTTTTGACAGATGCCATTTGCCAGACGCCTTTCGCAGAGGTCCTCGGCCGGTCGCCTTGTAAACTCACTGGCATGAGAAGCCGCCAGTATTACGTCGCTACCGCTGTGGTGTGTGCTCTCACGCTGGTGTACATGCTGCTGCGCTGGGACTCGGTGCCCGATCCCATCCCGGTCCACTTCGATGTCTCTGGCACCCCGGACCGCTTCGAGCCCAAATCTTTCCTCAACGCAACGGTCCTCGTGTGGATCGGCGTTGTGTTCGCCATTGCGCTGCCACTGTGCGTGCCGCCGATCTCGCTGGCTCGAAAGACAGCGCAGGTTCCAGCAGAGTCAGCTCTTCCGTTCTCCGAGGCCACCGCCCAGCGCGCGGAGCTGCTCACTGGAAAGACCACCATGTTCATTGCCCAGACAGTCCTCACCATGACGGCCTGCGTGTGCCTCACTGCGGTCTGCACCGTCATTCCGGATATCCCCTTCTCAGGCTTTCTCCTCGTGGTCGCGTGGATAGCCTTCACCGTGTTCGTCATGATCCAGGGCGTCAGATTGACGCTGACATCCGCGAAGGCCGTGCAATCCATACCCGCCGACCATGAAGAACAAGTTCGCAACGAAGCGCTCCGCTTTGCCGGTGGCATGGGCGTCTACAACGAGCCCACAGACCCCATGTGCATGGCAGTCTTCCCCACGAATCCATCGAAGCTGCAGATCAACACCGCGCACGAACCGGGCCGGCGCTACCTGTGGCGCATGGGCATCGCCCTCACTGCATCCATAGCATTCTGCGTGCTCATCGACGTACTCTAGGCATATGGAGCACCTGTTTGAGCGCGCACACTCGATTCTTTCTGATGCCACCCACGTCGAGGTGTTCACCGGCGCGGGCATGAGCGCGGATAGCGGCATCGCCACGTACCGCGATGCGCAGACGGGTATCTGGGAGAATGTGGATCCGGTGGCGATGGCGTCGAGAAGCGCATGGCGTAATGAGCCTAAGCCCATGTTCGCCTGGTACCTGTGGCGCGCACAGCTGGCGCAGCGGGCCGAGCCCAACGCCGGGCACCGCGCAATTGCTGCCGCACGCGGCATGACGGTGACCACGCAAAACATCGATAACCTGCACGAGCGCGCCGGAAGCCAAGACGTAGTTCACCTGCATGGCTCCTTGTTCGCATTCCGCTGCACCGACTGCGATACGCCGTATGACGAGGACATTGCACTGCCGAACGAACCGGTCGAGAGCATCACTCCACCCGAGTGCCCCGTGTGCGGCGGGCTCGTGCGCCCGGGCGTGGTGTGGTTCGGCGAGGCCCTGCCCGACGACGAATGGGCCGAGGCCGAGCGCCGCATGTCCACCGCGGACGCGCTGCTCATCGTTGGAACCTCCGGCGTGGTCTACCCCGCCGCCGGCCTGCCACAGATTGCCCATGCGCGCGGCATCCCCATCGTGGAAGTCACCCCACAGCCCACGGACCTCTCGCCGCTTGCCAGCGTGGTGGTCACCGCCACCGCAGCGGAGGCGCTGCCTCGCATCCTGGCGGGGCGGATCGGATAAACAGCAACCCGACATCCGCAACCCTTGCCCACCGAAATGTACAAGATGTACATTTGCAGTATGAAAACGATGTCAGTGACATCCAGCCAATTCCGCCAATCCCAAAGCCAAATTCTTGAAGAGGCACAGCACACACCCGTCGCCATCACTAGTCGTGGAAGCCGGATTCGCGCTTTTGTCGTCTCTCCTTCATTTTTCGCCCGCGCAGTCGAAGCACTAGAAGATCGTGAGGATGTTCAGACCGCAGAGATTGCCCGAGGAGAAGCCGTAGAGATTTCACACGAAGACCTCAAAAAAGAACTCGGACTCACCTAATCGCCTTCTATGGCTGACTCCACTTATCACATCACCTATAAGGCATCCGCAGCCAAGGAGCTACGCAAGCTCGACAGGCCGACACAGAGGCGACTACTTGCTGCAATCGAAGACTTGGCCGTTACCCCTCGCCCGGATGGAGTAAAGAAGTTAAAAGCCTCGGACGACCTGTACAGAATTCGAGTCGGACACTATCGCGTGGTTTACGAGATCTTAGACGGAAAGCTCGTGGTGCTCGTGCTACGCGTTGCTCACCGACGAGATGTTTACCGGAAATAGGCAAAATTCCTCTCAGATAAACAAAACCTGCCAGCCATTCGATCCCCTCCAAAGGAGATGAATCCATGCTCTACCTTGTTCCAGGAGCCTTAGCGGGAATCACCTTTTACGCCATTCTCACAGCAGTGAGCTGGGCCATCGAAAAAGCCTGGCCACAACGACGTCTAGGCGCACATAGCCGGTTGACCCTCCACTGCCTTGCCGCAGTTGCATTTTCAATTTTTCTCGCCTTGCCTGGCGGCGGCGGAAACTGGGCCACCCACCTGCAAATTAGCGGGTTCCTACTAGTGGGATGCGTTCTGAGCTGGGTGACTGCAGCGATGAACAACGGAGACAATGCCTGACGCCGTAGAGCGATAACTTCCCTTAATCGCCATTCCTCACATCCCTAATGCATACAAACCCTGTGAGTTGTTCTCCGGGGAGGCATAAGGGCTTCTTCCCTGCATTTTCTCTTCGCTCATTAACGGAGAAAACGAATTGAGCGAACTGGGGAACAATCTGTACCGATGGAAAAAGCTCCCTTAATTGGTGAGTAATACGCCATCCCGCGTCGTACCATCGAAATCTATCGAATTGGTCCTTCCAACGCGGACGCTGGCGAAAGCTATCGGGTATCTCGAGGAAATTCTGCTGAAACTCCTCCGTCCACTCAAGGATTTCGCGTCCCAGATCGGACTCAATTCCTAAGTCTTCAGGAAGATAGAATCCGATTCTATTAGCCCCAGAAACTATGAGATCTTTAGACGGCCACAGCGAGCTTGGGTGGCTGTACTCTGGGCGGAGGAATATTTGCCGGTTGGCCATGGGACTAGAATAGCCCAGTGCCACTGCTAAATTTACGCAAGATTTTGGTGTAATCACCAAAAAAATTGGCGGAGGCGGCGGGATTTGAACCCGCGGTGAGTTTCCCCACGCTGGTTTTCAAGACCAGTGCATTCGGCCGCTCTGCCACGCCTCCTCGTCACGCGTCAGCATGCACTGCGCGCAACACGTTCAGAGTACTAGACTCCGCCGCGGGAGAAGAATTCGCCTCATCACGTCACCGACTATGGCCTCACGACCGCAGGTTCGACAGCACTACTCGTCCTGCTGATTGCTGTGCGACGCCGCGGGTGCGCCCTCAGACTCCTCATGCTGCATGCGCGAGACATGTAGTCGGGCGTGGGCTATGGCGTCGAGAGTGTCGTCAAAAACATGATTCGCATGCGCAAGCTGGTCGAATACGCCGAGTTCGCGCAACACCGGAACATGTTCGGGCTTCGTAGCTGAGAGTAGAACTCGGGTGCCGTGACGTTCGAGGCGCCCGATCGTGTCAGCAAGCATCTGGGCGCCAGTGGCGTCGATTGTCGTGACGTAGCGCATGCGGAGCACGACAACCTTGACCGACGAGGCATCAGCGAGATCGAGGAGGAAATCGTGCGCTGCACCAAAGAAGAGTGGGCCTTCCAAGCGGAAGGCGGCGATGTGCTCGTCGAAAAGCTCGCGTTCCTTGTCGCGGTGGTCTCCCGTCTCCAGTGGGGCGGCCTCTAACACCGCCGTGCGGGCGGTATCGCGCAGCGCGAAGAAACCCGCTATAACAAGGCCAATGAGCACGGCGACGACAAGGTCGAACACGACGGTGGCGGCGGCCGTGATGAGCAGGGTAGCCCCGTCACCCTTGGTGGCGCGTATCACCGAGCGGAGATTCCGCGGGTGGATCATCTGGATCGCAGTGGCGATGAGCACACCGGCGAGCGCGGCGAGAGGGATCTCGCCCACCCACCGGGCCGCAACGAGTACAGCGACGAGCAGGAGCAGCGAATGGAACACCGCTGCCAGGCGTGTGCTTGCGCCTGCCCGCACGTTGACAGCAGTTCGGGCGATCGCGGCGGTTGCGGGAATCCCGCCGAACAAGGGCGCGACGACGTTGGCCACGCCCTGCCCAAAGAGCTCGCGGTCAGGATCGTGCCGGTCACCGACGGTCATTGCGTCGGCAACCGTCGCAGACAGCAAGGACTCCAATGCACCGAGCGCTGCGACGGCGACCGCTGCCAACAGCAAGGAATCCAGGTGCTCCCACGGGATTTGCGGCAAGCGCGGAGCAGGCAACGTCGACGGGATGTAGCCGATAGTCTTCAGACCGCTGTCTGCCAGCATGTTGATGGCCGTCGCGGCAGCTACCAACACCAGCGCCGCGGGAAAGCCACTACGAATGCGGGCAGCAACCACGATTCCGGCCGCCACCGCGAGGGTCATAACGGGTGCCTGCCATGCCGGAGCATCTAGCCAAGCTTTGATTGCGTCCCACGCCAACCCGAGGACTTTCTCGCCATTTACGTCAACACCGAGTGCTGCAGGTAGCTGTTGGAGGCCAATGATCACCGCAATACCGGCTGTGAAACCTTCGACGACAGGCAACGGCATGTACTTCATTGCGCGGCCAGCGCCGGTGAATGCCAGCAAGAGCAGCATGAGCCCCGCCAGCACGCCGACGACGAGTACCCCATCGGCACCATGGTCGGCCACGATGGGGATGAGCACCACGGTCATTGCGCCGGTCGGGCCGCTTACCTGGACGTTGCTACCGCCGAAAACTGCGGCCAAGATGCCCGCGACGATGGCCGTCGTAATTCCGGCTGCCGCGCCGACACCAGACGCAACGCCGAAGCCGAGCGCCAGGGGAAGTGCAACGAGGGCCACCATAAGGCCTGCCGAGAGGTCGCGCCCGATCGTCGCGCGGGACCAGTCCGAGCGGCGCGGTGCGAAACGCAGGGCACGGGATCGGATGCCCACCTTGGAGACGGTGGAGGGGTAGGTCATGCTACTTTCTTGCTCCTTAGAGGCTCAACGACATCCAAAGGATACACAAGGTGCCATCCTGCGACGGGCCGCATTCCCGATTCTGGCCGATGCCTCATGTTGACGAATTCCCACCACACCCCAACCCTTCGGCACTAACTTGGCCAAGTCAGGGTTGGGCGTGACGCCTGCCACAAACTACTGAAAACCATTGCCATTTAAACCCTCCTCTGGTTTACTCGGGCCCATGCAGACAGTCGATACCCTCATCATCGGCGGTGGTGCGGCCGGCCTTCAGGCAGCGCTGGTCATGGTCCGCGCCCGCCGCAGCGTCCTCCTAGTTGATTCCGCCACTCCCCGCAACCGCTTCGCCCACGAAATCCACGGTGTCATCGCCCTCGAGGGCACACCACCCCTTGAGTTCCAGGAGCGCGGCAAAGAGCAGCTGCGCAGCTACGGCGTGCAGATCGTGAACACCACCATAGATTCCGTCACCGATAATGACCGCACGCTCACCGCCACGTTGAGCAACGGAGAGACCGTCGCGGCCCACTCCATCATCGTCGCCAGCGGCGTGGACGATGTGCATCCTGACATCCCGGGCCTCGAAGAAAACTGGGGAGATACAGTCCTCCACTGCCCTTATTGCCACGGGTTCGAGGTAGCAGACAAGGAGCTCGGCGTTCTCTGCATCGGCGAGTTCTCCCTGCACCATGCGGCACTCCTGCGCCAGTGGTCCAAGGACATCACCTTCTTCACCAACGGCATGGAGCTCACCGAGGAGCAGCGCACGGACCTGACTCGGCGCGGCATTGCGCTTGTCGACGGCCCCGTCACCTCCTTCCAAGATGGAAAGGTCCTGGTTGGAGACAGCGAACATGCCGTCGACGCCCTGTTCTACATGCCTGTTCCTCACCCGCACGATGAGTTCCTCACTGACCTCAACCTTGAGCGCCACAGCCCGCCGGCTGCGATGGGTGGAAGCCTCATCAAGGTGGGCCCAGCCGGCGCCACCAGCCACCCGCGCATCTGGGCCGTGGGCAACGTGGTTAACCCACCGGCTCAGGTGGCGGTAGCGATGGGCGAGGCCAACGCCGCAGCCATCGCGGTCAACGCGTTTCTCGTCGAGGATGATTGGGTTTAAGTACGGTGGTGTGGCATGAAAGCCATCATTCAGACCAATCTGGAAGACCCACACTCGCTGGAGTTGGGGGAGACCAATAAGCCACAGCTCCAAGACTGCGAAGTCCTCGTTAAAGTCAAAGCCGCCGGCGTAAACCGCGCCGACCTGCTCCAGGCCCGCGGGCACTACCCGCCGCCGCCGGGCGCTTCGGAGATTATCGGCCTCGAAGTCGCAGGCGAAGTCGTCGACGCAGGCGACACCGACATCGAGGTTGGATCCAAGGTCGGCGCACTGCTGGCCGGCGGCGGCTACGCCGAATACGTCGCCGTACCGCAAGGCCAGCTGCTGCCCATCCCCAGCGGCTATTCCTTTGCCGAGGCCGCATCCGTCATCGAGGTGGCCTGCACCGTGTGGTCCAACATCGCCATGGAGGCGAAACTAAATAAGGGCCAGACCATCCTCATCCACGGCGGCGCGGGCGGTATCGGTACCTTCGCCATCCAGGTGGCGAAGCAACTCGGCGCCACCGTCGCGGTGACGGCTGGCTCGGACGAAAAGCTCGAGACCTGCAAGGAGCTCGGCGCGGACATCCTCATCAACTACAACGAGCAGGACTTCGCCGAGGAACTGAAGAACCAGTGCGATGTCATCCTCGACATCATGGGCGCGAAGTACCTCAAGAAGAACCTCATCGCGCTAGCTAAGGGCGGCCACATGGTCACCATCGGCATGCAGGGCGGAACAAAAGCCGAGCTCAACATGGGCATCCTCCTTAACAAGCGCCTGACCCTGCAGGGCACCACGCTGCGCTCCCGCTCGCTGGAGGGCAAAGCTGCCATCGTTGCGGATACCGTTAAGAACGTCTGGCCTTGGCTGGAGGACGGCAGCGTCAAGCACCACCTGCATCGCACGTTTGCGCTTGCCGACGCCTCCGAAGCCCACCAAGCCCTCGACTCCGGCGAGGTCACGGGCAAGCTGGTCCTCGAGGTCTAAGCCAGGGACGCGACCACGCGGGTCAAGTGCTCAACGTCGTGGTACGTGCTAAACGGACTCAACGAGACCGTGACGGCACCGCCGACCTCTTCCACGCCCATCTCCGTGAGCAGCGGCGTGTGCGGCGCGATGGTAGTAACCAAGCCATTGTCGAAGAGCCGGCGGTGGATCACATCCGCCGGCACATCGCGCACGGCGAAGGTCAGGCGCGGGAGGCGATCATCGGAGGCGTCGGCAGCCGCCTCACCCGTCACGCCCAGGATGTGAACGGCCGGCAGCGTGCCCAACAAGCTATAGAGATCTCCCGTGAGATCCTCCATATAGCCCGCGAGGGCTTCCATCGAACGCGTCAGGCGCACGCGGCGCGAACCGCGCTCCCCGCCGGCGAGTTCCGCTAGATGATCCACCAAGGGTCCAACGCCGCCCGCCAAGCCCGCGGAGACCGGGCCAACGACAATCTCATCGAGGCGGCGGAACATCGCGGTATCGCGGAAGACTAGCGCCGCCATCTGCGGGCCACCCAGCGCGCCCACATCCACACCAAGAATGTCTGCCCCAATCGCATCAAAGTCGAGGAGACGGTAAGGGGCGATCGATGAGACGTCGACAAGCGCCCATGCGCGCGAACGCTCATGGACCGCATCAACTATGTCCGAGGCCGGCGTGACCGTGCCCAGCAGCTCGTGCGCGGCGGAAAAAGCGACGAATCGCGTCGAGCCATCAACCAGATCGGCGTACTGGAAGGCTGGGAGCTCGCCCGTACCCAAATCCGGCTGCGCCCACCGAATATCAGCACCCACGTGCTCAAACGCGCGTGTCATCTCCGGCGAATCAAAGCGGGAGAGCACCACCGAAGACTGGCGGCGCAGCAGCGGGCGCAGTGCAACGCCCAAGGACTGGTAAAGCACCGGCAAGGACGGGCCCAGGATGACCCGTTCCGCCGTGGCACCCGTGAGATCCGCCACCGCCCGGCGCGCAGAGGCATACATGTCTGCCGCGTGGAGCTCCCCCGGATCGTTGTGCGCCGAGTGCGCACCCACGGCGTCCTCCAGCGGCTTCACCGTGGCGGACATGCGGAAAGAACGGGCAACACCAGAGGCCACGCGCTCCGCAATCTGCGGCGCGGCATGCGCGTTCAGGTAGGTCCAACCATCGGACAGACCAGTGTAAAGACCTCGCACGCTGGCGACGTCATACTGTTCCGTCATGCTTCAACCCTTCCTTCCGATGCGGATGAACGCCCCCTACTCTATACGCCCCACCTGAATCTTTCCTAACCCTCGGTTTTCCCAGCTCGCCCGTGTTTTCCCAGGTTAAGGGCGTGTGTGTAGGTGTTTGTGGGACGTGCGCGCTAGGGTGAAGGGCGTGCAAGACAAGAAAAACCTGCGTGACGACGTCGCCCGCATGACCTCCGCGCCTGCACCCGGCGAGGAGCCGGCCTCGCGTTCCATGACCATGTCGGCGGCCTTCGCCGATCTCCTGCAAGGCGCTCGCCAGCGCGAGCTGTGGTTCAAGCTGGGCATCCAAGACATTAAACAGCGCTACCGCCGCTCGGTGCTGGGTCCGTTCTGGATCACCATCGCAACCGGTGTCATGGCCGCGGCGCTTGGCCTGCTGTACTCCATGCTCTTCCAGATCCCCGTGGCGGAGTTCCTGCCCCACGTGACCGTGGGCCTGATTATGTGGAACTTCATTTCGGGCGCCATCAAAGAAGGCTCGACGGTCTTCATCGACAACGAGGGCCTAATCAAACAGCTGCCCGCACCACTGTCGGTGCACGTCTACCGCTTGGTCTGGCGGCAAACCCTTTTCTTGGGTCACAACCTCATCATCTGGCTGTTGCTCATTCTTATCTTCCCGCGCCACTTGGGCTGGGAGTTCTTCCTGTTCATCCCGGCACTGGCACTCTTCCTGGTGAACGGCGTGTGGGTGGCCATGTTCTTCGGCATCATCGCCACCCGCTTCCGTGACGTTGCCCCGCTGCTGGAGGCTCTAACCCAGCTGCTCTTCTACGTCACGCCTATCGTGTGGATGACCAACACCCTGAAGGAGCAAGGAGGCGCTGTAGCCAGCCGCGCGCGCATCGCTGAGATCAACCCGCTGTATCACTACATGGAGATCATCCGCGCCCCCATGATTGGTGAACCCGTCGCCGGCTATCACTGGCTCATCGTCATTGGCTGTACCGTCGCCGGCCTGCTCATCGCCGGCCTGGCCATGCGGCAGTGGCGCTTCCGCGTCTCCTACTGGGTCTAGAAAGGATCGTCCATGGTTTCCATTGATACGTATAACGCTTGCGTGGACTTTCCCATCTTTGATGCCAAGTCCCGCTCTCTCAAGAAGGCGATGCTCTCCACGGCCGGTGGCTCCATTGGCAAGAATGACCAGAACGTGGTCATGGTGGAAGCGCTCAAGGACATCAACCTCCACCTGCGTGAGGGCGATCGCGTCGGCCTCGTTGGCCACAACGGCGCGGGCAAGACAACCTTGCTGCGCCTGCTGTCCGGTATCTACGAGCCCACTCGCGGCGCCGCCGACGTCCGTGGGCGCGTGGCGCCTGTCTTTGACCTCGGCGTGGGCATGGACCCAGAGGTCTCCGGCTACGACAACATCATCATCCGCGGCCTCTTCTTGGGCCAGACCATCAAGCAGATGAAGGCCAAGATGGATGAGATCGCGGAATTCTCTGAGCTGGGTGATTACCTCTCCATGCCGTTGCGCACCTATTCCACCGGTATGCGCGTGCGCCTAGCGCTGGGCGTGGTGACCTCCATTGAGCCGGAGATCCTGCTTCTCGACGAAGGCATCGGCGCCGTCGACGCCGCCTTCATGGCCAAGGCCCGCGTCCGTCTTCAGGACCTGGTGAAGCGCTCCGGCATCCTGGTCTTTGCCTCCCACTCCAACGACTTCCTGGCGCAGCTGTGCGATACCGCCCTGCGGATCGACCACGGCCAGATTCGCTCGGTGGGCGAGGTCTCCGAGGTCGTCGGCGAGTACGAAGGTCCTGAGGTGGGCCAGTACGTGCGGGATTTACGCAAGCGCTTCGACAACGAGGAGAACGCCTAAGTTTCCGTGAAAACAGGCAACAATTCACTTGCTTTCACGGAAACCTTGCTGTTCCTACTGCCCTAGTTGCCAAACTTTTCGGGCCTCAGCGAATGGTCGGCCATACTTTCGTCACTTAGGGCACCTCACCCCAAGCAGCTCGCCCAGTTCCTCGCTCATGCCGGTAACAACGACCCGTGACCCCGGCTGGTAGTCCTCTTTGCGCAGCACGGCCTTGTTGCCTTCGATGGTGTAGCCCAGCTTGCGCGATACAGCCTGCGACGCCTCGTTCCCCGGCTCCCATTCTGAGCGCAGCCGGCGCGCACCCAGGTATTCAAAACAAAAGACCGCAGCGGCGTGGCGGACCTGCGTACCTATCCCGCGGCCCTGAAGGCGGTGGTAGATCCACGATCCGGTTACGACCTCATGGTTATCGGGAAAATTCTTCGCCCGCAGATCCACCGAACCAATGACTTCACCATCAAGATGCACTCCGAAGTCGAGCGACCACTCCTCCGGGGACATCTGCGCGCGGTGCGCCCACCGGAAACTCGGATCCGGCTTCTGCTTCAACCACGGAAACGTGTAATCCGGTAGCGGCTCACCAAAAATCTCAGCGGCGGTAACGCCATGAATCGCGGCAATGTCACTATCACGCAGCACGCGTAAGGTCAGCTCACCCACGTGGATGGAAACTCGAAAGGGAGCCCACATTTCTTCAACGCTTCTCGCAGTCATAAGGCCACTCTACTGTGCACTGACCCCAGCCATTGGGCCCATGCGCTGGAAAAATGCATACCCCTGTATGGGTGCAGCGCGATAGAAACTTTTTCTATTTGCTTCTTTTCCTCAATCCAATCCACTTAAGATAAGCAAGATCCTGAAGCACAGGAATCGTTCTCTCTAGACTCTAAGGAGCCCTATCATGAAGCGTTTCGCTGCTGGCGTTGTTGCCGCCGCTACCGCACTGTCCCTGTCCACTGGTGTTGCCTCTGCACAGACCCAAGGCGATTGGGAAGATGCAGGCACACTGATTGGTGCTGGCTTCGTCGCAGCCGCAAACGGCATCTCCGACCCTCACCAGGAATCTTCCAAGACCAGCTCGGATGCCATCGACGATATGGACTCTGACGCAGCTCGCGGCTCTACGAAGGCTCACGCTAAGTTCTACAAGTCCTCTTGGAAGAACGACGCCGAGAACGACTACGCTCTTGGCACCACCGCTGACATCCTCTGGGGCGTTGGCATCGCCGCTGCCGTCCTCGGCGCTGCTTACACCGCAGTTCAGAACGGCCTCATCCCGGGCGTTTCCCTTCCGTTCTAATCTGAACGCATCAAGCTTTTAGCTTTGAAGTTCTAGCTCCAGTCCTTTGAGGGCTGGAGCTTTTCCATATCGCATACTTTTTAGCCTTCACTTCTTTATCATTTTCTTTACTTTCACTACCTCTACTTTTCTTCCAAGGAGTACCTCCATGAAGCGTTTCCCCGCCGCTGCCGTTGCTGCCGCCACTGCACTGTCCCTGTCCATCGCCCCGGCTACTGCTGCTGAGAAGGGTTCTTCTGAGGTCTCCGAGGCTGAGGTCTTTGGCTACATCCTGAAGCAAGGATTCAAGGAAGCCGTCGGCGGTGACGGCTTCGCCTCCTCCGTGGATTACGGCATTGAGAAGGGCGCTGAAGCTATCAGCAGCAAAGGCAGCAGCGAGGGCAGCAGCACTCCTGAGGAAATCAAAGAAGGACTTGAGACTGCCGGCTCCGCCAAGGACGTGGCCATGTCTTCCCTGAAGAATGACACTGCCAAGGAATACCCGGTGGGCACCACCGCTGAGATCATCGTTGGCACCTCCATCGCCGCGATTGTGCTGGGCCTCATTGCTGGTGTTGTCAATGCTGTGAACTCCGGTCTCATCAAGATTCCGGGCTTCAACGCCTAAACCTCGGCCACCTCCATGTCACGCACCTGAGCGCCACATGCGGGTGGCACAATAGAACCCATGACTGCCACCCTGTCCCAGGCCGGAACAACGGCCGCTGTGATCGTCACCCACCAGCGCGTGGAACTGCTGCGCGCCTCCCTTGAGCAGGTGGTGAACCAGACGCACCCGGTGCAGTGGGTGATCGTGGTGGATAACGGTGCGGAAGCAGCAGTGAAGGAGCTCCTCCACGAACTGGCCGGCGAGCGCGGCGTCTACGTGCCTTCCGAAACCAATCTGGGCGGTGCCGGCGGCTTCGCGTTGGGATTCCTGACGGCGCTGGCACTCGGCGCGGATGCGGTGTGGTGTGCGGATGATGACGGACGCCCCGCCGACCACCAGGTGCTAGAGGAGCTCTACCGCGTGGCGGAAAACAACGCACTCCACGAAGTCTCCCCCGCCGTGTGCAACATCAACGAGCCCGCCAAACTGGCCTTCCCTCTGCGCCAGGGCCTGGTGTGGCGGCGCTACATGAACGAGCTGGAGGGTGACTTCCTCCCCGGCATTGCCTCCCTCTTCAACGGCGCGCTCATCTCCGCCGAAGCCATGGAAATCATCGGCGTGCCTGACTACCGCCTGTTCATCCGTGGCGATGAAGTGGAGTACCACCGCCGCCTGGTCAACTCGGGCCTAGACTTCGGCACCGCGCTGACCACGAGTTACCTGCACCCGGATGGCTCCGATGAGTTCAAGCCCATCCTCGGCGGCAAAATGCACACGCAATACCCGGAGGGCGAGTTCAAGCGCTTCTTTACCTACCGCAACCGCGGCTACCTTCTGTGGCAGCGCGGCATGCGCAAGCTGCTACCGCAAGAATTCGCGCGATTTGGCTGGTTCTTCATCGTGCAGCAGCATGACGTGAAGGGATTCATGGAATGGCTGCGCCTGCACAACCGCGGACGCAAGGAAGACTTCCGCCGGCCCTAAACCTCAAAGGACTTGCGCGTACTGCGGAAAATCACCCACCGCTGCACAAAGAAGTTGATAAGCGTTGCTGCGCCCTGGGCAATCACGAAAGCGATCGCCAGCGCCCAGGACGAAGGCCAGTCCAGCGTGTGATCAAAGAAGGGGAAAGCCCAGCGATACAGCAGAATGTTGATCGCATAGGTCATGGCGTAGGTGGCAAACACGGCAGCAAAGCGGCGCTTCGAGGCCCGCGCGTTGAAGGTCCACCGCCGGTTCAATAAATAAGCCACCAAGGTGCCGGCGGCAAAGCCAATAGTTCTCGAGGCCACATCGCCGAACAGACCTAAACCAATTTGAAAGAGCCAGGTCAGGGAGACGTCGATAAGCGCGGCAATGGCTCCCGTGATTGAGAACTTCGCGCCCTGCGCCTGCAGGGAATTCGACCGTGAGAGGCGTTCGGCGCGACCAGCCATGGTTACTTTCCTTTGAAGATGAAGGCGCGCTGAATGGCGAAGTTGGTCACCGTGGCAACGCCTTGTGCGATGACGAAGGCGATGGTGTCCTTGACCGCGCCTTCAAAGCCCAAGCTGATCAGTGGGGCGTTAAGTACCCAATACAGGAAATTCTGTACTGCAAAGGTGGACAGGTACAGCAAGCCCACGGCACCGGCGGTGCGGCCGGAAACCTGGGCACCAAAAGTCCACCGGGCATTGGCCACGTAGGCGGCGATGGTGCCGAAGACCCAGCCAATCGCCTTCGCCAGGGAGCGATGCAGACCCAAGTAGGTAAGGAAGAGGGTCAGGCCGTAATCAATCGCCGCGGTGAAAACACCGACGGACACGAAGCGCACGAGTTGGGTCTTCATGCTAGAGGTAGGTTCAGTCACGGCGAGATACTTTACCCGCGGATAAGGGCGCGGTAAATGTCCAGGCGGTCCACGGGCGCGACGGCATCTTCGCCATAGGCGCCGAGGGATGACAAAACCTTAAGCGACGCCGAGCACAGCTCCCGAATCGCCGAACCACGTAATTCCTCACCGTCATCGTCGACCCAACCCAGCGCCGCCATGGCGGTCTCTACGACGGAATCGGTCAACTCGCGCCCGCCCATGCAGGACAATGCCAGAGCCATGGACCAAAAAGCATCTTTGCCCTCATTCGTCACCTCGCGCGGCAAGGTGCGCAGCTGGCGGAACGCCTGAGCATCAATGTTTACCTCACGCTTCAGGTCCAGTGCTTGAAGGAGCGGAACGAAGTCGTAGAGACGAGTCCGCTCAATCAGCGCGCGGACGGGACTAATGACAAGATCCAACACCTCATCGATGGTTTCCTGGCCCGTGAGCTCCGCATTCACGGCGGTGAGATCAAAGGGGGTCTGGAAAGAACCGGAACCGCCCACGCACAGGGCTTCCGGCGTCCCGCTATCGCGCGGGTAGGTCTCCACCACAACGATTTCGAAGTCCCACAGCCCCCAGGCGTAATCAACCTGCTCGCCTTCGCGGCTCAAGAATTCGCGCACGGTGTGGCTCGGATCGATGCGCTGGCCGCGGGCATCTGTGTGCTCAAAGAAGTGCCACGGTGAATCCTCTTGCGGCAGCCCGAAGCAGATTTCAAGAATGTGGTGGAGCTCTTCCAACGTGAGCGCGTCAGAGAAACCGATCTGGCGGTGAACCTCTGCTTCTGCGCGAACATTGGATACCTGGCACAGGAGGGTTTCACCACGATTGGCGCGGACCTGCGCCAAATCTGTGACCTGTGAGCTCATGTGCCCCACCATACGCACTTTTAGTTACGCGCGGTGAGCTCGCGTGCTTCAAGCTCGCTAAGGATGAGGACGATGGCAGCACTAATTCCGCCCCATACCGTCCAGGGTTTTGCCGCCCCACGGCGGCGAATAAACCGGACCACGCTTTGCTCAGTCTTCACGGTGATCCATCCACCAAGCACCAGAATGGCGAAGGCAACCGGGATGGCCCACACGGGAACGTCGGGGGTCTCCGGCTCCGGGCGGTCCTCGTGGCTCTCTGCATTAGTGATAGCCACGAGCGCGCCGAATCCGAGGAAGGACAGCACGTAGGCGAAAACGAGCGCAGTCTTATTCTTGATCCAGTCAGGGAACGCGGTCATGATGCCCACGGCCGCAGCTTGGGTGACGCGTCCGGCAAGGGTGTCATCCAGCGCATAATTGTCTTGCTTGGGAGAAGTCATACCGCCCCACTTTAGGCGGGCGGTAGGCTACCGTGCATGTACTCCTCCAAAAAAGAGCACCTCACCCCGGCCCAGCGAGCAGCGCAAGATGAGCGCGCCGAGGAAGACAAGCGTCACGGCCACTATCTGGCCACCGAACACACCTCGCTGCCGCTCAATGGTTTCATGACGCGGCTCATCGCCGAGGAACTCCCCATCCTCGATTCCGTCTCAAGGGCAAGAGTCTACGAGATCCTCCGTGAGTATGACGGCCCGGAGATTACCTCCCAGGAAGAGCTGCCGGAAGAGATCCGCGAGATTATGGATCTGTACTAATTCCGAACTAAAACCACATAACCGGACAGTACAAATGTTCCGTTTACTTGGCTTTTGTACCTAATCTCACGTTTTCACTCACGCCACAGGCACTGTCACCTAGGTAGGGTAGAGAACCGACCCATCACATCGAATCAAAGAGTAAGAGATGGAACTGCATACTACTGAGAAGTCCCTCCACGGTTGGGGCCGCACGGCGGCGACAACCGCCCACGTTTTGTCCACCCCAGACGTCGACGTCATCAAGACTGCCGTCGCCCAGGTGGCTGAGGACAATGCTGATAAGCCCGCCCACCTGCGCCGTGGCGTCATCGCCCGCGGTATGGGCCGTTCCTACGGTGACCCCGCGCAAAACGCCGGTGGCCTCGTCATCGACATGCAACCCCTCAACAAGATCCACTCCATCGATCCGGAGTCGGGCATTGTCGACGTCGACGGTGGCGTCACCCTTGACCAGCTCATGAAGGCCGCTCTGCCCTACGGCCTGTGGGTTCCTGTCCTGCCGGGTACCCGCCAGGTCACCATCGGCGGCGCTATCGGCCCGGACATCCACGGCAAGAACCACCACTCCGCCGGTTCCTTTGGTAACCACGTCACCTCCATGGAGCTGCTCGTCGCAGACGGCCGCGTCCTCCACCTAACCCCGGAAGGAGAGCACAGCGATCTTTTCTGGGCCACCGTCGGCGGCATGGGCCTGACCGGCATCATCCTGCGCGCGCAGATCAAGATGACCAAGACGGAAACCGCCTACTTCATCGCGGATACCGACCGCACCGATAACCTCGATGAGACCGTGGCCTTCCACTCCGATGGCTCGGAGCACAACTACACGTACTCCTCCGCGTGGTTCGACGTTATCTCCCCGGAGCCGAAGCTGGGCCGCTCCACCATTTCGCGCGGCTCTTTGGCCACCTTGGAGCAGCTCGAGGAGTTCGCCCCGAAGCTGGCGAAGGACCCACTGAAGTTCAATGCTCCGCAGCTGATGACGGTTCCGGATATCTTCCCGAACTTCACCATGAACAAGCTCTCCCTCATGGCTATCGGTGAGGCTTACTACCTCATGGGCTCCCCGGCGCGTAACCAGGTCAAGAACCTCACGCAGTTCTACCAGCCGCTGGATCTCATCGGCGAGTGGAACCGTGGCTACGGTTCCAACGGCTTCCTGCAGTACCAGTTCGTGGTGCCGACCGACGCCGTCGAGCCCTTCAAGGAGATCATCCGGGACATGCAGCGCTCCGGCCACTACTCCGCGCTCAACGTGTTCAAGCTCTTCGGCCCCGGAAACAAGGCCCCGCTGTCCTACCCGATGCCAGGCTGGAATGTCTGCGTGGACTTCCCCATCAAGCCGGGCCTGGGCGCCTTCCTCGACGATCTGGATAAGCGCGTCATGGAATTCGGCGGCCGCCTCTACCTGGCCAAGGAGTCCCGCACCTCGGCGGAGAACTTCCACAAGATGTACCCGGGCCTCGAGGGCTGGCTCAAGACCCGCAACGACATCGACCCGACCGGCGTCTTCGCCTCCGATATGTCCCGCCGCCTCGAGCTGCACTAGAAAGGAATCACCTCATGCTGAATGCAGTAGGCCAAGCACAACACATCCTCCTTCTCGGCGGCACCTCCGAAATCGGCTTGGGCATCGTCGAAGAATTCCTCGAGCGCGGCCCGGCCAAGGTCACCCTCGCGGCACGCGCCAACTCCCCGCGTATCGCGGATGCCCGCGCGACCATCGAGTCCCGCGGCGGCGACGTCGAGGTCATCGACTTTGACGCGACTGACTTCGAGGGCCACGGGGACGTCGTCAAGCGCGCCTTTGAGCGCGGCGACGTCGACGTCGCCATCATCGCCTTCGGCACCCTCGGTGACCAGGAAGAACTGTGGCAGGACCAGGTCAAGGCCGTCGCCTCCGCCCAGACCAACTACACCGCACCGGTCTCCCTTGGCGTCTTGCTCGGCCAGAAGTTCAAGGAGCAGGGCCACGGCACCATCGTGGCGATCTCCTCCGTCGCCGGCATGCGCGTGCGCCGCTCCAACTTTGTCTACGGCGCCTCCAAGGCCGGCGTGGACGGCTTCTTCATCAACCTCGGTGAGGCCCTGCGCGGCTCCGGCGCCAACGTGCTCGTGGTCCGCCCGGGCCAGGTCCGCACCAAGATGTCGGCGGAAGCCGGCGAAGCGCCACTGACCGTCAACGTCTCCGACGTGGCCAAGGCCACCGTCAAGGCGGTCCTGGACGGCAAGCAGTCCATCTTCGTGCACCCGCTGTTTGAGTACGTGTCCTTGGGATTCAAGTTCATCCCGCAGGCGATCTTCCGGAAGCTGCCTTTCTAAAGTTCCGCTAAGTCCACGGCGTGTGGGAAACTACTTACATGACTGAGTCTCCCACCATGTCGTCTCCCGCCGTGTCCCCCACCATGGAATATGACGTCGACCGCCTATCGCGTCGCGCCACCCTCGTGGGCATCGCCGCCGCCGCTCTAGGTGGCGGCCTCGTCGCGCTTCTTGGCTTCTTTGCCTTTAAGACGGTTTCTCTCCCGGCGTTCAGTACGTCGATGGTGACCCGTGCGCTGAGCACCGCGGGAACTGCGCTCACCGTCCTCCTGGTGGGCGCGTTATGCGTGTGGTGGGTCATTGGCAGCTCGCCGCGGCCCCGGTGGCGGACGTGGCTCACCACCGCCCTGTGCTACATCTCCCCAGCGCTACTCACGCTAACTAGTATCGGCCTGCCACTGTCGGCCTCGCGCCTCTGGCTCGACGGCGTCCAGGTCGATCAGGTGTTCCGCACCCAGTTCCTCACCCGCGTCACGGAAGCCAGCTCCTATGCGGACATGAACTACGAGGGCCTGCCCACCTTCTACCCGCTGGGCTGGTTCTGGATGGGCGGCCGGCTGGCCAACATCCTCAACATGCCCGGCTGGGAGGTCTACCAACCCTGGAGCCTCATCTCCCTGGCCGTAGCCGGGTGCATCCTGGTTCCTCTGTGGCAGCGGCTTGTCGGTTCCCTACCGGTGGCCACCGCCATTGCGTTGACCACCACAGCGGTGACCCTGACCATCGGCGCTGAAGAACCGTATTCCGCGGTCATCGCAATGGGCGTGCCCGCGGTAGCTGTCCTGTGTTCACACGCCTTCTACGGCTCCTCGTGGTTCTCCGCCGCCGCAATCGCCATCTACCTCGGAATCTCCGCCTGCTTCTACACGCTGTACACGGGAGCCGTGGCACTTACCATCGTCAGCCTCATTGCACTCGTCACGTGCGTGGGCGACCGTACGTGGACTCCCCTCGTGCGCCTCGCCGCCATCGCGGCCGGATCCCTGGCCATCGCCGCGATTGCTTGGACACCGTATCTGCACGCCGTCCTGCACGCCAGCGCCCCACTAGAATCCACCGCGCAGCACTACCTGCCGGAGGAGGGCACCCAAATCCCGGCGCCCTTCCTCTCCTTGTCCGTCATCGGCGCCCTCAGCCTTATTGGCCTGATCTACCTCATCTTGCGCGTCGATGAGCCCGAAATCCGAGCTATGGGCACCGCGCTCGTCGGTACCTACCTGTGGACTTTGGCTTCCATGGTCATGACTCTTGCCGGCAGCACGCTGCTGGGCTTCCGCCTGGAGCTGATGGTCGCGGTGCTCTTCGCCACGGCGGGCATTCTCGCGCTAGCCGACGTCCGCCTCATGGGCCTGCCCACGCTCTACCCGGCGGGCATTACTGAGACCACCAGCAAGCGCGTGACCCTGGTCTTTGCCATCATCATGGGGCTGGGCGGTATCTACTATGCGCAGCAAATCCCCGCGACGAACGTGACCGCCTTGGATCACGCTTATACCGATACCGACGGCTACGGGGAGCGCGCGGACCGCTACACCAGCGATTCTTCCGCTAGTTACGGAAAGATCCGTGAGTTCATCGACGCCCAGGGCTACGCGGCCGACGACACCGTCGTCCTCACGGACGAAAAGCTCTTCATGGCCTACAACCCCTACTACGGGTTTAACGCCTTCACCAGCAACTATGCCAACCCGTTGGGAGAGTTCAGCACCCGTAACCTGCAGATTGAAGAGTGGGCTTCCAATTCCTGGGACCAGACTCCGAAGGAATTCTCGCATTCCCTCGAGTCCTCACCGTGGCGCGGCCCAGACGTGCTCATCTTCCGCGGTGACATCAAGGAACCCGGGGATGGCTACAAGACGCACGTGGCAGAAGACATTTACCCCAATCAGCCCAACGTGCGCTACCGCGCGGTGTTCTTCAACCCGGAGGTCTTTGAAGAAGGCTGGACCACTAAACAGATTGGCCCCTTCGTCGTCGCGGCCAGATCTTAATAAGCCAAGGCGGTGACGTAGACTGATCGCCGTGTCAGATCGGAATACCTCTTCACTGCGAGCACCGCAGTCCCTGCGGCTCACCGCCATCATCGCTGGATTCATCGGTTTCCTGTGCTTTGTGGCCACGCCGCTGCTGCCGGTGAACCAAACCCAATCTTCCTTCGATTGGCCCCAGCAGGACTCCCTGCAGTCCATCAACGCCCCGCTCATCTCGGTGGCGCCGGAGGAGATCGATGCAGAGATCCCTCTGAAGGCCGTCGATAAGCTGCGCGATGGCCAGGACCTGCTTTACGGCACCGTGCCCCCGGAGTCCAAGAAGGCCTCCAACCGCGGCATGTTTGTCCGCGCCGGCGAGGATGGTCTCTCGGTGACCAGCCTCGATGAGGTCATTTTCTCTCTCACGGCCGAGCAGGTGGCGAAGCTGCCTGAGGACTCCACGCTCCGCATCCAATCCACCGGTGACGGCACCACCGTCTCCTTGGGCAAGCACAAAGAGACCTCCGAGGAGGATCTCCGCCCTCAGGTCACCGGCGTCTACACCGAAATCGACGACACTCCGGAGAACCTCGCCGAGCTTGGCGACGACCTCCGCATCCACGTGGAGATCAACTCCCGCTTCACCTCCTCCCCGACACCGCTCAAGCTCATCGCCATGTGGCTGGGTCTGGCCATGGTGGTCATCAGCCTAGTCTGCCTGTGGCGAATCGACCGCCTCGATGGCAAACGCCTCGGCTTCATGCCCGAAACCTGGAAGCAGATCCGCCCGCTCGATGGCGTCGTGGCGGCTGTTCTCGGCTGGTGGTACATCTTCGGTGCTAATACCTCCGACGATGGCTTCATCCTCACCATGGGACGCGTTTCCGATCACGCGACCTATATGGCGAACTACTACCGCTGGTACGGCGTCCCCGAAGCCCCGTTCGGCGCGCCGTACTACGACCTCGTGGCATGGCTGGCGCAATTCTCCAGCGCGTCCATCATCGTGCGCCTGCCTGCGCTTATCTCAGCGCTCATCATCTGGTTTATCTTGTCGCGCGAGATGCTTCCGCGCTTCGGCGCCCGCGTCAACGAGCGCCGCCTGGCGCACTGGACCGCCGCGTTCATGTTCCTGGCTTTCTGGCTGCCCTATAACAACGGCATCCGCCCCGAGCCCATCGTGGCCCTCGGCGTCATGCTGACGTGGGCCTCTTTCGAGCGCGCCATCTCCACCCAGCGCCTCCTTCCGGCGGCGGTGGGCACCATCATCGCCACCATCACCCTGGCCGCTGGCCCCACCGGCCTCACCGCAGTGGGCATCTTCCTGGTCTGCCTGCCCGCCCTGTTCCGCATCATGGGCAAGCGCACTCCCCAGATCGGCTGGACAGCTCTCATCGCCCCGTTCCTTGCCTGCGGCACCGCTGTCATGGTCGCTGCCTTCGGGGACCAAACGCTAGCGTCGGTCCTCGAATCCACTCGCGTGCGTTCCGCGGTCGGCCCGTCCCTGCCGTGGTATTCGGAGTTCGTGCGCTACTCCACGCTCTTCGAGCCCTCCGTGGACGGCTCCCTGACGCGCCGCTTTGCCATGTTCACCATGCTCTTCTGCTTGGCGCTCATCATCTATGCCTTCATCAAGGACCACCGCGTCGTCGGTGCGGAGGCAGATCCCACCAAGCGCCTGCTGGCCATCATGGCGCTCTCGGCCTTCTTCCTCATGTTCACGCCGACGAAGTGGACGCACCACTTCGGCATCTACGCCGGTGTCGCCGGCGTCATCGCCGCGCTCGGCTCGGTGGTCCTTTCCCAGATTGCCATGCGCTCCCCGCGTGCCCGGACCTTCTCCATCGCCGCGGTGATCTTCCTCCTGGCCATCTCCCTGGGCGGCTGGAACGCCTGGTGGTACGTGTCCTCCTTCGGCATCCCCTGGTGGGACCGCACCGTGCAGTTCAAGGGCATCGAGGCCAACACCGTGGTGCTGGCCATCGCCATGGTGGTCCTGGCGATTGGCCTCTACCAGTCCCTGGTTCACAGCTATCGCAAGAACAAGGCCGAAACCGCCGGCACCCTCGAGGAATTCGAGGCCGCCAATGCCGCCAAGGTCTCGCGCTGGGCGGGTGTCATGTCCGCACCGATTGCGGCGGCCTGCATTATCATCGTGGCCTTCTCGTGTGCCTCCTTTGCCAAGGGCTACGTGGCCCAGGCGGATTCCTACTCCGTGGGCAAGGGCAACCTGGCTTCCCTGCGCGGCGATACCTGCTCGCTGGCGGATTCCACCATGGTGGAGACCAACACCAATGAATCCTTCCTCACTCCGGTCGAGGGCGAATTCCAAGACTCGCTCGTTGACAAGAAGGAGGACAACTTCGGTTTCGGCCCCAATATGATCAAGGAAGATATTGAGCCGGAGAACCTCAACTCGGCGTCGGTAGGCGCTATTGCCAACACCACCGGTGAGGACTCGGCGACGTCCAATGAACAGAAGGATCTCACCGAATCCGAGGAAAAAGCAACCGAAGTCACCGACTCCTCCGCCGGCGGCGTGCGCGGAACCCTGGGTGTCAACGGCTCCGAGATGCACCTGCCGTTCAACTTGGATTACCGGAAGGTCCCGGTCATGGGCTCCTACGATGAATCGCAGCGCTCGACCGCCACCATCACCACCCAGTGGTATAACTTGCCGGAACCTGGCGAAAACACCCCCGTCCTCTCGGTCTCTGCCGCCGGTAAGATTTACCACCACGACGTCAACGGAGTGGAGCAGGAAGGCACCGAGCTCACCCTGGAGTACGGAACACTCAAGGACGGCAAGGTCACCAACAAGGGTGAGGCCGAGCTTTCCGACGTCGGCGCGACCCCCAAATGGCGCAACCTCCGCATTGCTCTAGACGAGCTCCCAGAGGAGGCCAACGTTGTGCGCCTCGTCGCGGTCGATGATTCCACCGATGAGGACGATTGGATGGCGTTTACACCGCCGCGCGTCCCGGAGCTTGCCACCATCAACTCCCAGTTCGATTCCTCTACCCCGGCACTCCTCGACTGGTCCGTCGCCCTGCAGTTCCCCTGCCAGCGCACCTTCGACCACTACGCCGGCGTGACCGAGATCCCGCAGTTCCGCATTCTTCCCGACGCCGCCGCACAAACCTCCCTCACGGACTTCCAGTCCTTCTCCGGTGGTGGTGCGCTGGCAACCGCGGAGGCAGTGAACTACTCCTATGAGATCCCGAGCTACCTCAACAACGATTGGGCGCGCGACTGGGGCTCCATTGAAAAGTATGAGCTGCGCACCAACTCCCGCGGCGAGGCCCCGCTCGAGGCGGATATCGACCAAGAAATTATCCAGCGCTCCGGCCTGTGGAAGAACTCCGAAATGAAGATTCGCCCCGAGGGCGAACAGTAGAACTACAGGAACTCGGCCGAATCTTTAATGCGCTGCCGCGCCACGGCCGGGGTCGAAATACGGTGCATGGACACGTACTCCGCGGTCTGTGCACCGGGGATCTCCACGCGCTCAGCAATCTCGTCCTGCGCCGCGGTCTGGACCAAGATGTCAGAATACAGCCCCGGCAGCTTCTCAACATCGAGGACGTAGTCGCCGCGGATCTCCTCCGGGAGCTTGGTCAGCGCGCCGAAGTCGGGGAAGGTGAGGAGGAGGGCGTCGGCAGGCACCAGCGCTGCGAGCGCCCCACCGGAGGAATATCCCCACACCGTCACGCGGTTGGCCCCATGGTCGCGCGCATAGTCGACGGCCGCCTGAACCGACTGAACCATCTCCGCCACGGTGTGCTCCGGCGCCAACGGGTAATCGATATCAATGATCGTCGTGCCCGACAACTGCGCTGCGGCAGCAACTTCGGGCCGCCATTGCATTTCTAGCGCCTTGCCGTCACCGCGCCACCAGCCGCCGGAGTGCAGCGACACCGCCCAGCGACCATTCGGCTCAGACGGCCTAAAAATCGCTCCAACCTCAGAGTCTTCAACGCTCACGCCTTCCGTAAAAACGGTGCCGGGCAGCGAGTGATCCACCGCAGATCCCAGCACCATCATGGAGGCCTGCACGATACGGTCCGGCAGCAGCGCGCAATAGCGGTCCGCCTCCGGCGAACCTCCACCGGCCCACGGCGGGCGGAAATCCGGCAGCGGGTAGTGCACCTCCATGTAGGAGGAGAGCTGCTCGAGCTGTTGTTCTGGACTTAGCTGGCGATCCTGGCCGCCGATATTCCACTCACTCATGGCCCCCAAGGGTACTACCAGATGGTGACGCGCTCCTCTGGGACAAGACCACCCTCGACATCAAAAGCCTCGTAGAATTCGTCGATGTTCTCGGCGATGATGTTGCAGCGGAACTCCGCCGGCGAGTGCGGGTCAATGGCCAAGTACTGCGTGGCCATCTCCGGACGAATAGCAGTGCGCCACACGCGCGCCCACGCCAGGAAGAAGCGCTGCAGACCGGTGTACTCGTGCTCTGCCAATTCCGGCTCAGCGCCCTCGGCCTCAAACGGCGCTACCTGGCCGTTGATGTCCAGGCCTTTGTCGGCGCAGTAATTCTTGTAGGCCACCACAGCAATACCCAGTCCACCGAGGTCACCAATGTTCTCACCCAGGGTGAAACTGCCGTTGACGCCTGCGGAATCGGTGCCTTCCAGCACCTTCGGCACCTGCCCTTGGAACTGGTCCACCAGCTTCGCGGTCAGCTTCTCGAAGGCCGCGCGGTCCTCATCCGTCCACCAGGAGTTGAGGTTGCCCTGGCCGTCATACTGCGAGCCCTGATCATCAAAGCCATGCCCAATCTCGTGGCCAATCACCGCGCCGATGGCACCGAAGTTCTCCGCCGCGTCCGCGTCCGGGTTGTAGAACGGCGGGCGCAGAATCGCCGCCGGGAAGGTGATGTCATTAACTACTGGGTTGTAGAAGGCATTGACCGTCTGCGGGGTTGCGAACCACTCGTCGCGGTCGGCCGGCTTGCCAATCTTGGCCAGCTCATAATCGTGGCTCCACGCGCTGCCTGCGCGCACATTGGCCACCAGGTCCGCACCCTTGGGTGAAAACTCTAGGTCGGAATAGTCACGCCAGGTCTCCGGATAACCAATCTTGGCCTTGAACTGCAAGAGCTTCTCCAGCGCGCGCTCACGAGTGGCCGGGGTCATCCACTCCAGCTGCGAAATCCTCTCGCGGTACGCGGAGGTAAGGTATTCCACCAGCTCATCCATCTCGGACTTCGAGGATGGAGGGAAGTGCTTGTCCACGAAGACCTTGCCAATCTCCTGGCCCACCATGTTCTCTGCCAGGCCCACGGCGCGCTTCCAGCGGTCACGCTGCTCGGTAGCGCCGGAAAGCTTGGTTCCGTAGAACTCGAAATTCTTCCTACCGATCTCCTCAGTAAGGTACGGCGCGCGCGACAGCAGAATGTGCCACGTGGCCCACAGCTGCCAATCCGCCATGCGGCCGGCGGTAAACAGACCCTCCAGGTGCTCAAAATACGACGGCATCATGGCCACCGCGCGGTGCTCCGGCAGTGCCCCACCGTTCAGGATGGCGCGGGTGATGCTGGGCAGCTTGGCGACGTCCACCGGGTTATACGTCTTCACCGCATCACGCGAGGCCACGACATCCCAATGCCCTGCAGCAATTTCCTTTTCCAGATTCACGATGCGCGTAGCGGCCGCTTCCGCGCCCAGCCCGAAGAGGCGAGCCGGATCCAGGAATCCAAGCATCGCTGCGACGTGCTTCTCGTAGGCCTCAAGCGTCTCCGCGTGGGCTTCCTCGCGGTAATAAGCCTCATCTGGAAGGCCCAGGCCGGACTGGATAATGTAGGCCACCGCCTCCTCGGAGCCGGAGTCCTTTTCTACCCAGAAGGTAACCGGGGCGCCGACGCCCTCGCGCTCCAGCACGCCCAGGTTGTGCGCCAGCTCTTCCGGGTCCGCCGCCACCAGCTTGTCCAAATCTTCGGCCAAAGGCGCCGTTCCCGCAGCGTTCACTCCCTCAACGTCCATGTGGGAGGAATACACGATCCCCGGACGGCCTTCGTCTTCCTTAACGATGTCATGGACGAGTTCCTCGGCTTCGTCGCGAAGCGCGTGAAAAGTCCCGTCAACACCGCGGTCATCGGGAATAACGTGGGACTCAATCCAAGGGCCATTAACAAACTGATACAGATCCTTCATGCACTTCACTCTATGTCAGATGTACCCATTAGTGTGGTGTGCATGACTTCTTATCGTTTCCCGCCAGCGAAGATGACGGGGCCGTTTTTCGCTGTGCTTGGGGTGACCCTCCTCGTGCTCGGCACGCCCGCCGTCCTCAGCTTGGCGCTGCCGGACCACGATCCTGAAACCGAGCCTGTTGTCCTCGACGATCCTGAGTGGCGTCAGCCTATCGACGGCGTCGAATGCAGCGTGAACTACGATTCCGTGGCCAACCAGGCGTGGGATTGCGGCGATACCTTGGTCGAGGCCTACCTCACCTCTGATGTCGACGATGACGAGCTGGCCCTGCGCCGAGCTGTGCGCGCCACGACCTTCGGGTCGATGCCGAAAGAAGAAGTAGAAAACCAAGACGGCATCCTCGTACTGCGAACGTATACATACATCCCGGTCGTTGCCTTTAGCGTGGCCAAGGACGATCTCAACTACGAGCTCGTCTTTTCAGACGGAAACCCAGAAGAAATCGCCGATCAGTTTATGGAGGCCTTCAAGTGAGCAAGATCTTCCGCGTGGCGCTGTGGGTCATCATTGGTATCTGCCTGCCTGCAGCTCTGATCAACCTGTTAGGTGCTTTCCTCGTTGCCCCGCTGCCGGGCCTAATAAGCCTGCTGATCGGCTTTGCTTTCTTGGCGCTGGGGCTGTATCTGTGGCACCTCAGCCCGATGTGGGCGCGACCTGCCAAGGGATGGGCCACAGCCAGCGTGCTGTGGGGAGCCGGCACCGCGGTGTCTTTGGCGCTCCTATCAGCACTTCCGTTCAGCTCCCTCACCAAGGGCGTGGGATGGGAAGAATCCATGATGTCATGGTCCGGAGCTTATCCGGAGGAGTTCGCCAAGGCGCTGGGCGTGGTTTTTGTATTACTCAGTTTCCGCCAGCTCAACCGCCCTTGGCATGGTTTCATCGTCGGCGCGCTTGTGGGCTGGGGTTTCGAGGTCTTTGAGAACGTCCTCTACGCCTCTCTCGGCGCCGTCATGCACCCGACGTCTGATTGGATTGGCATGCTGCAGATGTGGGGGCTCCGCCTTGTGGCGGGCCCAGGCCTACACATGTCACTGACGGCCATCGCAGGCTTTGGCATCGGCTGGGCCATTTACGCCGCCCACAAAACGTGGTGGTGGCGCCTCGGAGTGGGCGTGGGCGCGCTTTTTGTTTCCTTCTGTCTCCACTTCGCGTGGAACTACATGTGGGATGAGACATGGCAGCTGGTCACGCAGTACATCGTGGTCGCGCTCATCCTCTACCCCATCGTCATCACCCTGGGGCTTCGCGCCCACCGCCTAGCCAAGACGGACGATACCTACTCGCACTCGCCCGGCTCAGCCAGCCTGCGCTGAATTAGTCAAACTGCCCCTGCAGGACAGCCACGGCGTCAAGCGGAGTTACGTGATAAAAGGTTTGCACCTGCCGGACGATGGTGTCATCATCGGCTTCGAACGGCACTACTTCCTTGAGCGAAAAACTTAGCTAAACCCGTGGCCAATCAGCACACGTGCGATGAACTAGGCACAGCGCGCTTCAGCTCCGCACACGTCCTATCGCGCAGGTCCTGAGGGGGCGTCGGCAAGCTCGGCGCTTGCGGCTGTACCTCCACCGCGCCGAGCACATCTGCGGTGAGGTCCGCGGGGGATCCGTAGGTATTTGCCGCCACACTATACCCAGGACCGAAAGAGGCGCTCGCATGCACCTGCCGGTCATCTGACCACCCAAATTTCGTTCCGATAATGCCCGGAATCCGCGCGGTGCCGAAGTCCTGACGATATCCGTCGGATGCCACAGGCGCTGCCGTCGCCATACCTTTCATGAGCGGTGCAGCAACTGGGTCACCAGATATCACCCCAATAAAGCGAGCGAGATCCTCCGTCGACGTCGTGGTATTGCCCCAGTAGTCGTTGTGATGGGTCTCCCCCAAGCGGTATTCCCCGATGATGGAAGGTATGGCCTGTGGATACTTCCGCTCCAAGTCGCTAGCGGTGCCATCCTCAGAGAAGCGAACCATGTTTTCCACCCGCGCTTTATCCTCCGGCGCGCCATATTTCAGGACCCACATTCCTAGGTACAGCTTCGCGAGGGATAGCGCAGGACGAGACTCGTGGCCATTTCCAGTGGAAACCGAGTTTCCGTCGGCATAGCGCACGGTCATTTGAGTGCGTGGCGGAACCTTTCCGGGATCAAAGGTCAGGGCCTGAGCGGAGGGCGCAGCGACGGTCGCTAGCACAAGACCAGCAATAAGGGAGCGGAGTTTAAGCACTTTCATAGATTAACTCAAGCCACAGCTTCAACAAGCTTGATTGGTACATAAGCGCCGCTGCCCAAGGGATTCAGCGCACCCTCTTCCCCACACTAGGGTTCGAACATTCATTTTATTAGCTTCTTACCCAACAAGCCCCTCCCAACGAAGCTCAAAGCGGCGGAAGGCTGGGTAAATGCAATATCAGTAGGCACATGCACCTCTCTAATCACAACTTTCCGCCAGGGTATAGACTTTCCAAACGGTACAGAATAAACTCATTTTTCGAAAAGGGATTCGGACAGTGGGGGGTTCGGTCCTTCTCAATATCTCTAACAAAAGAGGGGGTTGAATTGTCTTCCGCTACAGAAACCGTTGTTTCCTATTTTTCTCATTCCAATCCGAATGACCCGGTCTGCATGAGAGGTAAAGCCATACGCCAAGCAGACTACGAGTTTTGGTCTAGCATCCTTCCCGCCTTGGACGAGGACTCAGATACAGCGTGCATGCGCCTTGGGCTAAAGACCGGCAAAGCGGCCGGGGCGGTTGCTCGCATAATCATGGGGATTTACCGCTTGAAAGAGCTACCCCAGCTCAAGGCCCTGCAAGATGCAGATTTTTTGCTTGATTTACCTGCCTTGATTGCCATCGACCAGGTCATGGCTAAACTCGGCCAACCTTCCACTGAGGTAGTGGCCGCCATTGACGCTGCGTTGGCCCGTTGGCTTACACCTACGAAGCCAAATCAGGTATTTCCCACCACGTCGCAGATTCGTCGTCGCATGCGTGACCTTGTCAAGGTCCATGACGACTCCATCGCAGTGGAGGATAAACGCACAAAGAATCGATATTCCATTCTCACCCGCGACCAACGCGCCACCATAGAACTAGAGGTGGATAGCAGCGTTGGAATCATCATCCATGAGGCCATTAAGGCAGCTGCTGAAAAGCATGAGGTCTCGATGGCAGAAGCACTAATCCTTTTAACGACTGGAAAGGTAGAACCAGAAGCTGCCCGAGTAGTGCTCCACACTTATCAAGCGAGTGATGTCGAAGACGCACCAGTATATGTAGAAGGGCACGGCTGGCAGGTAGAGAATATCCCAGCACAAGCCGTAACGAAAAGGGACTTGAGCACCAAGCCGGAAGCCACTAATGGCTACGGACCAGCCACGTTGGTTCGCAAATATGTTGAAGGGCGCGATGGCACCTGCCGTGCGGCTGGCTGCGGAATGCCGGCGTGGCTGTGTCAATTAGACCACCGTATTAACTATGCCGATGGTGGGCCAACGCATCCGGACAACATGGTGGCGTTGTGCCAGCATCACCACAACATGAAGACCGATGGGCGGGCGTTCTATTTTTTGGACCCCGATACCGGGGATGTGGTCTGGCTCTTTGAGGATGGAACCTGGGCAATCACGGAACCTTCCGGGCCACTAGCACCAAAGAACAAGCGCTGGGCGCGAAGCGTTGCGCAAGATATTGAAGGTTACCGCGCTAGGAAGCACCGGGAAGCTCAGGAGCTGAAAGCCGAGATAGATCAAGAACAGCAAGCCAACACAAGTAAAACGACCACTGACGGCAAGGGAGATGAAGAAATCCCCTTCTAGATAACTAGGTTCGTCGCTTAAAACGACGAACCACATTGGCGCTCGACTTAGAGGAGGTAATTGAGGTCCGCCGCATCCAGCCCGCATTCAGCGAGCACCACACTGTCGCCGCGGTGTGGAATGCCTTCGGCATCCCAATGGGCTTGGGCAGCGGAGGTGTGCGCGCGACCAGTACTGTTGACCACACGCCACCAGGGCAGATCTTCGCTTTTCGCCATCACCCAACCCACATAGCGCGCACCGACCCCTACGACTTTGGCGATCTCTCCGTAGGTGGAGACGTTGCCAGGCGGAATGCGGAGCACAACTTCCGTGACCCTAGAGCTCGACGGGTTCTTCAGGGGCATCCTCGACCTCGCACAAGGTAAGCGTCGCACCCGTGGAATCCTCAATCAGGCACAATCGGCCGAATGGTGAATCGTGGGGCTCGCGGATAACCTGCCCGCCATTCTCCACAACAGCCTTCGCTGCTTGGTCGATGTCCCGCACACCCAAGTATGTTTGCCAGAAACTCGGCAGACCTTCCGTATGCCAGAACCCAGCGAAGGCAGCGCCTTCTTCCTCCGCAACCGCATAATGCTCATCGCCACGGATTTCCCAATCGAAGAGCTCACCATAAAAGTCCAGCGCTGAGTGAAAATCCTCCGAGACCGTCAGCTCGTGCCACACCGGGGTGCCAGGCTCACCGCCGGCGACGAAGCGGTCGAGCTCCGGCTGCGTCAATCCAAACATGGCACCGGACTTGTCGAGTACGAGCGCCAGCGGGGCACCCAAAGCGAGGATTTTTCCGCCGAGTTGTTCTACCCGGGCGCAATCGGCTTCCAAGTCACGTGAGAGGAAATAGGTAGCCCAGGTATCTTGACCCGGAACAATTTCTGCGATCGGCAGACCTTGAAGGCGGGCGATGCCATCTTCGAATTCCCAGCCCAGCACGGCCGAGTAAAACTTCTCGGAGGACTTCACATCAGAACTGGCCAGAGTAATCCAGTAGGGCATTCCTACTTCAGCTTCAAAAGCGGGCATTAAAGGTTCCTCCACTTCTCCGGATCGAAGTCATCATCGGCGGTAGTCTCATCAAAATAATCGTCGTCGTCTTCGACGACGCGGGCGCAAGTGTCGGAGACGCAGATGACGTCGCCAAGCGCCAGCGTTGCTCCGCGCTGCTTAGTCACTTCCCCATTGACGGTGACCTGCCCCTGCTCGATGAGTTCTTTGGCCTCACCCCCGGTGGCGACCAAGGAGGCCAGTTTGAGGAACTGGCCGAGCTTAATGGATTCTCCCTTAATTGAGACTTCTAGCATGTTGACCAGCATACCCAGCTCAAAGCGCAAGAATTCCCTCTGCCAGAATGATGACGCCAAGCAGGGCAAACACGACTCCGCTGAAGATATCTACCCCAGCGGAATTCTTTGCCATCCACTTCGCCACCGCACGGGTGCACAACGCAACGCCGACAAAAATAATGAGGCTTTCAATAATCAGCACAGAACCAACCGTGGCATTCGCGCTCAAGCCCATGCCCGGATCGATGAAGTTGGCGAAGATAGCGCCGAAGAAGATGAGCACCTTGGGATTAGAAAGATCGCTGACCAGGCCCATGCGGTACGCCGTGCCGAGTCTAATTATGCCGTCCGGGGTGAACCCGCGCGGTTGAGGATTCATGGTTGCTGGAGCACGACGCTCTTTAATGCCGCTGCTTATTGCAGAAAATGCCATCCATAGCAGATAGCTACCGCCGGCAATCTGCAGCGCCACAAGGATTTCAGGATGGGCCGAAATCAGCGCGGTAAGCCCCGCCAGCGAAGCAACGGTCCATATCATCAAGCCAGTCGTGCTACCTATTGCGGCCCACACCGCTGCACGCGTGGAACGCGCACCCAAACGAATAATCTGAACCACATCTGGCCCCGGCGAAGCCATCGCCGCGAACCACACACCCATCAAGGCCACTATGGCGCTGAAAGCCACCTAACACCCCCATACTCACATGCGTTTTCACTAACACATGCCACTATAAGAGGCGTCTCACCTGCAGCGAAACAGGTAAATTAGCTTTGCGTACGCGGCTTAATAGTCATGGTGTCAATGTTGACGTGCTCCGGCAGGGACGCCACCCAACGCACTGCCTCAGCGATGTCTTCTGCGGTGAGGTTGAGCTCGCCGTCATAAACTTGTGCGGCACGTTTGGCGTCACCCCGAAAACGATTGAGGGAAAACTCCTCCGTGGCTACACGGCCCGGGTCAAGTTCGGTAACGCGAACGCCGTGCTCTTCAATACGCAGTGCACGAGAAATCACGCGGACGCCATGCTTGGCGGCGTTGTAACCGGAACCGCCCTCGTAGACGTTCCACCCGGCCACGGATCCCATGTTGATAATGAGCCCGCCCCGCAGCTTCGGCATGAGAGCCTGGATCATCCGAACGGTGCCAAGGACGTTGACGTCATACATCCACTGCCAATCCTCGATGGTGGTGTCCACGAGGGGCTCCAGGCCCTTAGCGCCACCGGCGTTGTTGACCAGCAGGTCAACGCGGTCGAGGTGGGAAACGAACTCGGCTACGGATTCGTCCGAAGTGACGTCGAGGGCATAGGCCTCGCCGCCGATGTCGTTCGCGAGGGCCTCAAGGCGCTCCACGCGCCGCGCGCCGACGACGACACGCCAGCCGTCAGCCGCCAACGCTCTTGCCGACGCCTCCCCAATCCCCGAAGACGCTCCTGTAACGACTGCTACTTTTTCCATGCGCCCTAGGATAGGGCTTCTTCCAGCTCGGCGCAGATGTTTTCGACGATTCCACTCTTGAAATCAGCCGGGGTGAAGGTGCCATCCTTCATGTCGGTATTTAGCGAGATATCCAACTGAGTGCGCAGCTGCGGCATGGAGAAGTTCGCCATGATAAGGCGCCACGCCTCTACCGCGCGGATGCCGCCGCTGAAGCTGTAGCCCACGTAAGCAATCGGCTTGGCCACCCACTCGGCACCGAGGGAATCGACGGCGTTCTTGAACGCGCCCGGCACGGAATGGTTGTACTCCGGGGTGACGAAGATAAAGGCATCGCAGGAATCGATAGCATCGGACCAGGCCTGCACATTCGGGTCCTCGTAGTTTTTGTTTGCCGCCATAGGAATGACGGAGGTGGTGAGGATCGGGACATCGAAAGCCTTGAGGTCAATGAGCTCGTAGTCCACGTCGCGGCCCTGAGCGAGGTCGGTGACCCACTGGGCGATGGCCAGCCCGGCGCGGTCGTCGCGGGTAGAGCCGAGGATGATGCCGATTTTCGCCATAAGGATGCCTTTCATGATTTTGTTAACGCGTCAACGTCTGAGGGTACGCCGATATGTCGACGCAATCGACAAGTCACCCAGATATGTCGAAAATTCTAGAAAAAATCGACATATCCGCTCAACATGTCTATTCTTTTACCATGCCAACCTATAGCCCGGACACCCCCTACAATGGGCTTCCGCCCCTCCCACCAGCAGAAGTGGTGGAAACCGTTCCCGTGCTTAAGGCCATCATCGATGCTAAGGAAAAACTGGCTGAACTGCGTACGGCCTGCCAGCTCATTCCCAACCCGGAGATCATCACCTCAACGATTCCACTGCGTGAGGCTCGTGCTTCCTCCGAGATTGAGAACATCGTCACCACTAATGACGAGCTCTTCCGTGCGGCGTGGCACGTCGATGCTGAGCCGACTCCTGCCACCAAGGAGGCTCTTCGCTATAACGCCGCGCTCCACGCTGGACTTTCCTCGCTATCGCAGCGACCTCTATCCGAGAAGACGGCAAAAATCGTATGCAGCACCCTTCTAGATACTCAGGCCGAGGTGCGTTCACTTCCGGGCACATTTATCGGTAACCCTGTAACGAAGGAGCGGCTCTACACCCCACCTGAAGGAAAGGAGATTATCGAGGGCCATCTCGCAGCGTGGGAGGACTATATATATTGCAGCCACGACGTTGATTCCCTCGTAAAGATGGCACTGCTTCACTATCAATTTGAAGCAATCCACCCTTTCTACGATGGCAATGGGCGCACTGGACGAATCCTTAACGTCCTCTACCTCATTCAAGAAGATCTTCTTGAGCTGCCGGTTTTATACCTGTCCGGGTATATCGTCGACAACAAAGCAGACTACTATCGCTATCTCAACGCTGTTACAGCCAAGGGAGCATGGCAAGACTGGCTTCTCTTTATGATCCGCGGCGTTCACGCAGCGGCTGCCGACGCCTCCTCAATGATTACCCAGCTTCGGGCTATCCAGGAAAACACTGCGCAACGAATACGTTCTGCGGGCGTGATTAACCATCCGCTCGAGATGGCCGAGCTCATTCTTATCAAGCCCTATGTACGCATTACTGACGTGGTAGAGATGGGCTTCGTCAAACGCCAAACTGCCAGCGCGTGGCTGGCACATCTCGTAGATTTAGGAATCCTCGAAGAAATCCAACAAGGCCGCTCCAAGGTTTTCCTTCACCGTGCCGCTCTCGATGTTCTGACTCGAGACTAAGACGAGGGAATAGGATGGCTGACATGCATCACCCAGACGAAGGATCCTTTGAGCGCATGACCAGCGGGCAGTGGTTCATGCCCGGTGTCAACGAGGAGGTCAGCGCCGAACATCGACGCGGCTTCCTGCTGGTCAAGGAGCTCAATGAGCTGCACAACACCAACCCAGAGCGCGCGAAGGAGATCTTGCGAGAGCTGCTTTCGCCCGAGTCCGAGGTTCCCGGTCTGCACATCCCGCTCAACTTGGAGTATGGCTGCAATGTGACCATCGGAAAGGGCGTCTTCATCAACTTTGGTGCGACGATCCTGGCGCAGGCGCCTGTAACCCTCGGAAATCACGTCATGATCGGTCCGAACTGCTCGCTTATTACCGTGGGGCATCCTGTCAACGATCATGAGAGGCGAGCAAACGGTTGGGAGATTGCGAAGCCTATCAGCGTCGGCGATAACACGTGGTTCGGCGCCAATGTCACTGTGTTGCCGGGCGTGACCGTGGGCAAGAACTGCGTCGTGGGAGCGGGCACGCTGGTGACTAAGGATATCCCGGATAACTCGCTGGTCTTGGGCTCACCGGGACGTGTGGTGCGCAAGCTGGAGGACAACGAAGATAGGTGGGAGCGCCAAGATCTCGATGTTTGATCTCAAGGCGATCGGCAAAGGACTTCCCGTCCTAGAGACTATTGATTCGCTTCCGTCCGCCGGTCACGTCGTCGTCCAGGCCCCGCCCGGCACGGGTAAGACCACGCTCGTTCCGCCGGCGCTGGCTAACCAAGTAGAGGGCAAGGTTCTCGTCACCGCGCCGCGCCGAGTAGCTGTGCGTGCGGCGGCAAACCGCCTTCAAGAGTTGTCAGGCCAGCGCATCGGCTATGCGGTGCGCGGTGATTCCCGCAAAGGTCAGGACGTCGAGTTTGTTACCCCCGGCGTGCTGTTGCGCCGACTGTTGCGGGATCCGGAACTCACTGGTGTTGATGCCGTAGCCATCGACGAGGTGCATGAACGCCAGCTCGATACCGATTTGGTGCTGGGCATGTGCTTGGAGTTGGCTCAGCTCCGCGATGATTTCCGGGTCATTGCCATGTCCGCGACTGTCGACGCCTCCCGCTTCTCCCAGCTCATGGGAGGGGCACCGATCCATTCCACTGAGGCAGTGACGTACCCGCTCGACATTTCCTATGAACCGATTCCGGGACGTGCCGCGGGCGATCGGGAGTTTTGGAAAGGCGTGGCCAAGGTTGCCGCGCGGCAGCACGAGTCCACGCTGGTCTTTGTTCCCGGCGTGCGCGAGGTCAACCTGGTGTGTGATGCATTGAGCGGCCACAACGTTTTTCCGCTCCACGGCCGCCAAACCACGCAGGAGCAGGACGCGGCCCTGTATACGCGAGAACAGCGCATCGTGGTGGCGACGTCTATTGCGGAGTCCTCGCTGACCGTGCCGGGCGTGCGCACCGTCATCGATGCTGGATTGTCCCGCGTTCCCAAGCGGGATGCGCAGCGCGGGATGAGTGGGTTGGTGACAGTGTCGACGTCGAAAAGCAGCGCCGACCAACGCGCCGGACGTGCCGGGCGTGAGGCGCCGGGTACCGTCGTCCGTTGCTATTCGCAGGAAGATTACCAGCACTTTTCTCCGCACGTAATTCCAGAAATCCTTTCCGCAGACCTCACGCAGGCGGCGCTGTTCATGGACTGTTGGGGCGCGGGACCGGACTTCCCCTTGCTTGATCAACCGCCGAAGGCCGCGCTTGCCGACGCCCACCGCACCCTGGAATTGCTTAACGCTGGCGAGGAATTGGCGTTGCTGCCGGTGCACCCGCGATGGGGCGCGGCACTGTTGAAGTACGGTGCGGGGGCAGCACGCACGATTGCCCGCCTGGATGATTCGGACCCGAAGCGGCTGGCCCGCCTGGTGCCCGACAAGGGGCCGGTGGACCCAGGCGTGGTGGTCGCTACTGCCTTCCCGGAGTTCGTGGCTAAGCGCGTGGGTGACAAGGAGTACTTGTTAGCGAGCGGTACCCGCGCGCGGCTACTCAACGGTGAACAGGGAGCTGACTGGTTGGCGGTGGCTGAGGTGTCGTTGGCGCAATCCGGTAACGCCGTCATTCGTGAAGCAGTGGCTATCGCGGACAAGGATGCGCTCGAGATCGTCGGCGTCACGGAGGAGACGCGAGCGTTTCTCGACGGCTCCAAGGTCCGCGGCGTGCGCGTGCGTGCGGCAGGTGCCATCGTGTTGTCGGAGACGCCAGTAAAGGTCACCGGCGATGAGGCGGTGGAGGCATTGCGCAGGTCCGGACAGGGCTTAAGCTTGTTCCACTTCAGCGAGAAGGCCCAGAACCTGCGGGAACGTCTGCGGCATCTGTATCGGGCCTACGGAGAGCCCTGGCCAGATATCGACAATGCCAACCTTGAGTGGCTGGATCCGGAGCTGCATGAGTTGGCGATTGGCGGGCGCCCAGACATGTATCCGGCGCTGCAACGATTGCTGCCGTGGCCCGAAGCCAGCCGCTTGGACGAGCTCGCGCCGGAGCGTTTGCCGGTGCCGTCCGGGCGTGATGCAAAGATTGATTGGTCCGGCGAGCGCCCGGTGGTTTCCATCAAGTTGCAGGAGTGTTTTGGTTTAGCGGAGTCCCCCGAATACTGCGGCCACCGCGTGCAATTCCATCTACTGTCTCCCGCCGGGCGGCCGCTTGCTGTGACCGATGACTTGGCCAGCTTCTGGTCCGGGCCCTATGCCGGGGTGCGCGCCGACATGCGCGGGCGCTATCCCAAACACCCGTGGCCCGAGGACCCGTGGAATGCGGTGGCCACCGCAAAGACGAAGAACAGGATTTAACCCCACTGCTGCCAGGCCAGGTACACGCTCATCACCACGACGAGAGTGAGCAGCGCATAACGGATGAGCTTCGCACCGCCGCCGAGCACTGTTCGCGCGCCCAGCTGCGCACCAATGATATTTGCCGCTGCGAGAACAAGTGCTAGGCCCCATACCACGTGCCCGCCCACGATGAAGACCACGAGCGCGCCGACATTGGTGCACGTGTTGACCACCTTGGACATCGCGGCAGAGGTAAGGAAGTTCTGGGAAAAGATGGCAGTGAAGGCCATGATGAGGAACATACCGGTGCCGGGGCCAAAGATGCCGTCGTAGAAGGCAATGGCCGCCACGGCGGCTAACCCGGCCCACGTGCGCCAGCCGCCGCGGATACCGTCTCCTTCGCCGCTTCCGAAGCTTGGACGGAAAGCAACGAAGGTACCCACCGCCACCATAAGCACGATGATGACCGGCCGCATGACGTCCTTGTCCATGAGTGCGGCTGCTGCAGCGCCGAGCCCGGAGCATAGGAGGGCGATAAGACCCATACGGATGAGCTCGCCCTTCGGCGGGCGGACTTTCCTGACGAGCGTAATGGCCGCGGACGCTGTACCAGATACCGCCGCCACCTTGTTCGTGGCCAGCGCGGTGGCGGGAGCAAGCTGGGGTGCAACCGCCAGAATGAGGGGAATAAGGACGAGGCCGCCGCCACCAATAACGGCGTCGATCCATCCGGCCACGGCAGCTCCAATAGTGAGAATCGCCCAACCACTCAATCCAAAGCCCATGACCATCATTAAACTCGATTGCATGTCTGTGCGTGCAAGGTGGGCCATCGTTGCCCCGGGATCTGTGGCTCTCGGGGCAGTATTCAGCTACCTGCACGTGCCCGCCGCCTGGATTCTGGGCGCCATCGTGGTCTCCGGCGCCATGGCACTGACGACGGGCAAGGAGCTTTCCGTCAACGATCGCTTCTATGCTGTCGCTCGCGGTTTCATCGGAATGATGGCGGGCATACCGCTGACTCTTGTGCCTGCCTCCACCCTGATTGGCTTTGTGCCGGCTGCGGTGACGATGTCCCTTATCACCGTGCTTATCGGTGTCGCCGGCGGTGTTCTGCTACACCGCTCACAGCCGAAGGATATTTCCTGGGAGACGGGCATTTTATCCATGCTGCCCGGTGGAGCCTCGCTCATGCCCGCGCTGGCTAGCGAGCTGGGTGCGGACTACCGCTACGTGGCGCTGACGCAATATCTGCGCCTTCTGGCAGTGTCGGTATCGCTCCCTTTGGTGGTTTCTTTGTTAGATGCTCCTGCGGGCGAAGGCGTCGACATGAGCGTTGACGGCGAGGTCACGTGGTGGATTGTGCTGCTGACCCTCGCTATCGCCGTGGTTGGTGAGAAGCTAGGCAAGCTCGTGCGTTTGCCTGCGGCTGCGGTGCTAGGTCCGCTTATCTTAACGGTGCTTGTCGCGCAGGTTATCCCAGCCGGCCACACCTTGGAGCCGCTCTACGTGTTCAAGATCATGGCATTCATGTCCATCGGCTGGGTCTGCGGTGGCGGGCTTTCCGTGCCGGCCTTGCGGGCCTTCGCCAAGCAGCTACCCGCGACGATCCTCTTCATTGTCGTGGTCATCGGCGTGTGTGCGCTGACCGCCCTGCCATTGACCGCATGGCTGGACATCACCTACTTTGAGGCTTACCTCGCCACCTCGCCCGGCGCGCTGGAGACGGTTCTCGCGCTGTCCGCAGAAGGAGGGGCGGGTCCCGCCGTGGTGGCCGTGCAGATTATCCGACTCATCATCGTGCTGGTCATCGCCGGCTACCTGCCGCAGATTCTGGGGCTATTCCGCAAGCGCCGCTAGTGGTACCACCCAGACCCCATCCGGACGTTGGAAAGCTGGACCGCTGGGAATCACAACTATCAGCGCTGCTGGAGGCGAAGAAAGCTTAGCGGCTACGTGCTTAAGGTGTGCTGCCGCTGCATCGACCTCGTTGTGCGAAAGTTTCGCCTCAAATCCCACCCACGAACCATCTCGAAGCTCCACTACTGCATCAATTTCTTCGCGCCCCTTCATATCCCTCAGGTGGAATACTCCGCGCGCACGCAGTGCCTGCGCATAGACGCGCAGATCGTGCACAAGTTGCGCCTCGAAGAGGATGCCTAATGTCTCTAAATCTCCAAGCAGTTTATCTGGACCCGTTCCCAACAAAGCAGCAGCCAAACCAGGATCGGCAAGCTGGCGTTTAGGCATTTGGACCATGGAAGTCTTCGACCTCGTACGCGGTGACCAAGCTGGTTGATCCTCAATAAGGAAGAGGCGAGTAGCAAAATCGTGAATGACGTTCACAGTTTCTGCGGCTGGTGTCGAGGTAGCGCTGCTGAGTTCTCCTATGCGTTTACGAATCGCTGCAGCGGTGGCCGGCTGGGCAACTAGTCCGGCATAGGCATGAAGGAAAGACTGGAAGCGGCGCGGATCGCGGCGCGGTCCGCCAAGCTCCGGGTAGTCGTGCTCGCTCATCTCCGTGAGGTAGGACTCCATCCCTTCCTGCGCGTCGAGCGGATCAAGGTCAAAGAATTCCGGAAAACCACCAGCAACGATCCAGCGGGCATAATCCGCCACGGTGGCGTCCGTCCCAGCTGTAGGATCTTGATTGCCAGCAATGATGGCGCCCAGTGATACCCGCTCAGCAGCAAGTTCTCGCTCTGCCAAACTCAACGTGCGCAATTGAATAGAACGAATACGGCCTGCGCCCGAATGCCTGATGGCATCGTCATTGGGTGTGGAGGAGCCTGTAAGGAGAAACTGTCCTTTCTCCGGTGAGTCATCAACTGCATGGCGCACTTCATTCCAGATAGCAGGGACAACCTGCCACTCATCAATAAGCCGCGGCCGCGCCCCTTGAAGCCCCAAAGCCGGTTGCATGCGCGCAAGGTTTGCTTCTGGGGAGTCACGGTCAAGTTGAATGACGGACTTTGCGAATTGGCGTGCTGTTGATGTTTTCCCACTTGCACGGGGGCCTTTGAGGAAGAGGGCTCCCGAAACACGGAGCCCTCTCTCGACTTCTGCATCAACGATTCGGGGCAGGTACATACCATGCATGTTAGCTCGACAAGTGGATAAATCACAGAGTCACTAGTGGATAAATCCAAGAGTGAGGTGTGGATAAATCCAAGAGTCTAAGAAGCGACCTGGGTTTTTAGTCCAGAATTGTCTCACGCAGGATCGACATCGGCACCGAGCCTAGGGCCAACGCCTGGGAGTGGAAGTCACGTACGTCCATCCCTTGTTCAACTGCGGCGTCGCGGGTCTGCTGCCACAGGCGCTGGCCCAAGGCATAAGACGGTGCCTGGCCCGGCCAGCCCAGGTAACGGGTGACCTCGAAGGAAAGGTTCGCGTCATCCATCGCGGTGTTCTCACGCATGAAGGTCTTGACGTGGGACTTGTCCCAGACACCAGACGCGGTGCAGTCCGGCAAGGGCTTACCCAAGTGGAGTCCGATGTCCACCACGACGCGGGCGGCGCGGAAACGTTGGGCGTCGAGAAGCCCCATGCGGAAGCCCGGATCATCCATGTAGCCCAGCTCCGCCATGAGCGCTTCCGCGTACAGGGCCCAGCCTTCGCCGTGGCCGGAGTTCCACGTCACCGCACGGCGCCAGAGGTTAAGATCCGGCTGCGTCAGCGCCGCACCAATCTGCAGGTGGTGGCCCGGCGCGCCCTCATGGTGGACGGTTGTGAGCTCCTGCCAGGTGTGGAAAAGCTCCTGACCAGCCGGCACGGACCACCACATGCGGCCGGGTCGGGAGAAGTCATCAGACGGCGAGGTGTAGAAGATGCCGCCGGTGCCTGCCGGGTCGATGCAGCACTCGATCTCTTTAGCGGCCTCCGGAATGTCGAAGGCGGTGCCATCGAGGTCCTTGATGACGCGGTCCGCAGTGGACTGCATCCACTCCACCAGCGCGTCGGTGCCGTGGAGCTGGTAGCGCTCCTCCTCGTTGAGCTTGCGCATCGCGGCGCGGACCGTCACGTCGGAGCCATAGAGCTCGTGGGCGATTTTTTCTTGCTCCGCCTTGATGGAGCGCACCTGGTCCAGGCCCCACTCATAGGCTTCGTCGAGGTCCACGGTGTCACCGACGAAAAGCTTGGAAAAGCGCTCGTAGCGCTCGCGTCCCACCGCGTCCTGGGATGGGGCCTGCGGCTGCAGCTCGTTGGAGAGCCAATCGGCGAATTCACCGAAGGCTTCCTTGGCGGCGTCCACCTCGGGGCCCTCGACGCCGAGATCCTCGAGCATGGAGCCGGCGTCGGCAAGCCGCTCACTCTGCACGAATACTTCCGAGATCTGGCGTTGGGGCGCCACCATGCCACGCGACGCCGCCTCGGTGAGGGACTCCTTGTAGCCGCTGAGGGATGCCGGCACCTTCGACAGGCGCGAACGCAATGCATCAAGCTGTTCCGGAGTGTCCTTCGGCATGAGCATCAGGGTGTCGCGGATGGTCTGCACCGGCGAGGCAATGTTGTTAAGACAACGGATGTCCTCACCAGCATGGTGCAGGTCAAGATCCAGGCAGAGACGGTCGCGCAGGACGGCGGCGGTGACGTAGTCCACCTCGTCGAAATCGTCGTCATCGTCGGATTCGTCGGTGGTGTCATCGAGCGCATCGAGATCCGCCATCATCTCACGGGTGCGATCCGCCACGGAGGAGTAGTACTCCGGGGAGAAATCCTCCAGCTCCCCATCGAAGCCGGGGATTCCCCACGCGGTGGCATCGGTGGGCGTGAGCTGCGCGAGGTCGTGGACGAAGTTATCGCACGACGCGTCCAGCAGCGAAGGCTGGCGCTCTGCGTTCTGGTCAAAACTCATAAGGGCGAAGTCTAACGAAGCTCCGGGGGTTTGGGCCAACCTGGTGCCGCCTTATTTACCAGGTTGTTAGCTAATTGTTGCTCCACTTGCTACCCGGGCTCACCCAGGATGCGAATTCGTTCAGCACTTCAGCTGGATCGGCATTGACCACGAGCGCATCGAGGAAGCGTTTTTGAACAAACCCCTCCTGCACCATTGCGGAGTACATTTTTGTAAACGGCTGCCAGTAGCCGTTCACGTCTACGAGTCCCACCGGGCCATCGATGTTCCCCAACTGCTGCAAGGTGAGGACCTCGGTGAGCTCCTCCAAGGTCCCCACGCCACCCGGCAGGCACACGAAGGCATCGGCGAGCTCCTCCATGCGCGTCTTGCGCTGGGCCATGGTGTCGACCACCTCGAGCTGGGTTACCCGCTGGTGGGAAAGCTCGTAATCGACGAGCTGGCGCGGGATTACTCCAATGACGGTTCCGCCGGCCGCAAGGCAGGAGTCCGCAACGATACCCATCAGGCCTACGTCACCACCGCCATAGACCAGGGTGAGGTTTCGGCGCGCGAGCTCCTCCCCCAAATGGTGCGCGGCGTGGCTATAGGCCTCAGAGTTTCCGGCGGCGGAGCCGCAGTACACAGCAACAGAATCCATGGGTATCACTCTATCGCAGGCGCATTTCTAGACCATGATGTCTACTGAATCCTAATTTCTATTAGACAATGCGGTCTGGTGAATTTATACTTGACGCCATGATTAAATCCGGTCCCGTGTTCACGCGCCCCCGCACCCCAGCGGCGAAGTGCCTCCACATCATTCGACTCAACCCCGTTGTCACCCGCAGTGAGCTTGTCGAAGCCACGGGACTCTCCCAGCCCACAATCACCCGCGCCACCGCCGCGCTTTTGGGTGCTGGACTGATCCGCCAACGCACGGATTTGACGCAGTCCCGCGGTCGCGGGCGCCCCACAGTGCCCCTGGAGGTAGCGGATAATGACTGGATGCTGGCCGGCATTGCCGTCGGTACCGCCTTTACCCACATCGCCTTCTTTGACACGCAGGGACGCACGCTCCGCGAGGAAGACGTGGCTACACCGGTTTCTCGCCTGAGCGCGAGTGACGTCATCGAGCACATCATCGCTGGCGTTAATCGCCTCATGGCCGGCCTGGATCGCCGCTTGGTGTCAGTCGGCGTGACCACCTCCGGCAGCGTCAACGAGGCCGGGCGCATCACCGCCCACAACCTGGGGTGGGACGAAATGGACATCGCCAGCCGCCTGGAGTATCAGTTCGGCGTTCCAGTAGTTGTGTCTTCCGTCATCCCGGCGATCCTCGGCTCAGAGACGCAGTCGACGGAGATGGGAGCGGAGAAGCCCGTCATGGTGCTCTACGCGGATGACTCCGTTGGTACTGCGCTCACAGTTGGCGATGAGATCGTGCAGCTCAACATCGATGACCCTGACTCTCTCGCTACGCAGGCGGTGCTCGATGTGACAGGTGAGGAGTCTTTCCCAGACGTGGTTGCGAACGCTGACGATGAGACGCGAGCGCTTCTCGACGACCGCGCACGCTCCCTCGGCGCCACCGCCGCTGAGCTTTTGGCTGAGTACAAACCTGACACCCTCGTGGTAGCCGGCGGAGCCTTCTCAGATGATCCGGCAGCGCCGAAGCTCTTTGCTTCCGCTGTACGCCAGGCCACCGACCACCCGGTGGAGCTGCGCATGATTCCCTCGCACACCGAGATTGTTCGCGCCTGCACCCGCGCTGTGGCGCTGGACCCGCTGCTGCGCGTGCCGCTCGATCTCGGCCGCGAGGCCAAAGCTGCCTAAAAGGGGATTGAAGTAATTCCCGTAAAAAGGTGGGCTTTGAGCCCAAGGTGCTGGGCGCCGGCGACGAAGTCCGGCCGATCGTCGAAGAAGTGGGTGTCCTTGGCCTGGGCCCCGAGGGCATCCACGGCCACGAGGTAGGCTTCCGGATCCGGCTTGGCCACCCCTATATCGCAGCTCAGCGTCACGGCGGCGCATTCTTCCAGCCAGGGCTGCGTCTGGCGGATCCTGGTTCCCAATGCCGCCGGCACATTCGCCAGGATGCCAACACTATGGCCCTGGCCAATAAACCCTAGGACCGCACGAACCATTTCTTCGTCGGCTACCAGCAGGTGCTCGGTGTCCAATTCGATGGCGTGGCTGACATCAAAAGGAGCAAGACCGGCCAGCGCGCGAATGCGGCCCCAATATTGCGCATCGCTCAGGTGCCCAGCGTCATATGCAGGGCGAAACTCCTCATAAAGAGACCAAAAGTGCTCTACATTGTCGGGACGGAGGTAATCCTCCAGCTCAGCGTTCCCGGCGGGCGTAGCTGACCGCATGAGCACGCCGTAGAGGTCGAAGAGCAAAGTGGCCATGCGCCCAGTGTAGCCAGACCGCAAGAGCGCCAGTCAGCGTGCCCGCTACGAAAAGCGGAAGCGATAGTGTGCCATGTGCCAACAGCGTCGAGGTTGCCCCCACGAGGAATAGCCCGCCCACGCTAAACAGGGAGCGGCTCAGCGCCGTCGCCGCCGCGGCGGCGCACAATAAGAGGGCAAGCCCGGCAAACGGGCCGAGCATCACCGCGAGGGCGAAGAAAAAGGTTCCCAGAGCCATGTTGGTTGCCGCCAGCCACATGCCACCGACCAATGCAATCGCTAGCCCGGCAAGGGCACCGCAGATGAGCATGAGGCGCGTTGTAGTCATAAAAAAATTCTCCCACCAACCGCAGGGGGCCGTGGGAGAATCCGCGCAAACTATATGGCTTCGTTACCGTTGCGCCAGCGAGCCATCGACGCGCAGCAGGCCAGAACCGTCATTGCCCACCAGCTTGAGCTGGTCAATGATCTCAGACACGGAGGACTCTTCCTCAACCTGCTCCTCGAGGAACCAGTTGATGAGACCACGGGAATCCAGGTCCCCAGCCGCATCTGCGGTGCGGGCGATCTCTCGGATCTGCTCCGAGACCTTCTGCTCATGCGCGAGGGATGCCTCGAAGGCATCCAGCGGCGTAGCGGCCTTGACGGAGCCAACCTGGATATCCTCCAGCTCCACGCGGTAGCCGCGGTCCAGCAGGTGCTCGGCGAACTTCTGCGCGTGCTCGCGCTCTTCCTCTGCCTGCTTGAAGAACCAATCGCGCATGCCCGGGAAGGACAGATTGTCCATCTCATATGCCAGCTGGGTATAAATCAGGGCCGCGCCGTGCTCGTTGTTGACCTGCTCGTTGAGGAGGGTTTGCAGCTTCTCATCCATGAGGGTGCTTCCTTTCATCCGTTTTTGTGTTACCCACAATCACAATACAGAAAAACTCAGGACGCGCTAGCAAGGCGATCTTAAGCAAACTCGCACGTCATAACACTTTTTCTGGTAGGTTTACCTAACCCAAACCAGAAATCCTCTGATAGCGCTGAAGGCTTGCGCCATCGAGGCCCCGGAATTCCACCGCTATTCCGCGGCTCGCATACTTGCTCTGGACGGAATCGAGTACAGCCACGGTCGAAGCGTCCCAAATATCGGCCTCTGAGAAATCCACGATGACCTTCTCCACCGGCAGGGTGTAATCGAAGGCGTAGACCAGATCGTTCGAGGAGGCGAAGAAGAGCTGGCCGCGCACAGTGTAGACGTTGCCCTCTAGCTCCACCGACACGAGGTGGGCGACGCGGCGTGCAAAGGCCACCGAGGCAGTGAGCACACCGAGGATCACACCGACCGCCAGGTTATTCGTGGCCAAGGTGCCAATCACCGTCACCAGCATGACGAGGGTTTCGCTCAGAGGCATGCGGTGAATCGTGCGCACCGAGCGCCAATCCACGGTGTGGAAGGACACCATAAACATGACCGCCACAAGAGCAGCCATGGGGATTTTCCCTACGGTGTCCCCCAACACGAGGATGAGGATAAGGAGGAAGACGCCGGCGAGGAACGTCGACAAGCGCGTGCGTGCCTGCGATTCCTTGACGTTAATCATGGTCTGGCCAATCATCGCGCACACGCCCATGCCGCCGATGGCAGCGGCGAGCATGTTGCCGATGCCCTGGCCCACGGATTCGCGCGTTTTATCGGAGTGGGTATCCGTGAGGTCGTCGACAAGCTTGGCGGTGAGCAGGGATTCCATGAGTCCGACGAGTGCCACGCCCAATGCATAAGGCAGGCAGAGGAGGAAGGTCTCGCGGCTAAACGGCACGTCTGGAATGACGAAACCGGGCAGGGAGGTCGGCAGCTCGCCCTGATCCGCGACGTCGGGAACCTCCCAGCCGAAAATCACAGTCAACATGGTGACAACCACAATCGCCACGAGGGGCGCGGGGATCACCGTGGTGATTCGCGGCCACACCACCATGATGACGAGGCCCAGAGCAACGAGAGGATAGACCAGCCACGGCACCTGCCACAGGTGACCCAGCTGCGCGGTGAACATGAGGATGCCCAGCGCGTTGACGAAACCCAGCATGACGCTGCGGGGGATGAAACGCATGAGCTTGGCGACGCCCAGCATTGCCATCACTACTTGCAGGATGCCCGCCATCCAGATGGTCAGGAGCACGTACTGCAGGCCATGCTCGTGGGCCAGGGGTGCGATGACCACGGCGACAGAGCCCGCCGCGGCGGAGATCATGGCTGGGCGCCCGCCAGTGATGGCGATGGACATCGCCATGATGACGGAGGCGAAGAGCCCCACCTTGGGGTCGAGCCCGGCGAGGATGGAGAAACTTAAGACTTCAGGGATGAGGGCCAGCGCAACAGCAAGCCCGCCAAACATCTCCTTGCGGAAGCGGGCGGGCGAGCTGAAGGCCGCGCGGAAAGAACCGGCGGAACGGTCAGACATTAGTGGCCGTCTTTGAAGGAACCATCGCGGGTGATGACCGGCAGGACCGACCAGGCAAAGTTGATCCACTGGTCGGTCTTCTTCCACGAGAAGTCCGGCTCAAAAATGGTGGTCGGCTTGGTGTAGATGACGGCGGACTTGACCTCGGAGGCGGTCTGCTCGAGCAGGTTGACCACGAGGTCGAGGGTCTTGCCGGAATCCGCTACGTCATCGACGACGAGGACCTTCTTGTCCTTGAGCGAATCCGTATCCAGCTGCGGGTTAAGGAGAATCGGCTCCGGCAGGGTCTCACCGATATCGGTGTAGAACTCCACATTGATAGCGCCCATTTCTTTGACGCCGATAGCATAACCAATAGCGCCTGCAGGGATCAGGCCTCCGCGGGCCACGCCCACGATGAGATCCGGGAACCAGCCCGAATCCACGATTTGTTGCGAAAGGTAGCGGCTGGCCTCACCGAAGACCTCCCACGTCAGGTTCTCGCGTTCCGGGTTCCACCACTCCGGGGTGCTCATCGTCTAGGTCTCCTTCGCCAGATTGTGCATTTCCCTCAGTCTAATCATCTACCTCAGCGGAACGGAACCTCTGCCACCGTTCGGCGCAGTTTGCGGGTGCGCAGCCGCTCCGGATTCTCCGCCAACGCCTCCACCGCGCGCACCGCACACATGACGTGGGCTTCCTTCGAGTTCGAGTAAAAGGCCTGCGCTTGGGCAGGAAGCTTGGGCACGGCGTGCAAAGGCAGATCGGACACCGACAGCAGAGTGCCATACGGGATGCGGTAGCGGTAGCCGTTGGCAGCGAGGGTGCAGGATTCCATGTCCACGGCCACCGCGGTGGAGTGGCGCAGCCATTCCCACAAGTCCCGGGAGGTGCGCCACTCCCAGTTGCGGTCATCGGTGGAGAGCACCGTGCCGGTGCGCATGAGCGAATTGTCTTTCCCGTATACCTCTTCGACGGCGGCCTCCAGCATGCGCTGGATTTCTGGAATGGCGGGAATCGGGTTGCTGGTGGTGACGGTGCCATCGAGGATGTGGTCCTCGCGCTGGTAGGCGTTGCCCAGGATGAGGTCGCCGATGCGCATGCGGCCATCGAGCCCTGCGCAGTGGCCGATCATGATCCAGGCCTCCGGGCGCAGCACCGCCAGGCAATCTGTGATGGTCTTGGCGTTAGAGGGGCCCACGCCAATGTTGATCATGGTGATGCCATCTCCGCCGGCGGTGATGAGATCAAAACGGGGCATCTGGTAGCGGGAGGTGAGGGTGAGCTCGTCGACGTCGAGAAGCACCGCGTCATTGGAGTGGATGGTCTCCCCCGTGGGCAGCACGAGCGCGGTGTAGCGTGAATCCTCACGTGAGAGTTCGCGCAGGCCGAACTTGACGAACTCGGTGGTGTGCATGGCGTAGTTGGTGAACAGGATGTACTTCTGCACGGTGTCCACCTCGATGCCGGTGTAGTGCTCGATGCGAGCACAGGCGATGTCGAAGCGCTGCGGGCCGAAGTGGAACAGCGGCTTTTCTTTCCCGTGAAAGGCCTTCCACGCGCCGTCAACGATCCCGTCATGAACCGCATCGAGGGTGGGCCGGGGTATATCGCCGCGGTCCTGGGGAATTTCTGTAATCCCCCGGATATATTCCGGCGGGATGCGCTCATCCGATTGACCGACGTAGATATCGCAGGGGTAGTTATTGGTGAGCCGCGTGAGCTGCTCCGTGAGGTAACTACGAATCAGCCATGGTTTTGATATCACTGCCGAGTAGCGGCCCTCTTGGTCCACGTAGCCGAAGGGCTCAGAGCGGTCGATGGGTGTCCATTGGCGGATATCCACGGTGATCTTCGGGTAGACCACGTGGCGGTAGGCGTCGTGGTCCCCCGAGGCGAGAGCGTGACGTGCCAGCTCGCAAGAACTGTCATAGAGCTCGCTGAGGCGGGAAATCGCTTCATTGACGGAGTGGACATGCTGCAGGTCGGTCATGCTCGCGAGTGTATCCATGAAAGAAGCCCGCCGCGGTGAGGCGGCGGGCTCTATCCCCATGACTAATCCGGTAACGCGTGCGGTGTGGAGCTCACCGCCCGGCCCGTATTAGGCAAGCCTTAGCTTAGTAAAAAAGTTGGAGGGGCGTCAAGGGTAAACTGCAATCCCATGACCACACTCCCCCTCGGTGCCCGCAGGCGGACGCGAGGCGTGTGCGAAGACGACTGGTCCGCGCGCCCCACCGCCGAACGACCCTGGCCGGTTATTTTGATCCACGGAACCTGCGACAGCAAAGGCGTCTGGCAAGTCCTCGCAGACATGCTCCGCGCCGCTGGCTGGGCCACCTTCGCCCCTGACTACGGGACCCGCGCCACCGCTCCCCTGCAGGAATCCGCCCGGCAGCTCGACGCCTACATCAACGCCGTCCTTGCCGTCACCGGCGCGGAAAAGGTGATCCTCGTGGGGCATTCCCAGGGCGGATTGCTGGCTCGCTATTGGATGCGCATGCACGATAGCGCGGGGTTTGTACGGCACGTCGTCTGCATCAGTGCGCCCAACCACGGAACGACCCAGGGCGGAATTGCCAGCCCCCTCTTCCGTGGCGAGCGCCAGGAGGAGGTCGTGCGCACGCTTATCGACGGCTGGTTTGGCCCCGCCGGCATGCAGCAAGTAGTCGGCAGCGAGGTCGTGGAGGCAACGAACCGCGACAGTGAGGTCGAACCCGGTGTGAGCTATACGTGCATCGCCACGCGCTCCGATGCCGTCGTGGTTCCACCCAACACCTGCTTCCTCAACGGCCAGCAGGTACGAAATATCTATATTCAGGACATCGAGCGCCGCGCGATAATCCGCCACGAAGACATGCCCTTGGACAAGCGGGTATGCCACGTGGTGCTCGAAGAACTGGAGCAGCTTTAGAGTTCTAGCTCATCCAGGATCGCGTCGAAAGCCGGGCCCACCTGGGTGCGCCACAGGGTGTCGACGCGATCGTCGGCGCGTCCCGGCCCTCCATTGATGGTGGCCACGCGCTTGCCTTGTTTCTTGGCCTCTAGGACGAACCGAAAGCCGCTCATGACCGCCAACGAAGAACCGGCAACGAGCACCGAGTCCGCCGCGTTGACCATCGCATAGGCGGCGTCCTTTTTGTAGGTAGGCACTGGCTCACCGAAATAGACTACGTCTGGCTTCAGGCGCTGCGAGCCGCACTGCACGCAGCCGGGCATGACGAATTCTTCCACTGCTTCCTCGCTGAGGGCGACGTCGCCGTCGGGGTTCACGTCCGCTTTGTTGACTGCCCAGCGTTGGAGGAATTCCGGGTTGGCTGTGGCCGCGCGGGCGTCGTAGTCCGCGCGTGCTTCTTCGTACCCGCAGCTCAAGCACACGACGTGCTGCATATCCCCATGCAGGGCGATGAGGTTGCGCTGCCCAGCTTCCTCGTGCAGGCCATCAACGTTCTGCGTGACAACGCCCGTGAGAAGCCCGGCGCGCTCGAGCTCGACCAAAGCGTAGTGCGTGCGGTTGGGGTGTGCGGCCTGCATGACCCGCCAGCCCACAAAGGCGCGGGCCCAGTAGCGGTGGGAGGCCTGCGGGTCGTGCAGGAACTCCTGGTAGGTCATGGGGCGGTGCCGGCTGAGGGAGCCGTTCGGGCCGCGGTAATCCGGCACGCCTGATTCTGTAGATACACCTGCTCCCGTGAGGACCATGACGTTGCCGCGGCGTAGTTGCTCGGCGACGGCGTTCAACGCTTGTTGTGGAGGCGTCGGGGTCGCAATCTCTGAGACGACGCGGGAAATCGAGCGCAGCGCAGACCGATGGGCGTGGGCAACAGCGGGATCCATGGTGCCCCAGCTTACGGAAGTACCTCCTCATAGAGATAGTCCGAGTCGAGCTCGCCATGGCGCGAGCAGCGCGCGTTCCAGCCGTCCGGGCGCACCTGCACCACCATGCGGCGCCCGCACAGCTGGCAATAGCGCGGGACGTCCAGGCCGGCCGCGGCTGCCGGGTGCAGGGTGAATTCCTCGCTTAGTGGTTTCCCAGTGTTGGGGTGGAACAGCGGCTCCTCGCCGGCGAGTACGGCAGCGGCCAGCTCCGTCGAGCTGTTCATTAGAGCGCCTTGATGGGCAGGTCGATGCGGCCGAGCATGTCGACGTCCTTCTCGATCTGCTTGCCCAGCGTGGTCAGGTAGTTTCCGGCGATGATGGCGTTGATGCCGCCGAGGAGGCCCTTTTCGGTGCCGTCGTCACCGAGGGAGAGCTCGCGGCCGCCTGCAAAACGGAGGGTCACGGACGGCATGGCCAGGCGGAATGCGGCCACGGCGCGCAGCGCCTCACCGAGCGGGACCAGCGGGTAATCCGCGAACGGGGTGCCCGGGCGGGGATCAAGGAAGTTCATCGGCACCTCGCAGGGCTCGATCTGGGCCAGCTGGTAAGCGAATTCGGCGCGGTCTTCTAGTGATTCGCCCATTCCGATGATGCCGCCGGAGCAGACTTCCATGCCGACTGCACGGACATTCTCGAGGGTCTCTTTGCGCTCCTCCCAGGTATGCGTGGTGACCACGTTGGGGAAGAAGGACTTGGAGGTCTCCAGGTTGTGGTTATAGCGCTGGGCGCCCATGTCCTTGAGGCGCTGCGCTTGCTCGCGGGTCAGGGTTCCGAGCGAGAGGGAGATTTCGATATCGACTTCATCCAGGATGGCCGGAATGGCCTCGGCAACCTGGGACAGGAGGTTCTCATCTGGGGCTTTCACAGCTGCCACGATGCAGAACTCCGTCGCACCCGTCTTGGCCGTCTTCTTGGCGGCCTCCACCAGCTCCGGAATGTTGAGACGCGCGGCGCGTACGGGAGAATCAAACAGGCCCGACTGTGAGCAGAAGTGGCAATCCTCCGGGCAGCCGCCGGTCTTAATGGAGATGATGCCTTCCACGGACACGTCCGGACCACACCACTTGAGGCGGGTCTTGTGGGCGATGTCCGCGATCTCTTCCAGCTGCTCATCCGGGATCTGGAGAACCTGCAGGAGTTCTTCTTCGTTGAGGCCGATGCCCTGCTCCAGGGCCTTCTCGCGTGCGATGTCTACGATGCTCATGCGGGAAACATTACTTGAACACCGTTCAAGTTGTGGTAAATCTGCCGGTTTCATGTAGTCCGGGCTACCTTTAGGCCATGGATTCCACGCTCTACGACGACACCCTCGCACTGCTTCAGCAGCTCATTCGCAATGCCTGCGTCAATGACCTCACTCCGGATTCCGGCCACGAGGTCCGCAATGCCGACACGTTGGAGCGGTTTTTCGCAGGCACCCCGGTGGAGATTCAACGCTATGAATCGCACCCGGGCCGCGTCACCATCGTGGTGACCGTTCCGGGTGACCCGGACAAGGAGCCGCTCACGCTCATGGGCCACACCGACGTCGTGCCCGTCGACGAGCCCAAGTGGACCAAGCCACCTTTCGACGCCGTCATCGAAGATGGCAAGCTCTACGGCCGCGGCGCGGTGGACATGCTCTTTATTACGGCGACGATGGCGGCGGTGACTCGCGATGTCGCTCAGCGCGGCAACCCCGGCGGCACCCTGGCCTTTGTCGGCATGGCCGACGAGGAGGCCCGCGGCGGCTTGGGCTCCATCTGGATGGATAAGCACCACCCGGAGGCCTACTCGGTGCGCAACTGCCTCTCGGAAACCGGCGGCAGCCACCTGCCCGGCGCGCTCGGCTTCAACGTCGGTGAGAAGGGCGCGGGCCAGCGCCGTCTGCACGTGCACGGCGATGCCGGCCATGGCTCCACGCCGTTTGGGAAGGACTTTGCCATCGTCAAAATCGGTGAGGTTGCTCGCCGCATCGCCGCCGCCGAGCCACCCGTGGCCACGGATGAGGTGTGGCAGGGATTCGTCAAGACCTTCCGCTTCGACCCCGCAACGGAGGCAGCGCTTCTCGACGGCTCCGCTACCGCGGCCGACTATGAAAAGTTCGGTAGTTTGTCCGCCTACGCTCACGCCTTCTCGCACACGACAATTGCCCAAACTGTCCTGCGCGCGGGTGGCGCCATCAACGTGCTGCCTTCCCACGCCTACCTGGAGATGGATATCCGCCCCTTCCCTGGCCAGACCCAGGAGGAGCTCGACGAGTTCCTGCGTGAGGCCCTCGGCGATATGGCCGACGAAGTAGAGATCGAGCACCTTATTACGGAGGACGCCACACAGTCCTCCACCGATACTGAACTGTGGCGCTGCATCGAGGAGACCGCCCACGAATTTTTTCCGGATAAGGAGGTGCTGCCGGTGCTGGCGACGGGTGGTTCCGACCTGCGCGTGGCGCGTCGCCGCGGCGGCAACGCCTATGGCTTCGCGCTGCATGCGGAGGATCGGGATATGGCCAGCGCAAACTCGCAGCTGCACAGCCACGACGAACACCTCTACCTGGAAGACTTGGATTTGACTGTGAAGGCGTATTTTTCGCTGGTAAATCGTTTCTTAGGAAGCGAGCACTAACGCAAACGTGTAAAAGCTGTGGCACAATGTGGCGCATGAGAAATAAGCTTGTCCTCTGCTCCGTTGCTGCTGCCATCGGCCTGTCCGCCCCTACCGCATCCGCCGACATGGTGGATGACTACCTGGCCAAGGTCCCTGCCGGCCAGATTTCCTGTGAGCAGGCCACCAAGTACTACACCAATCCGTCTGACTACAACAGCAAGAAGTCCCAGGCGCTGGCTGCTGCCAACTTCCACCCGCGTGGTCCCGAGATCCGCGACGCCGTCGCCCGCGCCGACGAGGCCATCGCTCGCTGCGGCCTGAACGGTGGCGGCGGCAACACTGCTCCTGCTCAGAACACTGCACCAGCTAACAACACTGTCCCTGCCAACAACGGTGGTGGTGCCCCGGCAAATAACGGCAATAACGCCCCATCGAACAACGCTTTTCCGACCTTCCCGGTGACCATCGGCAACTTCACCTTCAACGTCCCGGACATTCTGGCGTACCTCAAGACCCTCGTCGAGGGCACCCCGCTGGCCCAGCTTTTGCCGTAGAAGACTAGCGGAAATACGTCCCCGCGTGCAGCGCACAGCCTGTATTGAAGGCATGCCCGCACGCGGGGCATTTATATGCTGAGTATTCGGCATAGGTCATTGTTCGGCCGCAGGCCCCGCACATGACGCAGAGCTGGTCTTTCGGCATGGGTCCGAATTCATGGTCGGTCAGCTCCGCGTGGCAGAGCGAACACGCGAACCATCCGCCGCAGGTGTGGCACTTGTTCGCAATGACGTCGACAAGCGTGTGCCAGTGACGGCACCGGCCGTCCGCATCGATGGCACCCTGGATGTGTGTCACTAACGCGTGAGCCCCCACAGAATCTGATCGTGCACGCGCGGGTCATGGGGTAGATTTCCATGTTCGACTGGGGCGGATTCCACATTGACCACGTCCGCGCCCGGAACAGCGCTCAGCTCCGAGGTCTGGTTCGGCGTCACGGTATTATCCGCCGGCGAATAGATGGACGTGTAAGTAACGCCGGGCGCGGTATCCGGAAGCTGGTTGAGATTCTCCATAAAATCCGAGCCCTCCAACTGCTCGATGCCAGCGCTGGTGCCGAGGAAATCAACCACATCGGGCGCGATCTTTGCGGCCGTCTTGAGGGGCGTTGCCCGCCCGCCCCACGTCGTCCCGTGGAAGTTCGCACCGATGGTGACCACGCGGTTCACTTCATCCGCTGAGCCGTAGAGTTGTGTGAAGGTCTTGGTGTGCAGGCCGCCCTGGGAGAAACCGACGAGGTTTACTTTGTTTGCTCCGGTGACCTCACGGATGTGTTCAATATGCCCGGCGATCTCGCGCCCGGAAGAATCTAGATCCGCAATCCCCTTCATGTAGTCGTAGGCGTTCTGGTACGCAATGTCCTCGGCGCCATAGTCGAAGGCCCACACGCACATCCCTTGGTCCTTGAGCTTCGGGATGAGATCGTTCCACTCGGCCGAGTTTGCCGAAGTACCGTGCAATAAAACAACGGGTTCAGTGACGGAACCCGTGGGCTTACAGTCAGGATCATTGATGCCGAGATCCTGCGCGGCGGAGGTCTCCATGGTCTGGGCATGAGCCGGAACGGGGGCGGCAGTGCCGAGGAGGATTGCAAGGAAAGCGCGCTGTAAAAAGCCGTTTTTCATGAGGCACCAGCTTATCCGCCGAGCCTGGCCAGCTACTGTGTGATTCCTGTGCGCAACTAGGGTACCCGTCACTACCATAGAGGTAGATAAACAAAGGACCTGAAATGAAGCGACTTCTCTGTATTGCCTCTGCGCTCTTTGTGCTCGGCGGCTGTTCCTCTCTCGACGTTGAATCCACCCCTGCGAGTGAGACGTCGTCAAGCACCAGCGTTACTGAAGACGCCCCACACCCCACCCTTCCCACTGCCGAGGAAAGCGCCGAAGATATCGGCGTGGATCAACCGCAAGAAGAAGTCATCGGCTTCACCGAGGCGCCCGGTGCGGCGCAACCTACTCCGATGGAGAAAGCCATCGAGTCCTGCGGTGATGTCTCGCTACACGAAACCGGAACGACATTCTTCAGCGATGGAACCTCTGGCTGGACACAGCAGTGTGCCGACGAAATGATGGCCGCAAATCCCCCAGTGCAAGAAGCTGCCGCTGTGTATGAAGCACCCGCCGTTGAAGAGAACTACGTTCACCCCGGCGCGTATTGCAACGGCGGAAGCGGGGTATCAAAGAGAGGTGTCCCGATGACGTGCGCCCCGGCATCGGACGGCAGGATGCGCTGGCAGAGCGCGTAACCTCATTCCGGCAGTTGCGGGCCTTTACCCCTCTTCCACAACGCAAAGGCGATGCCTCTGCGGATCAGTGCTGAAAGCCCTACGGGCAGGCAGCACAGGAGGGGCAAAGCAATGAGCATCTGGCCGATCCAGCCGAAGAGACCAAGCACTCCAATAACGACGAAAACGGCATCTAGCCGGAAATCTGTAATGTCCTTCCGCTGCATGGGCAGGGAAATAAGGTAGGCAATTCCCAGAAACACGAGTGCGGGAAGAACCACAAAGACCGCAAGGAAGCCGCTCTCAGCATCAGTTCCTTGCGTATCAACGAAAAAGACGGCCACCAGCAGCCCAACAAATGCGAACTCCACAAATGGTAACCGCAGCACAGGGAAATCTATAAGCCGCGGTGGCTGGGCGGAAGCGGGGCCGAACATACCGACAGTCTAGGCAAAACCCTTTCCCCGTCGTCTTTACCGAAGTAGTTAAGCCTTACGGAGCGTGAACTCTACGACGTCGACCTCATCATCCTCAGCTAATCCGGGATAGTGAGTATCGAGCGCTTCGTGGAGCTCAGCAAGAGAACCAAAGCCATCTCTTCGGGCTTGTTCCTCCGTCAAGGACCTCCGCTGGGTAGAGACGACAGAAGTGACTTCTGCGGGAATGGTGACAACCTCTCCGGATTCTTTCTCGAAGACAATCTGGGCGCTTCCTTCGTGGAAGGGGTCATCCACCCGAATGGTTTGTTGCTTTTCTCCGCTTCGAATTGATTCCTCGTAGCCTTCCCACATATAGATGCGTTGCTCTTTGTCCATGTCACGCCAGTTATATGCGAACGGTAAGAGCTCTTCCACGGTGAGTGCTTCAAGTCCATTGCTTCTGCGCACGATGCACCGGATAGACGGATCAGTATCAAATAGCACTTGGCGGCATTTTCCACAGGGCGAAAGCACCTGGCCAGTCGGACCGTGGACGGCGACTACCGCCCGGATGGGATCCTCGGGATGACTAGCAGCGTGGTTAGCTAAGGCCGAGATTTCACCACAGGGGCCACCGAGAAAATGGTATGCGTTCAAACCGAGCACGTGTTTGCCGGATTCAGTCAGGAGGGCTGCGGCTACGGTGTGATCTTCCCCGTCGTGGAAGCGCTGCGCATGGGTCGTGGCTACGGTCAGTAATTCTCGGAGTTCATTAGTAATCATCCTTCAAAGGTAGCTGTTACTGCCACAACTCCTAAGCCCAAGGGATCACAAATCTGTCACTGTCATTCACGGTAAATAAGGGCGAAAAACTTCGAACTTCTGGCCGCTATAATTCCCCGAAGATATCAATAACCCCGGCGATTTACTCCTACTTTCGTAGTGCAGGGATCGTTCCGGGGTTTTCAAAGCGCACATTATCATATCCATATGGAAATCCAAGCCCAGCCCAAGTACAGCTGTCCCAGTGGTTTTCATCTGCGCGAATGAGCAGGTACACCGATCATCCATCACCAGAAACGCTCTACCTTTGGAATACTCACCTCACGAAGACCTATCTCGCAGACATCGAACACCTCGAAGTACTCCTCCGAAATAGCATTCACAATGCCCTAACCGGAAGGTACGGCGAGCGATGGTTTGACGACGATCGAATCCCTTTCAACGATGCAGCGAAGAAGAATATCCGCAAAGCGAAGAAACGGGCCGGGAAGGAAGGCGCACCACCAGGAAAAATCATCGCTGAACTCAGCTTCGACTTTTGGCGCTTCCTCCTAAGCAGTCACTATCAGGCGAGCGTCTGGCCTCAGGTTAAGAAGGCGTTGAAGAAAACCCCTGGCAGCAGACAGCAGTTTGAAGATCTTGACTCCGTTGATAACGCCATCCAAATGGTGGCAAGCTTTATTGATCCTCATGCCGAAGCATGGATCAAGGACAATTCCCGAGTCCCCGATATACGGGCACAACGACCTTAGCTGTATACCGCAGGACAAAGCGGAAAAGAGCCGGGTTACTCGTAGCGAAGCGAGCTGAACATCCCGGTTTCCATGTGATAGGCGTTATGGCAGTGAAATGCCCACTCACCGGGGTTGTCAGAGATCAGGTCGGCGATCATGGTTTCACCGTGGCGGAGAAGGACGGTGTCCTTGCGTAGCCCGCCGCTGCCGGGCAGCGCCCACGTGTGACCGTGGATGTGCATGGGGTGGGGCATCATGGTCCTGTTGCGCATGACCATCCGCAGGCGCTGGCCCGCCTGCACGATCGCGGAGGAGGATTGGCCGTCGGTGAGAATGCTCCATTCATACGGCATCATCTGCCCGCCCAGGTCGATGCTGACTTCTCGGTCTGGTGTGTCCTCGGGCAGGAGTGCACGGTCTGCTGGCTTCAGGGAGGACAGAAGCAGTCCGGTGGACGACAACTCGGGGAAGTCGACATCGGGGTGAGGGGCCTGGCCGCCGGCGGTGCGGATGACGGCGAAGGCGCGGTCGTCTTTACCCACCGCCAAAGCCGTGAGCGGGAAGATGCCGTCGCCGAGGATGACCTCGACGTCGACACGCTCGCCCATCGACAGGTAGATCGATTCGGTCTCCCGGGGCTGGACGGGGAAGCCGTCGGTGTGGGTGACGGTCATGCGGTGACCACCGAGGGCCACCTTGAAGATGGTGTCACCGCCGGAGTTGATAAACCGCAGGCGGGCCTTGTCACCCGGGCGAGCCTCGAAGGTCCGGTGAGCACGGGGGATACGTCCGTTGATGAGGTAGTGCGGATACATCACATCGCCGGCATCCCCGCCCAGTACCCGGTCCGGGGTGCCGTGCATCATATGGCCGTGGCCTCCCATCCCCTTCTTCCCGTTATGGTCGCCCGAGCCCATTCCGGTGAGCTTGTCGAGCTCATCGTCGGGAGTGCCCTGAATGCCATCGACCCAGTCGTCGAGCACGATGGTCCACTCGACGTCCTGGTCCTCAGCGTCTTGCGGGTCACGGACGATCAGTGGGGCGTGGAGGCCGCGATCAAGCTGCAGGCCGGAGTGGGAATGGTAGAAGTAGGTGCCACCGTGGGGGACTTCAAAAACATAGGAGAAAGACTCGCCAGGTTCAATGGGGTCCTGGGTCATGCCGGGCACACCGTCGGCTGCGTTGTGGAGTGCGATGCCATGCCAGTGGATGGAGGTGCTCTCAGGCAGTTCATTGGTGATATCGACCTGGAGGACGTCGCCGACGGTGGCCTCAATGGCCGTATCCCCGGTGTCAGAGACGTATCCCCACGTCTTGGCTTCGATACCGCCGATATCCAGAGAGAGGGGCCGGGCGGTCAGTGTCCGGCGCACCGTCGGCTCGCCGAGCGCAGTGGGGGTGGGAGTGGGGCGAAGAGAGGAACCTGGTGCCGAGGCAGCGGGTCCAGGGTCGCTGGTGCAGGCGGCCACGGCCCCGGTGCCGGCGAGGACGAGCCCGCCGAGCAGAAACTGTCGTCGGGGAAACGCGTTCATCATGATTTAACCTTCCTTGGTGCTAGATTTCAGTGACACGGGAGACAGGTGCAGGTGAGGACCCTGCTGAGCCATCACGTCAGGCGCAGGTCTGTGACGCAGGTGGCACCGTCGTCGGCGGTGGAAAACTCCGTGGTGCCGGTACGCCCCTGGTAGCTGACCTCAATCAGGCCGGTGGCATCATCGGGAAGCCAGAAGCCAATAAACCCGTTGTCGAAGGTGGTTGTCGCCTCGTCCACCAGCACCTCACCGGTCGCCTCATCGGTGATCGTGACCTGGATATCCTCATTGTCGAGTTCCCCCAGGCAGGTCGTGAGGCTGTGGTAGAAGCAGTCGTGGGTGGAGGTGAGATAGGGTGCGATCGAGACATACGTCTGATTGTCGGGAAGATCGACCACGACTTCCTGGTCATCGCTCGAGAGCAGCAGTTCATCGGCACGCACTGAGGCGATCAGATCCGTGGGACGCTCCGTGACCTTCTGCCGGTCGAGGTGATCAATGATCTCCACCGCGTCCATGCCGGCCAGGCCATGGGTAGTCAGGAATGTATCCTGGGACACCGTCCCGTCGGCGGTGGGTTCCGGGTCGGCGGCCGAACACCCCGTGAGGGCGAGGGCAAGGGCGGCGGCTGCGATCGCTGCTCGTTTCACGTCAATCTCCTTGGATCGTGGTAAGACCGTGAGAAGACACCGCCTCAAGGTCGATGCCATACCTTTATCTAGCACGGGTGCCTGACGGACTAGAAATCAAAACCCCTGCTCACAGCCTTATAACAGGGCGAAAAGGGGGCGAATTCGGTGGGCTGGGTCACCACCGGGACACCACCCCACAGCCGTGGGCGATGTCCTTCTACCCGCCCCGGGTATGCGGTGCAGGCAGTGAAATCCCTGGTGGCGCCTGCTGAACCGACCAGGGGAGGCGATGCCGCCGGCCCGGGGTGGGGCGCAGGGGTGACGGCGGTCGAAGGGTGATGTTTGAAGATTTGATGAAGATTTCCCCGTTGGGCACTGAGCGAGGGTGATATTCCCCCTGGCCGGAGCGATACTGGGGTCCATGGCTAACCGCACACCGACCACCGCCACGCCCCCGGGGCGGGTGCTGGTCGTCGATGATGAACAACCCCTGGCTCAGATGGTGGCCTCCTACCTCATCCGGGCCGGCTTCGATACCCGCCAGGCGCACACCGGCACTCAGGCCGTGGACGAGACCCGTCGCTTTTCCCCCGATGTTGTGGTGCTGGATCTGGGGCTGCCCGAACTCGACGGCCTGGAGGTGTGCCGACGGATCCGCACCTTCTCGGACTGCTACATCCTCATGCTCACCGCGCGTGGCAGCGAGGACGACAAGATCAGCGGTTTGACCCTGGGGGCGGATGACTACATCACCAAACCTTTTAGCATCCGGGAACTGGTGACCCGGGTGCATGCGGTGCTACGCCGCCCGCGCACCAGCACCACCCCACCGCAGGTGACCACCCCCTTGATCGTTGGTGACCTCATCCTTGACCCCATCGCCCATCAGGTGCGGGTAGGGGAGACGACCGTGGAGCTCACCCGGACGGAGTTCGAGCTGCTGGTTGCCCTGGCCCTGCGCCCCGGCCAGGTGCTGACCCGCCACGACCTGGTCACCGAGGTCTGGGACACCACCTGGGTCGGTGATGAACGCATCGTCGATGTCCACATCGGCAACTTGCGTCGCAAGCTCGGCACCGACACCCGGGGCCGGGGGTTTATCGACACCGTGCGTGGCGTGGGCTACCGGGTGGGGCAACCATGAATCACGGACCCGGCCTGACCTTCCGCTTCCTGGCCGCCCAGGTGTTGGTCGTGGTGATTAGCCTACTGGTGGCCGCGGCCGTGGCCACGATGGTGGGTCCGACCCTGTTCCATGATCATATGTTGATGACCGGCCAGGAGGACCCCTCGCTGGAGCTGTTCCATGCCGAGCAGGCCTACCGGGGCGCCAACCTGATCACCCTGGCCGTCGCCCTGCCCACCGCCTTGATCAGCGCCCTGCTGGCCAGCCTGTGGTTATCGCGTCGTCTGCGCACCCCCCTGCAGGATCTCACCCGCGCCGCTACCAGCCTGACGGCCGGCAACTCCCGTATCCGCGTGCCCGCCGGAAAAGCAGGCCCCGAGGTCACCACCCTGGCGCATGCCTTCAACACCATGGCCGACCGGCTGGAACACACCGAACAGGTCCGCCGCCAGATGCTCTCTGATCTGGCCCACGAAATGGGCACCCCCTTATCGGTGCTCACGGTCTACCTCGATGGTCTCCAGGACGGGGTCGTGGACTGGAATAATGCCACCCACACGATCATGGCTGACCAACTCACCCGCCTGACCCGGTTGATGGAAGACATTGACGATGTCTCCCGGGCCCAGGAACACCGGATCGATTTGGACCTGGCGGAGGAAGGGCTCGGGGATCTGCTCCACACCGCCGCTGCTGCCGCGGGGGAAGCTTATGCTGACAAAGGCGTCGATTTACAGGTCGAGACCATTACGGACACCGCCCGGGTGCTCGTGGACCGGCAACGCTTCGGCCAGGTGATGAGCAATCTCCTGTCGAACGCGCTACGGCACACCCCGGCCGGCGGGCAGGTCCGGATCAGCGTCCACCGACAGGGGGCGTCCACCGCGCTCATCCACGTCGCCGATGACGGCGAGGGCATCCCACCTGACCAGCTCGGACACATCTTCGAACGCTTCTACCGGGGGGATGCCGCCCGCACCCGGGACAACGGCGGGGCCGGTATCGGTCTGACCATCTCCAAGGCATTGATCGAGGCCCACGGCGGCACTCTCACCGCCACCTCCCCCGGCCCCGGTCGCGGAGCGGTCTTTGCCCTCCGCCTCCCGCTGTCCCCTCCCGACAGTGAGGAGGCTGCTCGGTGACCACACCCTGCCCCGCGTGAGGGCCGCGACCTCGACCCATTGAAAATATACCCCCCTGGGGTATGCTGAAAATATACCCCCGGGGGGTATATGCTAGAGAGCGGCATCGCCGCACCCCACCGAACCGAAGGAGCTTTCCCATGATCACCTCCCCGCCCCGCCTCTTGCCGATGGCCTCCCACGGCTGCAGCTGTTGCGGACCTGCCTCACGTGCCGACACCGCCTCCATCCCTGCCGCCAGCGACTCGTCAGCAGGAGGGTCCTCCCCTAGCTACCAGGTCACCGGCCTGACCTGCGGGCACTGCGCGAAAAGCGTGACCCAGGCCCTTCAGGCCCTCCCCCAGGTCGACGACGTCCAGATTGATCTCGCTGCTGGTGGTGTTTCCACCGTCACGGTCACCGGTCTCGTACCTCCGGAGATGGTTCGCCGGGCCATCGAGGAGGCCGGCTACACCGTCTTATCCTGATCAGTTTTACTCATCATCTCGACCCCGACCGGGTTGAGCGAAAGGAACGTCATGAGCACTCCCCACCATTCGGGTGATCACCATGGTGATCACCCCGCTCCGGAAACAGACCACACCCACCACCCGGATCATGCCAGCCACGAACACCACGCAGATGCCGACACCCACGGCCAGGCGATGCCCCACGATCACCCGCACTCCGCCCTGGACGAAGACCACCACGTTCATAGTCACGGCGAACACGCCGGACACAGCACCGCAATGTTTCGGGACCGCTTCTGGTGGTCGCTGATTCTGTCCATTCCCGTCGCTATTTTCAGTCCCATGGTCGCCCACCTGCTCGGCTACCACCTCCCGGCATTCCCCGGATCCACCTGGATCCCCCCGGTGCTAGGCACGATCATCTTCGGCTACGGCGGAACGCCTTTCCTCAAGGGCGGATGGAAAGAACTGAAATCCCGCCAACCCGGGATGATGCTCCTGATCGCCATGGCCATCACCGTGGCGTTTGTCGCCTCCTGGGTCACCACTCTGGGGCTGGGCGGTTTTGACCTGGACTTCTGGTGGGAGCTGGCCCTGCTGGTGACCATCATGCTGCTGGGCCACTGGCTGGAGATGCGCGCTCTCGGGTCCGCGTCCTCCGCGCTTGACGCGCTGGCTGCCCTGCTGCCGGATGAGGCCGAGAAAATCGTCGACGGGACCACCCGCACCGTGGCCATCTCCGAGCTGGTCGTCGACGACGTCGTGCTGGTGAGGGCCGGTGCCCGGGTGCCGGCCGACGGAACCATCCTCGACGGAGCCGCCGAATTCGATGAGGCGATGATCACCGGCGAATCCCGTCCCGTCTTCCGCGACACCGGTGACAAGGTGGTCGCCGGTACCGTGGCCACCGACAACACCGTCCGCATCCGGGTGGAGGCTACCGGCGGGGACACCGCCCTGGCCGGGATCCAACGCATGGTTGCCGACGCCCAGGAGTCCTCCTCCCGGGCCCAGGCCCTGGCGGATCGGGCGGCGGCGTTATTGTTCTGGTTCGCGCTGATCTCCGCTCTGATCACCGCGGTGGTGTGGACCATCATCGGCAGCCCGGACGATGTCGTGGTGCGCACGGTCACGGTGCTGGTCATCGCCTGCCCACATGCCCTGGGCCTGGCGATTCCGCTGGTCATTGCGATCTCCAGCGAGCGGGCCGCGAAATCCGGGGTGCTCATCAAGGACCGGATGGCGCTCGAGCGGATGCGCACCATCGACGTGGTGCTCTTCGACAAAACCGGCACCCTGACCGAGGGTGCGCACGCGGTCACCGGTATCGCGACAGCTGTCGGCGTCACCGAGGGCGAGCTGCTGGCCCTAGCCGCCGCCGCGGAGGCCGACAGCGAGCACCCCGTGGCCCGCGCCATCGTGGCGGCCGCGGCCGCCCATCCCGAGGCCTCCGGTCGGCAAATCCGTGCAACTGGTTTCAACGCCGCCTCCGGCCGGGGGGTCCGGGCCACTGTCGATGGCGCTGAGATCCTCGTGGGCGGGCCGAACATGCTGCGCGAGTTCAACCTCACCACCCCGGCCGAGCTCACCGACACCACCAGCGCCTGGACCGGGCGTGGGGCCGGTGTGCTCCATATTGTCCGCGATGGTCAGATCATCGGTGCGGTAGCCGTCGAGGACAAGATCCGCCCCGAATCCCGCGCCGCCGTGAAAGCCCTGCAGGACCGCGGGGTGAAGGTCGCGATAATCACCGGCGACGCCCAGCAGGTGGCCCACGCCGTCGGTCAGGACCTAGGCATTGATGAGGTCTTCGCCGAGGTCCTGCCCCAGGACAAAGACACCAAGGTCACGCAGCTGCAGGACCGGGGTTTGAGCGTGGCCATGGTCGGTGACGGTGTCAATGACGCCCCCGCTCTGACCCGCGCGGAAGTCGGTATCGCCATCGGTGCCGGCACGGATGTGGCCATGGAATCTGCCGGGGTGGTCCTAGCCAGTGATGACCCGCGGGCAGTGCTGTCGATGATTGAGCTGTCCCAGGCCAGCTATCGCAAGATGATCCAGAACCTGATCTGGGCCTCTGGCTACAACATCCTCGCCGTGCCGTTGGCCGCCGGAGTGCTCGCCTCGATCGGGTTCGTGCTGTCCCCGGCCGTGGGCGCGATCTTGATGTCTGCCTCGACCATCGTGGTGGCCCTGAACGCCCAGCTGTTGCGCCGCATTGATCTGGATCCGGCTCACCTGGCTCCGACCGACGGGAAGGAGGAACACAGTGGGTCGATATCCCCCGTAACCGTTACTGACTGACCTTGTCTCTCGACCCCTAACTCACACCACCTTTGAAAGGAACGCTCATGAAACGCAGCATTACCCTCGCCGCCTTGGTACTGACCTCCACCCTGGCGCTGACCGCCTGCAGCGACGCCACCGACAACTCCGACGATGCCGACACCACCAGCACCACGACGGCAACCGCAGAGACCAACGAGACCCACCAGGAAGACACCACCACTGCCGACGAAGAGCACGGCGGGCACGACCACCCTGCCGACGGCGGGGCACCGCCGGCAGGCATTGAAGAGGCCGAGGATCCCACGTACCCGGTGGGCACTGAGGTCATCCTCACCGCTGACCACATGCCCGGCATGGACGGGGCTACAGCCACCATTTCCGGGGCGTTTGACACCACGACCTATTCGGTCAGCTACACCCCCACCGAGGGTGGGGCCCCGGTTACCGACCACCGCTGGGTCGTCCATGAGGAGCTCGTCGATCCGGGTCAGGCCCCCCTGCCCGACGGGGCGAGCGTTGTCCTGGATGCCGAGCACATGTCCGGCATGAAGGGTGCTGAGGCCACCATCGATTACTCCACCGAGGAGACGGTCTACATGGTTGATCTCACCGTCGACGGGATGACGATGACCAACCACAAGTGGGTCACCGAGAGCGAGATCCAACCCGCCGAATAGTCCACCCACCCTGAACCGCGAGACCAGACAAGGCACCCGCTCCAGAGTCGGTCATCAATCGCTGCCGACCATGCCGAAGCAAACCAGCCACACACGGAACCTGCACGCCCACAGGGCCCACGCTGAGGTAGGCCTTCTGTGTCACTGCTTCTCTTAGTCAGGGAAATATGCCCTGGAATGACCCTGGTGACAGGAGTTCATTCCAGGGCTTTGGGGGCTCTTCCGGTTTCGGGG
>NZ_KV797580.1:0-333 GCF_001809405.1 Corynebacterium sp. HMSC055A01 | reverse complement strand
GCAGCTCCACGACGTCGACGTCCTGGTCCTCGATGACTTCCTGACCACACCTGTGGATGCCGCGACCGCGCACCAACTTCTCAACATCCTCGCCGGGCGAGAAGGCAAAGTCTCAACGATAGTGACCTCACAATTCACCCCACTGGAGTGGTACAAGTCCATCCCCGACGCCGTGATCTCCGAGTCAATCCTCAACCGACTCGTCTCCGGCGCCGAGATCATCACATTGGAAGGACCAAACATGCGCCTGACCACCAACGCATAACAACCGACAAAGCCTGAGTGAGATACCGCTACCAGGTACTCACTCAGGCGCTACCAGATACTCACCAC
>NZ_KV797579.1:0-276 GCF_001809405.1 Corynebacterium sp. HMSC055A01 | reverse complement strand
TTGTGGGTGAGGAATTCTGCCCCGGTCATGTGCCCACCGTTGGTCAGGTTGAGCTCTATTTCGTCCCCGTCGCCGTTAATGATCTGGTCCAACTCGTTCAACGTGACGATGACTTGGGTGCGCACCGCAGGTTTGGAACCGGTGCCCTCTTTGAAGAAGATGTCGTTGGCGGCTTGAAGCAGGTCAGTATTGTTGGTGGATTCGAGTACGCTGCGCATGTTGGCAATCGTGGTGGCATCGTCAGTTATGGAGAGTGTGTTGGGGCCTTGTTCCCGG
>NZ_KV797578.1:0-228 GCF_001809405.1 Corynebacterium sp. HMSC055A01 | reverse complement strand
CTGCTGCCCCGACGACAACCCACCATGCAGATCTTTCACCCGCGCCAACGCGGGCACAGAGTCAATATGACTTTCAATATGGAAACCATCAGACGATAACACCACACTCACCACTTTCTGTAAACATAAGGCCTAGACCCCACTATACACGTGTAAAACAATTCCAGGAACGGCCCTATTTTACAGCAAACATTCCGCCCCAAACCGGCGTAACAATAGGGTGTACCC
>NZ_KV797577.1:0-356 GCF_001809405.1 Corynebacterium sp. HMSC055A01 | reverse complement strand
GAAGCGGAACTAAACCCAGGACGCTTCACTCCGCGGTTTCAGTGCGGCGCCCAAACATGGGCATCACTCATTACCCATGGACACGTGCACGTGCTTGACGACGACATGGATCGCCTCTTCAAGTACATTCGTCTATTCGCGGGCCCCAGATTCTCGATCCAGGGTGGAATAGCGAAGAATCTGGGAGAATACGTCGCAACAGCAATCGCTCACTGTCTAGCACTCCTTGAAGAGGACCATTCGGTGCGTACTGCCGGGCCTGACTGACCCCGCTGGTGGACGGGCGTGGGCCTGCGCGTTTGTTAGACATGCGACCGGGCAGGTCGGCAGATGTGCTCAGCGGGTGGCTTAAGGAA
>NZ_KV797576.1:0-222 GCF_001809405.1 Corynebacterium sp. HMSC055A01 | reverse complement strand
GATGACGCTGCTGATTCAGCAGCGTTCTTACCGCCAGATTGAACACCAGCTCGGGTGCTCGCACCGCGCGATTTCACGAGCAAGCCAAGCACTGCGAAACCTTGGTCTGACCACCGTTGAACAGGTCGCGGCGCTGACGAATGACGAGTTGGACGAGATATTCGTAGATAGACGCAGTAGCGGGCAAGGCGAGTTCGTCCCGATTGACTTTGACGCGGTCGT
>NZ_KV797575.1:0-27533 GCF_001809405.1 Corynebacterium sp. HMSC055A01 | reverse complement strand
TCAGGTGTCTACCAAACAGGGGTCAGGTCCTATCGCGGACAAAGCCACCTACCACAGGTCATCGACGCCATGTTTAATACAGACCAGCTCGAAGCGGAGTCCAAGCGCCTAGACGAGAAAATCCGCGCTCTTGCCAGCGAGATTGAATCATTGGTTGCAGAAAATCAGCGGGTAGCGCAAGACCAGGACCAATACCTCGCCCGCTACACCCAGCTAGAAGCGCGATACCAGAAAACCCTGGGCCGCAAACAAGCCATCGAGGCCGAGATTGCTGCCAAGAGTGCCAAGGCCACTGCGATCAAAACCGCCTACACCCAGTTGGCCGACAAGCCCATCCAGCATTTTCAACCATCCCAGTGGACAGCGCTTATCGACCATGCCGTTATCGGAGCCAACGAGATCCAGTTCGTCTTCAGAATCGGCACTGAAATCACCGTGCCTATTGCTAGCAGGCTGCCAGTTTCTTCCACTTCCTGATTTTGGTGCGAAACGTCGTAAATGGCGCGACGGTGTTGATATGCACCCATTTCCACACCGGCCACGCCGACGGGGTGGAAGAAGCCCACGCACGCTGACCCGAACTAAACAATTCTGATTCGGTTAGACCGCCCACCATTTTGACTATCTCACCAAGCAGGATCTTGAACCTGTCGATCAAATCCTCAGTAGATACCTGCTCCCAGCGTTGGTAGAACGATTCATACAATCCGCCCAGTTGATTCCACTTAAAACCAGGTGCCGGAGTCACCACGTCAAGACCGGCTTGTTCGTCACGTTCCCAGCCGAGCAGTAATTCCATCCAGCCAAGCTGGTAGGCGATCATCTGCCGGGGCGTGCGGTCAACACCGTCAACCAGCCGGTCCCAACCATCGCCAGGAACGCCTACGAACTCGCCGATAAAAAGTTCGCCACGCTTAGTAATCTCTGCGGCTAGTTCATCGCCGGACGCATACGATCTCACCACACACCTCCTCGTGAAACGGCCTTAGGTTTAACGCTTCGTTAGCGCGTTAAACCCTGAATACGCATTTTACTAGGGCAAACAAGATACCCGCTAACGCAAAACCCAAACCCGCTAACGCAAGCGATTTTTCACACCCCCCTAAGCGATACTCGCTAACGCAAAAGGGTACTTATCAAATCCGACGTCTAAGTGGAGCCGCCTGCGAGAATCGAACTCGCGACCTTCTCATTACGAGTGAGATGCTCTACCGACTGAGCTAAGGCGGCACGATGCAGTGTGTATATGCACCGCCTGAGAGTTTAGCCTAGGCCTGGGCTGATAAAGAAATCGGGCTATCACCTGTAGTGTGCACGCAGCACACGTGCTGGTTAGCGCGCGCCACAGGCCAGGCGCAGGCGGCCCACCATGCCGTCGAAAGCCACCTGCGGGGTGACGTTCTGCGGCAGCTGCTCGCGGCAGGTGCGGATAGCGGACTGGGCGGCCAGCAAGCCGTCTTCGCTCACGCGCTGGGCAAGTTCGCCCGCCAGGCCCGCGAAGTCCGGGTGGGTCATCTCCACCTCAGCGCCGACTTTCAGCATGAGTGCATCGCGGTAAATACCGGCGAGATCCACGAGGGCGATGTCGAGGCCATCGGAGATGCGTCGTTTAGCGCGCTTCTTGTGAAGCTCCTCCATGTCCTTCAGGGCACTGCGGGCGTCGCGTTGCGCCTTGGTCGCGCCCTTGCCCTTGGCGCCGACGCCGAAGGATTGTTCAATCTTGGAGCGCTCCGCCTCCTCTGCCTCCGCGTGGGAGTCCTTAGCTTCCTTCTCAATGAATTTCAGCAACGCGGTGACAGACTGGAAGGCCTGGGAGCCGTGGAAGACGTCCTCAGCCAGGTTGATGGCCATGGCACGGCGCTTCTGCGCGGCGGGTTCGTTGACCAGGTGTCGCGCACGCCCCACGTGGCGCAGGGTGGTCACGGCGGCCAGACGCGCGTCATCCTCGCTGGCACCTTCGGCGACGAGCTGCTTGACGACGCCCTCCACACTCGGCGCCGGAATATAAAGGTGACGGCAGCGCGAGCGCAGCGTGACCGAGAAGTCCTCCGGGTCCTCCGAGGGCGCCACCATGATGATGACGGTGCGCTCCGGGGGCTCCTCCACAGTTTTGAGCAACGCATTGGCGGCCTCATTGCGCAGGCGGTCGGCCTTATTGAAGATGACCACGCGCCACGGCGCCACGCTCGGCAGGCTGGCGGCGCGCCCGATGACGTCGCGGGCCTCGCCCACGGTGATGAACTGCTCCTGCGGGTCCACGTAGACCAAGTCGGTGTGCTCTTGATTGTCTAGGACGCTCTGGCAGGAGGGGCAGCGCCCACAGCCGGGGTTGCCGTTCTCGTCGGCGGACGTGCACATGAGTGCTGCGGCGAAGCACTGCGCGGCCAGCGAACGGCCGGCACCCGGGGGCCCGGTAAATAGCCAGGAGTGGCTCATCGCTCGCGAGTCGCCCTCACCGCGAGCCGCGCGGGCAGCACTGAGGATGGTGTGGGAGACGGAGGGGGCGTCGGCAAGCCTTTCGGCAACGCTGGAGGTGTTCACTCGCCCTAGCCTACTGGGATAACTAGAGTTGTTAATCATGAACAGACTGATGCGTGGCGCCCGCTGGTTATGGGGCACTCAATGGCCGATGTACGCCGCGCTCGTCCTTGGAGCCAACATCATCGGCGCCATTGCGATCATGACCTTCGTGGTCTTCTTTCTCCCCATGCCGGAGATCTCCGATTTCATCGCTCACACGCCCCACCTGTGGACCTACGGCACGCTGTTCGTGACCTTTGCGGTCATCATCGGCATAGCGGTAACACTTCGGCTGTTCAGGCCAGTGTTGGACTGGCAGCGCAGCCCCGACGACCATGATCCCAATATGGTGCGCAACCTAGTCCTGCGCATCCCGCTCTACCAGGCCGGTGTGGCCGCGGGTGTGTGGCTGCTGGGCATCATCTTGGCGGTGGTGCTGGCAGGCCAGCACTCGGCGCGGCTGGCCGTGGTAGTCGGTGTTTCTGCTGCATTGGCTGGCGGCCTCATCGTGCTGTTGACGTACCTGCAGGCGGAGCGCCTCGTGCGCCCCGTGGCTGCGGAGGCCGTGGCGCGGCGCTTTGAGGATTCCACCTTGGAGCCGCCGATTAAGTACCGCCTGCTTTCCACCTGGATGATGACCTCCGGCATCCCGCTCATCGGCATCGTGCTTGTCCTCATGGGCCAGCAGGCAGGCCTGTTTAGCCCGGAGACCTCAGATATCATGCCGGCTATCGTTGCGCTGACCGTTACCGCGCTGGGCACCGGGCTCATGGGCACCATGTTCGCGATGATGAGCGTGGTCGATCCCATCATTGAGCTGCAGGACGCCATCAACCGCGTGCGCCGCGGCGAGAGTGACGTCCAGGTGGACATCTACGACGGCTCCGAGCTCGGCGTTCTTCAGGCCGGTTTTAACGAGATGATGCGCGGCCTGCGCGAGCGCCAGCGCGTGCGCGATATTTTCGGCCGCTATGTCGGCGCCGAGGTGGCCCAGCGCGCCTTGGAGGAACGCCCGGAGCTGGGCGGAGAGGACCGCAAAGTGGCCGTGCTGTTTATCGACGTCATCGGCTCCACCACCTTCGCCGTCAACCACACCCCGGAAGAAGTGGTGGAGGAGCTCAACAAGTTCTTTGAGCACGTCGTTGAGGTGGTGCACCGGAACAAGGGCATCATCAACAAGTTCCAGGGTGATGCCGCCCTGGCCGTCTTCGGTGCCCCGCTGACGGTCTACGACGCGAACTCCATGGCTTTGCAGGCCGCCCGCGAGCTTCGCCAGGAACTGCGCGGGTTGCGGCTGCAGGCGGGCATCGGCGTGGCCGCGGGCCACGTGGTGGCCGGGCACATTGGTGGTGCGGACCGCTTCGAGTACACCGTCATTGGTGATGCCGTCAACGAGGCTGCCCGTCTCACCGAACTGGCCAAGGACACCCCGGGCCAGGTGCTCACCAACTCCGCCACGCTGCGCGGCGCCAACGAGGCAGAGCAAGCGCGCTGGACGCTGATGAAGTCTATTGAGCTGCGCGGGCGCCGCCGCATGACGCAGCTGGCGCGCCCGATTCGCCCGACCTTGGCGGAACGCGCTCTCGGATAAATAAGTTTTTGTGCTTCTGGTAGCTTGGGGCCATGCCTCATCAGCCCCACCAGCCCCATCCGCCACGCCAGTATTCGAGTCCTCGTCTTCTCGTCCCCGACGTCGCCTGCGGCATGGCCCTGCTGGGCATCGCGCTGGCTAATGTCTGCACCGCGTGGATTATGAACGACGGCGATGGCCCCGATGCCTATTTCGGCGGCGTCGATACCCTCGTTGACGAAGTCTATGTGGTCTTTTCCGCCATGTTCGTGCATGTGCGCGGCCTGCCGATGTTCTCCACGCTTCTCGGCTTTGGCGTGGGGCTTATCGCGATGAGCTTGTGGCGACGCGGTTTCCCACTGCGGCGCGCGCAGGCCGTGTTGGCTAAGCGCTATGGATTTCTGGCTTTATTCGGTGCCCTCCACTGCCTCTTCCTCTTTTCCGGCGACATCATGCTGCTCTACGGCGCGATGGGCATGCTCATTGCGTTGCTGCTTACTTTAACCGACAAGCTCCTCATGCGCGTGGCCTACGGGTTCTGTGCGCTGCTGGTTGTGGCGGGTATCGGAATGGGCGTTGGGGCCGCGCTTGTCGATACGTCGGAGTTTGATCTCAGCGGCTTCACCGCCGCCGAATCCTACTGGGAGCTGCTGGGTGAGCAGGCCATCATGGTCGGCGCCCAAGCTTTTTCCGTTCCCCTGACGGGAGCCTTGGTCCTTCCGGTGATGCTCGTAGGTTTCGTGTGGGCGCGCCGCGGAACCTTGGCCGGGGGCCATCGGCGCGAGCTGTGGGCGTGGACCCTTTTGGCCCTAGCCATCATCCTCTTCCTCGGGCTGCCCTGGGGCTTGTCCACGATTGGGGTGCTGGCCCCAGCGCTGGCAGAACCCCTCAACGCGGCGAATAGCTGCATCGGCATGCTCACCGGGCCGGGCATCGTGGCGGGGGCAACACTCGCCCTAGAACCCCTGCAGCGCCGTGGTGCGCGCCCGTGGTTCCTGTGGCCACTCATCGCGCTCGGTAAGCGCTCCATGACCGGCTACGTGCTGCAGTCCGTGTTCTTCCTGGCGCTGGTCTACCCCTTCACCCTCAACATTGGACCGGAGTTCAGCGCCGCAGGCCAAGCAACGTTGGCCGCCGGGGTATGGCTAGCAACGCTTATCATCGCCTGCGCGCTCGAGGCCGCAGGCAAGCCTGGGCCCTTCGAGTGGGTGCACCGCCGCCTATCCTACGGCAAGACAATGCGCCCGGAATTAGGTGCGGCGTCTAATCCCGGCCCTTCCGCGCCAACCCATCCACCAGCAGTACCAGGCCTACCGTCTGCGCCGCCGACTGCGCCGCATCCAGGGCTCGGCCACGCAGGCCCGCATCCTGGCGCTGCTCAACCGGGTTCAGGACCGTCAGCGCCTCAGAGGCCAGAAGCAGGTTAGCGCCATGGCTCAGCCCTTGCGTGGCTTCGTCGGCGCGGAACTTCTCATCACCGGCTAGCGCGGAGAGAGCGGCCGCCGGGATTCCGGCGACGGCCGTGGCGAGGCGCTCACTCCGGGTGCGCGAGAGCGCAATGCCTGCGGCCCACGCTCCGGCGCGCAGACCCCAGCCCACCGCATCATTGCGCGCGCCGCGCAGCGCCCACGCGAAGGATGCGTATTGTGCGCTCACACACGTCACGCCGAACGTCGTTGGTGCACCGCGCTTGGCGGCCTGCCCCAGGGATGCGGCGATGAGCCCCACGCGGGTCTCCGGTGCGCAGTCCGGGCGCAGGGCCAGCAGCACGGGTACAGCGGCCGTCGTGGCCACACCGAGCGTGCGCCACTTAAACAGGCGTGACCAGACAGCAGTCTCCCCCGCAGCAAGCGCGCCGAGGGTGAAGTGATCGCGGCCAGTAAAGGCCGGGCCCGCCGCGCGCAGGAGAGCCTCGGTGCCTTCCTGGGTGCGGGCCACCATATCGCGCGCGAAGCTGGTCTTCATGTCCTGCTACTTCCTACGTGATCCGGCCTTGACCACGTTCTTGGTGCCCGGCGAAGGCTTCTTCGTGGCCTTCTTGGTCGACTTCTTCGTGGCCTTCTTCGTCGATTTCTTAGTCGATTTCTTGGTGCTCTTCTTCGTCGATTTCTTCACACCACCGTTCGCGGCATCCTTGGCGCGGCGCTCGGAGAGGAGCTCGTTGGCGCGGGCGTCGGTAAGCTGCTCCGGATCGTCGCCGCGACGCAGCGAGGCATTCGTCGTGCCGTCGGTGACGTACGGGCCAAAGCGGCCGTCCTTGACCGTCATCGGCTTACCGGACACGTCGTTATCACCCAGCTGCTTAATCGGCGGCTGCGCGGCCGCACGGCCGCGGCGCTTCGGCTCCGCGTAGATGCGGCGCGCCTCATCCAAGGTGATGGAGAAGATCTGCTCCTCCTTGGCCAAGGAACGGGAGTCCTTGCCCTTCTTTAGGTACGGGCCATAGCGGCCGTTCTGCGCGGTGATGACCTCGCCATCCGAGGGGTCCACGCCCACCTCACGCGGCAGACTCAGCAGCTTCAGTGCTTCCTCGAGGGTGACGCTGGCCGGCTCCATCGAGGCAAAAAGCGAGGCCGTGCCTGGCTTGAGCTTCTCCTCGACGTACTCAGCAATGCGCTTTTCCTTCTGCTTCGCCGCGGTCTTGGTCTCCCAGTTCTTGGCGCGCTTGCCCTCAGCCGCGCGCTGGGCGTCCTCGGCGGCGCGCTCTTCCTTGACGATCTCCTCGGCTTCGGCCTCGGCCTTCTCGCGCTCGTCGTCACGCACCTGCTCGGTCACGTAGGGGCCGAAACGACCCTCCTTGGCCACGATGGTGCGTCCGTTCTCCGGGTTCTGGCCCAGCTCGCGCCCGCCCTGCGGGGTGGCAAAAAGCTTCTCCGCCAAGGCCTCGTTGAGCTCATCCGGGGTGACCGTCTCCGAGAGGTTGGCGCGTTGGTACTCCACCGTACCGTCCTCGTTGGTGCCCACGGCGCGCTCGATATACGGACCGTAGCGGCCCACGCGCACGAAGACATCGCGGCCTTCCGCGTCCGTGTAGAGGCGCAGGGAGTTGACCTTGCGGGCATCGATGGCCTCCAGGTTGATGTCCACCAGGGACTTCAGGCCGCCGTGGCGCGCGATGGACGCGGCCTTGCGCTCGCCGGCCTCCGTGTTTCCGAAGTAGAAGTTATTCAGCCAATCCGTGCCGTTCTCCGAACCGGCGGCAATCGCATCGAGTTCGTCCTCCATGGAGGAGGTGAAGTCATAATCCACCAGCTCAGTGAAGTTATTCTCCAACAGGCCAACGACCGCGAAGGCAACCCACGAGGGCACCAGCGCGTTGCCGCGGGAGAGCACGTAGCCGCGGTCCTGGATGGTCTTGATGATGGAGGCGTACGTCGACGGGCGCCCAATGCCCAAATCTTCCATCTTCTTGACCAAGCTGGCCTCGGTATAGCGCGCCGGCGGGTTGGTGGAGTGGCCGTCGGCAGTAACCGCAGCGGTCTTCAGCGTGTCGCCCTCATTGAGGTGCGGCAGGCGGGACTCTCCCTTCGAGTCCTTCGCCGCGACGTCTTCGTAGGCCTTGAGGAAGCCCGGGAAGGTAATCGTGCGGCCGGTTGCGGAGAAGTCAGCGTCGTGGCCGCCGGCGTTGACAGCTGCGGTCACCTTCATCGAGGTTCCCTTGGCGTCGGCCATCTGGCAGGCCACGGTGCGCTTCCAAATCAGCTCATAAAGCTTGTATTCCTCGGCGTCGAGCTGCCCGGCCAGCTGGCCCGGGGTGGCAAAACGCTCGCCGGCGGGACGGATGGCCTCGTGGGCCTCCTGGGAATTCTTCACCTTGCGGTCATACCGGCGCGGTCCATCTGAGACGAACTCCGCGCCGAAGATGGAGGACGCAGCCTCACGCGCAGCATCCAGGCCCTGCTTGGACAGGGAGGTCGAATCGGTACGCATATAGGTGATGTGACCGTTCTCGTAGAGGCGCTGCGCAATGCGCATCGTGCGCTCCGAGGTGTAGTGCAGGCGGCGGCCAGCCTCCTGCTGCAGCGTCGAGGTCATAAACGGCGCGGAAGGTTTGCGCGAATAAGGCTTGTGCTCGACGCTGGCCACGGTCATGGTGGAGCCTTCCAGCGCGCTGGCCAGCTGCTCCGCCTGGGCCTGCTTGACGACGACCACCTCGTCGCTCTTCAGCTGACCCCTATCGTTGAAGTCGCGGCCCGCGGCCACGCGCTTGCCATCGAGGGCACTCAGGCGCGCATCGAAATCCGGCGTGGATTTCAGCGTTGCCGTGAGATCCCAGTACTCGGCGGGGATGAATGCCATGCGCTCGCGCTCGCGCTCGACGATGACGCGGGTAGCTACCGACTGCACGCGGCCAGCCGATAGGCGCGGCATGACCTTCTTCCACAGCACCGGGGAGACCTCGTAGCCGTAGAGGCGGTCCAGGATGCGGCGGGTTTCCTGGGCGTCGATGAGGTTTTCATCGAGTTCACGGGTGTTTTCCGCGGCCTCCAGGATGGCGGACTTGGTGATCTCGTTGAAGACCATTCGGCGCACCGGCACCTTGGGCTTGAGTACTTCCAGCAGGTGCCAGGCAATGGCCTCGCCCTCGCGGTCGGGGTCTGTTGCGAGGTAGAGCTGGTCGCACTGCTTCAGCTTGGCCTTGAGGTCAGCGACCTTCTTCTTCTTGTCCTGGCTGATGACGTACAGCGGGGTGAAGTTATCCTCCGGGTTAACACCGAGGCGCGCCCAGGATTCCTTCTTATACTTGGCGGGGACGTCGGCGGCGCCGCGGGGAAGGTCCCGGATGTGGCCGACGGAGGCCTCAACAATGTACTTATCGCCGAGGTAAGGCTGAATCTTCTTCGCCTTGGTTGCTGACTCGACGATGACCAGGGTCTTCCCCGGGCCGGTAGCTTCTGCCACTTCGACTTCATCCCTTCCGATGGCTAGTCCTCTGCTGGGCAATTGCCCCTAGAGTACACAGATAGAGGCTTACTCTAGTTATTCAGGCCAGTTCACGTCCACACAACCGGGGGTCTATACTGGCCGTCCGAGGATTCGCCTCACAGCACACAACTGGGAGACAGCGTGATTGCGTCTATTACTGCATGGTTCGAGGTCATCATGGCCACACAGTGGATTTATCCGCTGGTGGGTTCACTGATTTTCCTCGACTGCTTCTTCCCCGTTTTGCCTTCGGAGGTTCCCCTCAACATGGTGGGCGCCTGGTCTGGCTCCCAAGGTTTCCCCCACCTTCCCACCATGTTTTTCGTCGCCATGGTTGCCGCAATTTTGGGGGATAACTTGTGCTTCCTCCTGGGAACGCGGCTCATCGCCCTTATTAATAGAGCCCAAAAGGGAACGAAGGCCTACGACGCTTTGACGTGGGTCAAGCGTAATATTCGGCGCAGCGGCGGCGCGGCCATCATCATCGCGCGCTTCATCCCCTCGGCCCGCCTGTTTATGACGATTCTGCTGGGCTCCATGCGCTATCCCTGGCCGCTGTTTTTCTTCTTCGACACCTTCGGTGTCCTGTTGTGGGTGGCGCAGGCGCTAGCCATTGGCTACCTCGGCGGCGTGGCCTTCTCCGGCTCACCCGCGATAGCCATGCTCATTTCCATCATCGCCGCCATCATCATCGGCTTCGGCCTGCAAAAGGGGCAGAATAAGCTGCTGGAATGGTGGGATACCCGGCGCGGCTACGCCGAGTCCCCCTAAACCACCTCGACGTTGGTGGCCTGCTGGCCTTTAGCGTCTTCCCCAATCTCAAAGGAGACGCGCTGGTTATCTTCGAGGGTGCGGAAGCCGGTTCCTTGGATTTCGGTGTAGTGCACGAAGATGTCGCCGGAGCCGTCCTCCTGCTCAATGAAGCCGTAACCTTTTTCGGCGTTGAAGAACTTGACGGTACCGTATGCCATGATGAGTTGTCCTTTGCGGAAATAAAGTAGTGCAAACTAGTGCACCAGTGTGCCACGTTTGGGCACCTACAGCAGATTAGTGGAGGCAAGCGTGAGTGAGAACCCTCTGGGTGAGGAGCTCGTCGAGCACCTTGTTGAGTGTTTCCCCGAGTCCGAGCTAACGCACTCCACCACCCTGCCTGCCCAACCAGCACGCTATGCCGAGTGGCCCGAGTGGGTCCTGCCGGAGTTGCGGGAGGCGTTGGAGGAGCAGGGCGTCGCCAAGCTCTATGCCCACCAGGTCGCCGTGGCACAGGCCGCGTGGGAGGGGCGCGACGTCGTGGTCTCCACCGGCACGAGTTCCGGAAAGTCCCTGGGTTACCGTTTGCCCATTCTGTCCCGTCTGACGCAGGACCCGACCGCGTGCGCGCTCTACATCACGCCGACGAAGGCGCTGGGCTCGGACCAGCTGCGCACGGTGCTCGAGCTCACGCAGAGCATCGCCGCGCTTCACGACGTCCACCCCGCCCCCTACGACGGTGATACCCCCACCGAAGCTCGCGCCGGTATCCGCGATCAGGCGCGGTTTATCTTCTCCAACCCGGACATGATTCATTCTTCTCTGCTGGGCGCGCACCAGCGGTGGGCGCGGGTGCTGCGGCACTTGAAGTTCATCGTGATTGATGAGGCGCACGCCTACCGCGGGGTTTTCGGGGCGAACGTGGCGCTCGTGGTGAGGCGTTTGCTGCGGCTGTGCGCGCACTATGGTTCGCGGCCGGTGGTGATTGCGGCTTCGGCGACCATGCGGGATCCCGCCCGGCATGCTGCACGGCTGACGGGACGCGAGTTTCTCCCCGTAACCGAGGATGGCGCGCCGACGGGCGCGCGGACGGTAGCGCTGTGGGAGCCGGGTTTCATGGAGGGAATTGAGGGCCAAAACGGCGCCCCCGTGCGCCGCGCCGCCACAACGGAAGCGGCCTGGATGATGGCCGCGCTCGTGGCGCAGGGCGCTCGAACGTTGACCTTTGTGCGCTCGCGGCGCGCGGCAGAGACCACCGCGCTGCGGGCAGCAGAAGAGCTCTCCGGGAGGCTGGGCCGGCCGGATTTTGCGCGCCGGATTGCCGCCTACCGCGCGGGGTATTTGGCCGAAGACCGCCGCGCGCTGGAGCAGGCGCTGGACGATGGCTCCCTGCTCGGCGTGGCCACCACCTCGGCTTTGGAGCTGGGCATCGACGTCGGCGGGCTCGATGCCGTGGTCACCGCTGGGTTCCCGGGCACGGTTGCTAGCTTCTGGCAGCAGGCCGGGCGCGCGGGCCGCCGCGGCCAGGGCTCGCTGGTGGTGCTGGTGGCCCGCGATGAACCGATGGACACCTACCTGGTTCACCACCCAGAGGCACTGTTGGGCCGACCGGTGGAGGCCAGCGTGTTCAACCCGGCTAACCCCTATATCCTGGCCGGGCACGTGTACTGCGCGGCGGTGGAGAAACCGTTGTCTGATGCCGACGTAGCTGCCTTCCGCGCCGAAGACGTGGTCCACGACCTAGCCCAGCAAGGCTTGCTGCGCCGGCGCCCGCAGGGTTGGTTCGCCGCTCCCCTGCCGGCTGACTCAAGCGAGCTCACCCCGGAGACCGCGCACACAGCAGTCTCGCTGCGCGGCGGTTCGGGCGAGGAAGTCATGATTGTGGATTCCTCCGATGGCCGCCTGCTGGGCACCATCGATTCAGCCCGCGCGGTAAGCCAGGTGCATCCCGGCGCGGTGTACCTGCACCGTGGCGAGAGCTTCGTCATCGAGGAACTTCACCTCGGCGGAGGCGATGGTTCGGCGTCCGCCGAGCCGGGCGTGGCCCTCGCCGTGCCAAAGGCCCCGGACTACACCACGCAGCCAAAGTCCACGACGGATATCCGCATCCTGAGCGAAGCCGATGACCTGGTGAACTACGCTCCCGGCCTGTGGGTGGCCAGCCTGGAGGTTGAGGTGACCGATAAGGTCACCGGCTACCAGGTACGGCTTCCCGATGGCTCCGTGGGCGAGGATATCCCCCTTGACCTGCCGGAGCAGCGCCTGGTGACCCGGGCGGTGGCCTACACCATCGATCCGCTGGCACTCGCAGCGATGGGAGTCACCGCCGGGCGCACCCCGGGCACCCTCCATGCGGCCGAGCACGCCGCCATTGGGTTGCTACCGCTCATTGCCACCTGCGACCGCTGGGATATCGGCGGCGTGTCCACCGCCCAGCACGCCGATACGGGCTTGCCCACGGTCTTCGTCTACGACGGCCATCCCGGCGGCGCCGGCTTCGCCGAGGAAGGTTTCCGGCGCTTCCCCGAGTGGATCAAGGCCACCTTTGAGGCCGTGCGCTCCTGCCCTTGCGAGTCCGGCTGCCCGTCGTGCGTGCAATCCCCCAAGTGCGGCAACGGCAACAACCCACTGGACAAGGCAGGCGCTATAGCCCTCCTCGGCGCGCTGGTCACCATGACCTCTTAGACCGGACCGGCGCGGGCGATAGCGCTGCGCCCGCGCAGCCGGGCAATGACCTCCACGTCGCGCCCATCGATGTCACAGGAGCCGAGTTCCGCGCCGTTGAGCGCGGCGATCTCTGTGGCCTTCGTGCAGGCGTCCCTGCCCTTGGCTACCTCCCACGCACCGGCCACGGCGGCGAGGTCCGCCGCCACCTGTGCTTCGTGCCGCGCTACAACGAGTGAAGCAACTGCCGCAACCGCCAGCAACAGAGAAGCCACCGCGGCGATGATCCCGGCGGTGACGACGGTGGCATAGCCCTCCTCCCCCGCCAGGATCCTTCCCCAACTACGCTGACGACGCCTCATGGCTGCGCCCCGTTGTTCCCACCCGCTGCCATCTCCGCGGGAAACACCGCCTGCGCGCGCATAGTCCCCAGCGGTGCCGGCACGGCGGCCTCAGCGGTCATAAGCCCGGAGCCTTCGCTCACGTTCACCGTCACTCCATCGCGCTGAAAGTCCACGCCGATGGCGGCGGAGCGGGCTGCAGCGCCCGCGGCGTCAACGGCAGCGAGGTGGGCCGACAGCGTGGCGATGCCACCCACGATTCCCGCGGCAACGATGACGAGTGCGGACAGCGACAATGCGGCCTCAATGGTGACGGAGCCGGCGTCATCAAGCGCGCGCATTAGCCTGGGGTGTTGGACAGGGCGTCGGTGATGATGGACGTGATAGCGCTGGTAACTTCGCCACCATTGACCACGGCATAGAGCACCGCGGCAAGCGCTGCGGCCGCGAGCGAACCCATGGCATATTCTATCGTGGACATACCATCATCATTCGCTAATAGTAACTGGTAGTTTACTTTTTTCTGCATGATTTACCTAGCTTTCTTTTACTGTGTTTGTGTCGGTTGTGCGTTCTGAAAATGGTTGATTGTTCTGACTTAAAAGAGTTGCTGGCCCAAGCTGATAAGGACAGGTATCAACCCAAGGACCAGGAATGCGGGAAGGAAGCACACTGCCAGCGGTGCTGCGATGAACACACCAGCGCGCTCCGCCCGCGCGGTAGCTTGTGCCGAGGCTTCGGCACGCAGCTGCGCCACCAACCGGTGGCACCCCGTAGCCATGGCCGCGCCCGATTCGCCAGACAGCTGCGTAAGCCGCACCAGTTCTTCCAAATGCGGCTGACTGGCCAGCGCAGACCACGCGGTACTCATGGGAACCCCCACCCCGATGAGAGCGGCCGCCTCCGACCACTGCGGTGAGGCTTCAGCGACGGCTAGCACAGCACTGCGCGTGGAGAGACCGGCCTCTAGGCACGCGGCGAAGAGCTCCAGGTCGCTGGCAGCATCGAGCGGACTATAGTCCACTTCGGGACCATCGCGCGGCGTCTTCGGGCGCGGTGTGCGCGAGCCCGACTGGGCTATTCGTCCAGACGGTGCAGCAGAGGTAACAGCGAGTGCCGCAGCCATGAATGCAGCGGAGATATACGTCAAGACCATCACTGCGCCGCCTTTCGCAGAATGAGGCGCGACCAGGCGAATCCGGCGCAGACGAGGGCCACGCCGACGTCGAGAAGCACGCCCCCAAGGCCACCACCGAGCAAGAACCCCAGGGAATCCGCGCCCATCGCCCCACCCATAAGGATGCCCGCCAGCGGCAGGCACGCCAGGATGACCGCGGTGGCCTGTGGCCCTTGCAAGGAGGCCGCGGTCTCACCGGCATGGCGGCGCGCGGTATCCAGCTGGCTTTGAGCCTGCTCAATGAGGTTCGCCAACGCCACGCCATGGCGCCCCGAGAGCGTCAGCAGCGCTGCATAGCGGGCCACCTCTGGCGCCGTGAGAGCAACCGCAGGCGAACCTCCTTGCGCCGCGAGACCCGCCGCCGTACTCAACGCGGCGCGGAGATTCTCCGGGGTGGAGTCTGGAAGGGCGTCGGCGCCCCGGCGAAGCGCTCCCGCCGTCGTCGATCCCGCCCGCAGCTCGGCGGCAACAGAACCGAAGTAGGAGGCGAGCGCCTCCGAGCCACGGCGCTCACGCCGGGACGCCGCCAGGTCATTGGCAAACCACAGCACACAGGCCACAATGCAGCCCACCGCCACCACGACAGTGGGCCTGCCGAAGAAGACACAGCACCCGACCCCGAGGAAGAGCGCCCCGGGTGCCAGCGAGCGAGGCTTCGGCGATTCCAGCCGCGTCACCGAAGCAGGCTGCGAAATCAAACACGCCGCCGCAAGGAATAGCCACATCATGGTTCCACCCCCAGCCGCGAGCACAGCTGCGAAAACCCGGGAAGCGGGCCGTCTTCGGCCGTCCACACCAGCTGCGGTGTAACCGGGTTTCCCTCCAGCACGCCGAGGTGCGCTAGCCGACGCCCCTCCGGCGTGCGCTCCATCCCGAGGACCACGTGCACGGCGGCCGCCAGCTGCGAATGCAGCGCTACGCGGTCGAGCCCGCCGAGAGCGGCGAGGGCCTCCATGCGGGCGGGCACTTCATCAACAGAGTTTGCGTGCACGGTGCCCGCACCACCATCGTGCCCGGTGTTGAGCGCGGCAAGCAGTTCCACGACCTCCGCGCCGCGGATTTCGCCAACGACGATGCGGTCCGGGCGCATGCGTAGCGCTTGGCGGAGAAGGAGCGACATGGAGATCTCGCCGCGCCCTTCCGCGTTGGCCCGGCGCGATACCAGGGTCACCACGTGCGGGTGATTCGGGGAAAGCTCCGGAGTGTCCTCGATGATGAGCAAGCGCTCGGTGGCGGGCACGCACCCCAGCAAGGCGGCGAGCAACGTCGTCTTGCCGGAGCCCGTCCCTCCCGTAACCAGGAAGGATGCCCGCCGCTCAACCACAGCGCGCAGGACGTGCTCCAGGCTGGAATCAATGCTGCCATTAGCTATCAGTTCCTCCAAGCTGGTTTGCGCTTGGCGCAGCACGCGGAGGCTGATACAGGTTCCACTTGCCGAAGGAGGAGCAAGCAACGCGTGGAGGCGAATTCTCGTGCCATCGGGGCGGGTCAGGCGCCCATCGGCAAAAGGTTGCGCATCATCCAACCGCACGCCCGCCACCGCAGCCAGCCGGGTGGCCAGCTGGCGAACCTCGGCGTCGTCGGCGAAGCCAATATCGCGTGGCTGCAGGCCCTGCCCGCAATCAACGAAACAGGCATCAGGGCCATTGACAACGACATCGGTCAGCCCCGGCAGCGACAGGACCGGCTCCAGCAGTCCCAAGCCCACGGAATCGTGGCGCAGGCGCTGCAAAAGGTCGAGCACGTCGACATCACTGATGACACCGGCTTCCTGGCGAATGCGCCGTGCCAAGGCCGGTGCATCATGGGCCAGCTGTGGCTCGGAGGCCACGATGGTGCGCATCGTATCAATCAGGTTCATGCCACGACCTTCCACATCTGGCGCGCGACACGAGCTAGAGCTCGGGGCAACTGGCGCGGCAGCCCACTAGTTTCCACCGTGCGGGTCAGGCCACGGATCGTCGGCAACTCAGCGATGGGATCCGCGTGAGTCACCGTGGCAATATCGCTGGCATCCAGGCCCGCCCACTGGCGGTTGCGCACGACGACGGAGCACTCCTGCGGCCGGGCACGAAGCTCCGCCACCAGCTGCGCGCAGGCGGCGGCCGCCCGCACCTCTGCGGCAGTCAGCACCACCACGTGATCCGCCGCATCGGGGATATCCCACGGCGGGCAATCCACCACCACTGTTCCTGGATATAAACACGCAGCTTGCATGATGGCCGCGCGCCGGGCAGCACTCATCTGCACCGCCTCTGCGCTGGCGGACCTAGCAGCGGAAAGAACCGCGATGCCATCCGGGGTGGTAGGCAGAGCACGGACGAGGTCTGCTGCATCAACTGAACCGGTCCCCGCGGCAAGATCCGGCCACCGCGCGCCGGGCTTGTTCTCAATTCCGGTGAGCAAATCGAGACCACCGGAATAGGGGCTCGCATCAACGAGGAGATCCGCGCCCGCCTCGCGGGCCAGAGCCACCGCCACGGTCGAGGCACCCAAGCCCCCAGCGGAACCAGTCACCGCCAGTGTTAAACCGGTGGACACGGTGGTCTCCGGAGTGGCGTCTGCTGCCAGTGCGCCCAGGAGCTCTTTCGATTGGGCGGGCACGATAAAGGCGGCCGTCGCGCGGCAGCACAGCGCGGCCTCATAATCGATGGGCCCCGGATCCAAGGCCAGGAAGTACACCCGCGGATGCCCCGCCACGAGACGAGCCGTCAGCGAATCAGCCAAGACGGCGTCTGCCTTGGGCAAGTGCCGGGAGAAGTCCCGCGGGTCCTCCACGGTGCTCACTTCCGCAGTACTGGCGGCTGCTGCGGAGGCTGCCTCTGCTCGCAGCGTGGAATCCCCAACGGCGATAACTAGGTGAAACGTGCTCATGTCTGAAGCATGCGCGAGCGCACCAACCGCGCGCTAGAGCTTCCTAGTCACCTGTGGATAACTTCGCCTTTGTGGCGTCTTCCGCACCCATTTTGCTGACGCTTGAACAAAATTACCGGGGCTCACGTACAAAAACTCACAGGAAACCGTGCTTCCACGATCCTTAGAATCCGCCATTAAGAGTCAAAAGCAAATACCCCCGAGCCACGCTCGAGGGTATCGCAATAAGTGCGGTAAAGAATGGCTTGGTTAGCCATAAAACTCGGGTAGTAAGTCTGAGACTAGGCCCGAGGGGCGCTTGCTTTTAGCCTGCGGCTATGGCGTTCAGCGCCTCACCTAAGAGTATCGTTGGCGCTTCAATTCTGTCAATGACCTCTCATGGCTTGTCTCAATCTTCAAAAGTGGTGTACGGCAGTCACCAAAATGACTCTCGCCTAATGCGGCCGCAATGCCCTTCGAAAGCCGGGCCTTTGGCGAACGATCTTCCAAGAAAGCCTCCAACCCCACGTCTTCGATCTTTTTTCGCGCATGGAAAACCGAACTAGCAAGCAGATCTGCCACCTGTAGTGCCGGACAAGTCCGAGAATCCAGACTAACGGCCGTTGCAAACCGCTTATTTCCAAATCGATTGTTGAGAGAGTTCACTAGAGTGTCTCCGTAGGAAACCCCTACTGGGACATCAATGTGGTCGAGCATCACCACCCCAACTTCACGGCGAGTAACCAGACCCCGAAGCAGCCGATCTGTCGCGAACAAATGCCCCTGCCACTGTTCTCGACTACTCCACGGATCGAAATGCCTCTTGTCCAAAACAAAAGCTCCGAACGTGCACCCCGAGCTTATCGCTGTTCGAAAAACATCAAGCAAAATCGGCTCAGAGTGCTTAGTAACTTTCGAGAACTTAATCTCGTCAGCCTTTGTGAAGTTATTCCGCTCACGACATGCCTTAATCTCCCGCGAAAGGAAATCAGGATCCTTCGTGCGCACAGCCGCAACAACGAAATGCTTACCTAACGTGCCTTTACTTCCGGCTTCATCTACAAAGTAGACGGCACTTTCTGCAGCAAGCGGCAAACTCACCTGAGGAGGACCTGATCCCTTTTGGTGAGAAAATGAATTTGCTCGATAGCTTGTCACAGCTGAGAGTTTATCGCCGTGCTAGGACATCAAATATGTCTCAGCTCGATGGCCACAGACGAGCCCGGTATTTGAAAAAGGTGATGGCCCGCGCCTCGGGGGGGTGTGCGCGGGCCATCGGTAACCCGGCATCGGGGGGGTGCGCCGGGGCAGGCCGCACTGTATATCGGGGCCTTGCACCTGACATTATGACATGCGAAAGAAGAGATGACAACAGCGAACGACAAGATTCCTTGAGATTTCGGGCAATCTCTTTGCGTACTCCCGATTCTGCCTGCTAAGGGGCTACGATGAGCAGGGTAACTCGCACACAAACGGCAGGCCCTCGATGACCGGTACCCCTTTTCCCTCTCACGGCACCACTCGCGCAGCCGCGTTCTTCGACTTGGACAAGACGATTATTGCCACATCCTCGGCCTATGCCTTCGGCCGCGAATTCATGCACAACGGTCTCATCACCCATGCCGAGGCGCTCCAGCTGTCTTTAGCCAAGGCCAGTTATATGCTCGCCGGCCACAGCAGCGAGCACATGGACACCACCCGTGATCAGCTCGCCGCCATGGCCGCCGGTTGGTCCGTTCAGGAGGTCCACGACATCGCGGTGGAGACCATGCACACAGTGGTCACCCCTGCCATTTATGCGGAGGCACGCGCGCTTATCGACGCCCACCGCACCGCCGACCACGAGGTGGTGATCATCTCGGCGTCGGCAAGCGTGCTGGTCGAACCCATCGCACAGGAACTGGGCATCGAGCACGTCGTGGCCACCGAGCTCGCCGAGAAGGACGGCCGGTTCACCGGGGAGATCCTGTTTTACTGCAAAGGCGCCGCAAAAGCTGAGGCACTGGCGCGCATTGCTCAGGAGCTCAACGTCGACCCCGACGCGTCCTTTGCCTACTCCGATTCCGCCACAGACATCCCGATGCTGGAGCAGGTTGGCCACCCCGTTGCCGTGAACCCGGACCGCCTGTTGAAGAAGCACGCCATCACCCACGACTGGGAAATCCGCACCTTTAAACACCCCGTTCCGCTCTTCACCGCCCCCAGCGCCCGCGAATTCGGTATCGGCTCGGCGGTCGTGGCCGGCATCGCAGCCTTAGTGGTCGGCGGGATTTTATTTGCACGGCAGCAGCTGCGCGATTAAGCCGCTTGCGCGATGCCGTCGGCTTCGCGGGCGCCGGCCTCCCAGGCGTCGAGAAGCAGCGTAATGAGCACCGCCGGGTCCTGATCGTAAGCGTCCAGTGCCGCGCGATAGTCCGCGCGATGACGGTTGAGGTAGGTCTCGGGCACGGCGAATCCCCGCGGATCGAAGCCCGTATGGATAGCGGCAGTGCGCGAGGCGACGAGCGCCACGGCGGTGCTGCGCGCACCGAACAGCGAGCGCGCAGCAATCTCCGCGTGCAGTACCACCGGCAATAAACGATCGAAATCCACGCCGGCTCCGCGCGTGATGAGCTGTGCCAGCGCCTGTGCCACCGCTGGGTCCTGATCGGGATGACCCACACCGCCCGCCGCGACATCGATACTGGCCAAGACCTGCAGCGGGGCCCGTGCGAAGGTCCGCACCGTGGCGACCTGTTTTTCGGGAGCGAGGAGGGAATAAGCGCTAACTGCGGGCGGGATACCGTCAGCCTCAAGCGGCGCGCCGTCGATCGCCGCGGCCGCCCGCGCACCGCGCAAGAGTGATTCGGAAGAGATAACGTCAAACTTGCGCAAGCCCGCGGGGCGGCGGTGCACGCGCGCAATCGCTGCGGCGGCAGAACCAGCTTTATCCTCCACCCCAGATAGGGCCATCAGCGGGGTCAGCGGGTCAGAATGCGGCATACCCATTACAATAACGCCGTACCCACTTTGCGGGCCGCACCACATGAACTCTGGAAAGTTCATTACTATGGCCGATATAGATTGCGACAAAACAGTAGGAGTTTTTAACCGTGAGCAACGACGGACTATTCACTGACGGGTCCAACAAGTTCGCCCCGAAGGTAGACGGCATTCCCTTGAGCGATGCAGATACCTCCCGCCGCGGCGAAGCATCCATCGGCCAGCTCGTATCCAACGCCACCGAACAGATGTCCCAGCTGGTTCGCTCCGAGGTCGAGTTGGCTAAGACCGAGCTCGCCGCTTCCGCAAAGAAGGGTGGCATCGGCGCGGGCATGTTCGGCGTTGCCGGTACCGTGGCGCTGTATAGCTCCTTCTTCTTTTTCTTCTTCCTGGCGGAGCTGCTGTCCAAGTGGCTCGACCGCTGGGCAGCCTTCCTGATCGTCTTCCTGCTCATGGTGGTCATCGCCGCCGTCGTGGCCTTTATCGGTTTCAAGCAGGTCAAGCAGGTCAAGGCCCCGGAGAAGACCATCGAGTCCACGAAGGAACTCAAGAAGCTGGTTCCGGGTAAGGCTGAAAAGTCCATCGAGCGTGGCCTCTACACCTAAACCTTTAAGGTCCTTTTAACTCTCCCGCCCCGAGCACATGCGTTCGGGGCGGATTTCGTCTGTGCACCCTCCCATGAAAGGCCCGCCCATGAATCCCCTACCGCCCTCCGTAGTGGAGCTTGACGGCCCCTTTGAGCACGAGTTCCTGCACACGCGCGGCATCCGCCTCCACGCGGCTACCGCCGGCAACCCGGACGACCCGCTGGTGCTGCTACTCCATGGATCTTTCGGCGGGTGGTTCGACTTCCGGAATGTCATTGCCCCGCTTGCCGCCGCAGGCTTCCACGTCGCTGCCCTCGACATGCGCGGTTTTGGCATGTCCGATAAACCACCGCTCGAACCCGGCCAGGATATCCGCGTGGCGGTTGGTGATGTCAGCGGTGCCATCCGCGCATTAGGCCACGACGACGCCTACCTGGTGGGCGCGGATACCGGTGGTGCGGTGGCGTGGGCGCTGGCTACCGAGCGGCCCGAGCGGGTACGCGGGCTGGTATCTGTTTCGGCGGCACACCCAGCTGATCTCCGCCGCGCCATCGCCGCGCGCCCCTGGGATTTTGGGTGGGTTCTCCTGCGCGCGGCCTTGTGCCGACTGGGAAAGACTGGCGCCCCGAGCCTCCTACTGAGAGAGTCCACGTACCTCCGGGAGATGGATCTCGACGCCCTCGGCTCCTTCAGCGGCGCCGAGCGGGAGGAGGCCCTGCGCCTGCGCGTGGCTTCCTCGCGCATCGGAAACGTCCGCCGCGGAATCATCTGGAATCACCGACTGCGCACCGCCGTCGTTCCGCTCAGTTGGCTCGAACTCACAGTTTCTTGCCCCACCCTGTTTATCCACGCAGATCAGATGCTCTGGCGGCCAGTGGCGCGGCGGGCGGCGCGGCGCTGCCGTGGGGACTTCACCGCCACCACTATCCCCGGGTCCAAGAACCTGCCCTATCTTGAGAACCCGCATGGTTTTACTCAGACCATCGTTCACTGGATGCGAGATAGGTAACATTCACCGCCCTCCGTGCCCCACCCCTCTCAGGGGGATGGGGATTTTTTAATTCGTTGACAAAACCGCAGGTTAAGAAAGAATACCTACCAATCTATAGCTTTTATCACAGGACATATTTTTCAATTCCTTGTATATGAGGCGCGCCACGCGGTAGCTTCATATCAAACCAACACCACAGGTTTTCTACATCTTTCGCACCACGGAGGTCTAAGACCCACATGACGCTCAAGAAGACGCTCGCTGCTCTCTCTGTCGCTACTCTGCCGCTCACCCTCGCGGCTTGTGGTGGCGACAACTCCGGTTCAGACTCTGCTTCCGGCTCCGGCGATGGCATCGTCACCGTCAACGGCTCCGAGCCGCAGAACCCGCTCATCCCGGCCAACACCAACGAGGTCGGCGGCGGACGCATTGTCGATTCCATCTACGCTGGCCTGGTCTACTACGACGGCGATGGCGAAGCTCAGAACGAGCTGGCTGAATCCATCGAGCCGAATGACGACAACACTGAGTTCACCGTCAAGCTCAAGGAATCCAAGTTCTCCGACGGCTCCCCAGTGACCGCGAAGAACTTCGTGGACGCCTGGAACTACGCCGTGGCCAATGACCAGCTCAACGCTTCCTTCTTTGCCAACATCAAGGGCTTCAAGGAAGGCATCAAGGAGATGGAGGGCCTCAAGGTCGTCGACGACCACACCTTTACCATCGCCCTGAACAGCCCTGAGCAGGACTTCCCGGCGCAGCTGGGTTACTCCGCGTTCTACCCGCTGCACGAGTCCGCCCTGGAGGACATGGACGCCTTCGGCCAGAACCCGATTGGTAACGGTCCGTACAAGCTGACCGAGTGGAACCACAACCAGGACGCCACCGTCGTCCCGAATGAGGAGTACAAGGGCGGCCAGACCCCGCAGAATGACGGCATCAAGTTCGTCTTCTACGCAGGTCAGGACGCGGCCTACGCCGACCTGCTGGCAGGCAACCTGGACGTCCTCGACGCCGTCCCGGACTCCGCTTTCGATGTCTACGAGGCCGACCTCGGCGACCGTGCCGTGAACCAGCCGACCGCCATCTTCCAGTCCTTCACCTTGGGCGAGAACCTCGAGCACTACTCCGGCGAGGAAGGCGTGCTGCGTCGCCAAGCCATCTCCTACGCCATCAACCGCGAGGAGATCACGGACACCATCTTCAAGGGCACCCGTACCCCGGCCAAAGACTTCACCTCCCCGGTTATGCCGGGCTACTCCGAGGACATCAAGGGCAACGAGGTCCTGAAGTATGACCCGGAGAAGGCCAAGAAGCTGTGGGCCGAGGCTGACAAGATCAACAAATGGGATAACCCGACCCTGGAGATTGCCTACAACTCCGACGGCGGCCACAAGAGCTGGGTGGATGCAACCACCAACTCCATCAAGAACACCCTCGGCATCGAGGCAGTCGGCGCCCCGTACCCGGACTTCAAGTCCCTGCGCGATGAGGTGACCAACCGCACCATCAAGTCAGCCTTCCGCACCGGCTGGCAGGCAGACTACCCGAGCCAGGCCAACTTCCTTACCCCGCTGTACAAGACCGACGGCTCTTCTAACGACGGCGACTACAGCAACCCGGAGTTTGACAAGCTTCTCGACGAAGCCCTGACCTCCTCCTCCGAGGAAGAGGCCAACAAGAAGTACACCGAGGCCCAGGAAGTCCTGTTCAAGGATCTGCCGGCCATCCCGCTGTGGTACTCCAACGCCACCGGCGGCTACTCCGAGAACGTCGACAACGTCGTGTTCTCCTGGAAGTCCCAGCCGGTGTACTACAACATCACCAAGAAGTAACGCCACTTCCGCTACTTCCCACGACCCCCGCAGCCACCGTGGAGCGGGGGTCGCCCCACGTTTTCACTCATAAGTGTGATTCGAAACGCGCTATAGATTTCTCGCAGACTTGGATCACACACTAAAATTCTTATGAGCTACGTAGGCGTCTGCTAAGAAGGCGTCGACAAGCACCTGCCCACAACGAGTAAAGGACCACACTATGCTGCGCTATATCGGGCGCCGAGTGCTCCAGATGATCCCGGTGTTCTTCGGAGCCACCCTGCTCATCTATGCGCTCGTCTTCTTGATGCCCGGCGACCCCGTCGAAGCCCTTGGCGGTGACCGCGGCCTTACCGAGGCTGCCCGCGCCCGCATCGAGGCGGAATACAACCTAGACAAGCCGTTCATCATTCAGTATCTGCTCTACATCAAGGGCATCTTCATGCTGGACTTCGGCACGACCTTCTCCGGCGTCCCCGTAACCCAAGTGATGGCCAACGCCTTCCCGGTCACGGTGAAGCTCACCGTCATGGCCATCATCTTTGAATCCGTCTTCGGCATCCTCTTCGGCGTCCTCGCCGGCATGCGCCGCGGTGGCTTCTTCGATTCCACCGTGTTGGTCATCTCCCTGCTCGTCATCGCAGTGCCGTCCTTCGTCATCGGCTTCGTCTTCCAGTACCTCGTGGGCATCAAGTGGGGTGTCCTGCCGGTCACCGTCGGAGCGAACGCCACCGTGAAGTCCCTCCTCATGCCGGCCATGGTGCTCGGCGCGCTCTCCCTGGCCTACGTCATTCGCCTGACCCGCCAGTCCGTGGCTGAGAACCTGCGCGCCGACTACGTGCGCACCGCTCGCGCGAAGGGCCTGTCCAACGGCGCGGTGACCCTCCGCCACGTGCTGCGCAACTCGCTGATTCCCGTGGCCACCTTCATCGGTGCTGATATCGGCGCGCTCATGACCGGCGCCATCGTGACCGAAGGCATCTTCGGTATCAACGGCGTCGGCGGCACGATGTACCAGGCCATCCTGCGCGGTGAGCCAACCACGATTGTCTCCTTCACCACGGTGCTGGTGATCATCTACATCATCGCCAACCTGCTCGTTGACCTCCTGTACGCCGTACTTGATCCGAGGATCCGCTATGCCTAATTTCGAGAAAAACACCCCCTACCCGGGCCAAGAGCACTTCGTCTCGGAAACCGATGAAACGGGCCTCGGCGCCGTCGACGCCGTCAAGGACGAGTCCGCCCCGTCCTCCCAGTGGGGCGAGGCCTGGCGCTACCTGCGCCGCCGCCCACTGTTCTGGATCGCGGCCGTGATGATCCTCGTGGCCATCCTCCTAGCCATCGCACCGGGTCTTTTCACGAGCACCGACCCGCGCCTGTGCGAGCTGTCCAAGTCCCTCGCCCCCGCCGAGCCGGGCCACCCCTTCGGCTTCAACCGCCAGGGCTGCGACATTTACGCCCGCGTGATCTACGGTGCGCGCGCGTCGGTTGCCGTCGGCGTCCTGACCACCATCCTCGTCGTGGTGCTGGGCTCCTTGATCGGCGCCATCGCCGGCTTCTTCGGCGGCTGGATTGACTCCGTCCTGTCCCGCATCACCGACATCTTCTTCGCCATCCCGCTGGTGCTCGCCGCCATCGTGGTCATGCAGATGTTCAAGGAGCACCGCACCATCGTCACGGTGGTCTTGGTGCTCGGACTCTTCGGCTGGGTCTCCATCGCCCGCATCACGCGCGGCGCGGTGGTCTCCATCAAGAACGAGGAGTTCGTCCAATCCGCCCGCTCCATCGGCGCGTCGAGCTGGCGCATCCTGTTCAGCCACATCCTGCCGAACGCGGCCGCGCCCATCATCTCCTATGCCACCGTGGCGCTGGGCACCTACATCGTCGCGGAGGCCACCTTGTCCTTCCTGGGCATTGGCTTGCCGTCGACGTTCGTGTCCTGGGGCGGCGATATCTCTGACGCGCAGGCTTCACTACGCGTTGCTCCGGCAGTCCTGTTCTACCCGGCGGGTGCTTTGGGCCTGACCGTGTTGAGCTTCATCATGATGGGTGACGTCGTCCGCGATGCACTCGATCCGAAGGCGAGGAAGCGCTAATGACTAACTCTCCACTTCTTGAAATGAAGGACGTCCACATTTCCTTCACCACCTCCACCGGTGTAGTTGAGGCAGTGCGCGGCGTCAACATGTCCATCTACCCGGGCCAGTCCGTGGCGATTGTGGGCGAGTCCGGCTCCGGTAAGTCCACCACGGCGATGTCTATCCTGGGCCTGCTGCCGGGCACCGGCAAGGTCACCGGCGGCCAGATCCTCTTCGAGGGCGAGGACATCACCCACTACGACAACAAGCAATTCGAGTCGCTGCGCGGTGACAAGATTGGCCTGGTCCCGCAGGATCCGATGTCCAACCTCAACCCGGTGTGGCGCATCGGCACACAGGTCGAGGAATCTCTCAAGGCCAACCACGTGGTGGAGGGCTCCGAGCGCCACCAGCGCGTCGTGGAGCTTCTAGAGGAAGCCGGGCTTCCCGACGCCGAACGCCGCGCCAAGCAGTACCCCCACGAGTTCTCCGGCGGTATGCGCCAGCGCGCGCTCATCGCGATCGGTCTGGCTGCACGCCCGAAGCTGCTGATTGCCGACGAGCCCACCTCCGCCCTCGACGTGACGGTGCAAAAGACCATCTTGGATCACCTGGAGCACCTTACCGAGGAGCTGGGTAACGCGGTGCTTTTCATTACCCACGATCTTGGCCTGGCCGCCGAGCGCGCGGAGCACCTCGTCGTCATGCACCGCGGCCGCATCGTCGAGTCCGGTCCCTCGCGCGAGATTCTGCGCTCCCCGCAGCACCCGTACACGCGCCGGCTTGTCGACGCCGCCCCCTCTCTCGCTTCCTCCCGCATCCGCGCGGCTAAGGAAGCCGGCGTCGAAGCCAAGGAACTCAAGTCGGGCGAGGCCATCGGCTCCACCGCTGCAGATTCATCTTCCGCGGCTCAGGCCCCGGTCATCTCGGTGCGCAACCTCACCAAGGAATTCGATATCCGTGGCCAGCGCGGCGGAAAGAAGCTGTTGAAGGCCGTCGACGATGTCTCCTTCGATATCCGCCGCGGCACCACCCTGGCGCTGGTGGGCGAGTCCGGCTCCGGCAAGTCCACGGTGGCCAACATGGTGTTGGGCCTGCTAGAGCCGACCTCCGGCACCATCGAGTTCGAAGGCCGCGATACCTCGACGCTGTCGAAGAAGGAGCTGTTTAAACTCCGCCGCAAGATGCAGGTGGTTTTCCAGAACCCCTACGGTTCGCTGGACCCGATGTACTCGATTTACAAGTGCATCGAAGAGCCCATGGCGCTGCACAAGGTGGGCTCGCGCAAGGAGCGTGAGGCCCGCGTTGCCGAGCTTCTCGACATGGTCTCCATGCCCCGTTCCGCCATGCGCCGCTACCCCAACGAGCTCTCCGGCGGCCAGCGTCAGCGTATCGCCATTGCCCGTGCGCTGGCGCTGCGCCCGGAGGTCATCGTCCTCGATGAGGCTGTCTCCGCCCTGGACGTGTTGGTGCAGAACCAGATCATCCAGCTGCTCGCGGAGCTGCAGTCGGAGCTCAGCCTGTCCTACCTCTTCATTACCCATGACCTCGCGGTGGTCCGCCAGACTGCCGACGACGTCGTGGTGATGAAGAAGGGCCAGGCCGTCGAGCAGGGCACCGCCGACGATATCTTCGACAACGCCCAGCAGGAATACACCCGCAACCTCATCAACTCGGTTCCGGGTATGCACCTAGAAATCGGCACCGGCCACTAACCCACAACGCCGCCTAACCCGTCAGCCTTCATCCGGCTGGCGGGTTTCGCCTTTTAAGGGGGCTCGCTCTTTAAGGGCTAAGCGTCCCGTTGCTCCTACTGCATCCAACGGCAGGCGAATCGCGACCAGGATCCCCAATTTCCCCGCGCACCATGCTGCGGTTTGCGGGGATCACCGATGTGCCCGTCAACCATCTTTCGGTTGGCGGGATCGGTGGTTGGCGTTGTCCTCTCGATGTCTGGGACATTAACTGTTGTCGGGTGGTGGGTCTGGTGGCTGTCCTGCTTGTTCGGCGTTGAGTCTGGCTACTGCTTCTTGGTATTCGGGCATTGCGGTGATTGGTGTGCCCCAGGGTGGGATGAAGCTGACCCCGGTGTTGAGCCGGTACATGTAGCCGCGCCCGGTAGGCCTTTGTGGGTCATCATCATTGATCCCGTTGTGGTAGGCGCACAGGAAGGTCAGGTTCTTGATGTTGGTGTAGCCTCCCGCCTGCCAGGGCACCAAATGATGCACTTGGCAGTAATCAGCGGGGGACCTGACCCCCGGAAAGTAGACACGT
>NZ_KV797574.1:0-395 GCF_001809405.1 Corynebacterium sp. HMSC055A01 | reverse complement strand
GACGTGTCTACTTTCCGGGGGTCAGGTCCCGATGATGCGCACGGACGATTTGACACCTACGGATGAATTGTTAGGAGTAATTGGTGTTGATTAAGCATGTTGCAACCCGTGCTTACAGCATGGTTTGTTCGACGTATCCTGGCAAAGATTGGGACGTAGAGGTATGTGTACACCCAGACGGAACCGTTGCAGTGTGAGGTTACCCTCGTTTAGTGGACACCCTATTTGTACGGATCTTGTGTCCGTAAGAGAGGATGTTCATTGTGAGTCAACAGCGCAAGAAGTACACGCCTGAGTACCGGCGTGAGGCCGCGAACCTGGTAATCGAGTCAGAGCGCCCGATTGCCCATGTGGCTAAAGAGATTGGTGTTTCCGCCGGGCTTTTAGGCCGGTGG
>NZ_KV797573.1:0-261 GCF_001809405.1 Corynebacterium sp. HMSC055A01 | reverse complement strand
GCGAAGCTGAGAATTTAAGCCCCAGTAAACGGCGGTGGTAACTATAACCATCCTAAGGTAGCGAAATTCCTTGTCGGGTAAGTTCCGACCTGCACGAATGGCGTAACGACTTCTCTGCTGTCTCAACCACAGGCCCGGTGAAATTGCACTACGAGTAAAGATGCTCGTTACGCGCGGCAGGACGAAAAGACCCCGGGACCTTCACTATAGCTTGGTATTGGTGTTCGGTTCGGTTTGTGTAGGATAGGTGGGAGACTATGA
>NZ_KV797572.1:44146-60244 GCF_001809405.1 Corynebacterium sp. HMSC055A01 | reverse complement strand
CCTGAGTCGAACCCTCAGCAAACTTAGCCTTAGTTCCGATCGTCGGAGTCTTAGACTCTCCTTCGTCACCCGGCAGACCCGGTTGATCCGGCGGGAACACTCGCTGGCTCTTTAGACCCATGTTCTTGGTTCCAACAACATCTCCGTTTGGACCAATTACAGTGATATAGAAGCCCTTGTCGTATTGAGGAATCTTTACAGACTCGTCTTTCTCAAATTTCGGATCGACGGGGTTGATAATCCTCAGACCAGTCAGCTTTGTAAACTCTGTGGAATTTCCAGTGAAGCGACTAAAAGTGCCCGCCTGAACGGGATCAGTCAGCACCTTGGTGATCACTTGTGCGGAGGTAGTTTTCGCTTGGGAAGTACCAATCAACGCACCCAAATAGATAGAGTAGTTAAATGCATCTTGCTTGCGACCGCTCTCATAAGCATCGCGCATATTCACCGCAACGTTAATCGCCGCATCATAATACTCATCAGGAATCGGAGCTTTACCTGCTTGAGAGATGAGGTATTTATGGCTAACCTGCGTCGGAATATGCAGACCAGGGTCAATACACCAACCCCATCCAGCATTGTTAGTCTTAGACTTAGAATGTGAGCCAGCCCAGACCGTGTTCCAACTTGGGTCGACACCGCCAGCCTGAGCTCCCTCAGAGCCGTATTTGGTACTAGCTTCAATCTTTACAGGACCATCTGCGGCATCCTGCGCCTTCGCCCAGGGAACGGTGACCATGGCCGCAATCACTGCTATTGCCGTGAAAACAGCAGTAAGGACCATCCACCCCTCTCTGGAGATATTCCTTAATTTACTCATCGTTTCCTCTTCGAATGATGTGAATGTCTACAAGTTGTTCTGCACAGCAGTAAGTTTCCGCTGAGACAATCTGAAATCTGGACGTAGGTTTTTACACCCTGACCGGCGATTCTCCTTAAGAATCTCACGTACTCTTATAGTCCACTCAGGAGACTATCATCACTCACAGCTAGCCGCAAGATAGTTGATTGCTGAATAACTTTTCCTTATACCCCCATTGAGCGATAATTCAGCAGGTAAAACGTGCTGTGCGCTCGACCTTCAGGCCGTTTTTCGCCAATACGTTCCCCTAAATGTTGACACGGCACATAACTCAGATTTTCTTAGATTTTTCCATTTAAGGTTTCTTAAGTTTTTGCATAAGCGTTTCCTTAAGGCGGTGCTGAGCCAACCGACTTCCCGCACGGAAGATGCCCCGCACACCTCTCCAACCTGCCGACAAATAGCCCCCAGAAATGCGCAGAAGTGGCCATGCGTAACACACGGCCACTTCAATCACATTCAGCACCCCGCTCCCCCGCCAAGGCGCAGGGTATCATTCCCCTTAACTTATAACGTCACTGTTTCTTTAATCGTCGGTGGAGCGGATGAGTTTCGGGTCGACGTCGACAACCGGCTCCGGCACCTCAATCAGCTCAATGTCGGAGACGGCATTGGCAGTCGGCTCCACGGGCTGCGAATCACCGTGGACGGTTTTATCAGTATTCGGCCCCACCGTAATCTTTCCGGCCGCGAGTGCTGCCCTGTCGCGGGCGGTCTCAACGTCCTCGGCGGTCGTAGCCACCATGCCCATGCGGCGGCCGGCGTAGGCCCAGGGCTTACCAAACAGGCGCACGTCGGTCTCTTCATAGGATAAGGCGGTGTCGAGGCCGGTGAAGGAGACGTCGTCAAGCTCGGCGTCCGCGTGCAGGATGACCGCAGCACCAGGGCTGACCATCGTCACGTCAATGGGGAAGCCCAGGATCGCGCGGACATGAAGCTCAAACTCCGAGAAGCGCTGCGTGTATCCGGTCAACATGGCGGTGTCCAAAGGGCGTGGTGAGACGGAGGAGAAGTACACCTCATCGCCCGCTACGAAGAGCTCAACGCCGTAGACGCCGCGCCCGCCCAACTCATTGGAGATACGCGCCGCAACGGAGCGTGCGTTCGCCAGGGCATCCTCACTCATCGCCATGGGCTGCCAGGACTCCACCAAGTCACCGTTCTCGTGGCGGTGGCCAATGGGCTCACTAAACCATGTGGCCATCTTGCCCGTAGCCGGGTCGATGGAGCGCACAGCAAGCAGCGTGACCTCATAATCAAAGTCAACGAAGCGCTCCACCACTACGCGCTTGTTATCGGAGGACACGTGGCGCACCATGGCCCAGGCCTCCTCCACATCTTCTTCTTCCTTAAGAAGGACGTGCCCCTTGCCGGAGGTCGTAATATCCGGCTTCACGATGCACGGCAGCCCCAACTCCCCCACCGCCTCTTTGAGCTGTTCAGCGGACTCAGCAAAACGATAGGCCGTTACGGGCAGGCCGATGCTCTCAGCCACCTCACGCACGCTCTCGCGGCACTGTGTTAGCTCACAGGCCCGCGCCGTCGGCACGACGGTGGTGCCGAATTCCTCGATACGCTTCAGCGCCTCCACCGCGACGGTCTCCACTTCCGGGACCACATAGTCCGGTTTGATGCGCTCTGTAAGCTCCCACACCTTGTGCGGGTCCCTGATGTCTGCGATGTAGCTAAAGTGCGCAAGCTGCTGCGCGGGGGCTCCTGCGTAGCGGTCCACGGCGTGGACCTCCAGCCCTAGGTTCTGAAAGGCAATTACCAGCTGCTTGCCCAGCTCTCCCGCCCCCAAAAGAAGCACCTTGGTGGCGTTTCCCGTCAGAGGGGTTCCGATGTGGCCTGCGATGTCGCCTACGGTAGTCATTCTCGAATTATCGCACACTTCTGGTGCTGCATTGCTTGGCGACGTCCCCCAAACCCCCTTCAGAGGCATTAGAGGCATTAAACCGCCCCGCCTCTCCCGTGCGGTGGTTCCTATAGCCATGTGCACGGTGGCACGGGAGAAGTTGGGCGGTTGTTGCGCGGCACCATCGCGGTTAGGCGGCGCCTGAGGTTCGTTCGTCTTGGACTGGCTGGTGACTTACTGGTCCTGCATGACGTCGTGGCGCACGATGGTCTGGTCACGGCCAGGGCCGACACCAATGTAGGAAATGCGGCAGCCGGAGAGTTCCTCCAGACGCAGGACGTAATCCTGAGCCTTCTGCGGGAGGTCCTCAAAAGTCTTGCAGTCAGTGATGTCCTCGTCCCAAGCCGGCATGGTCTCAAAGATGGGCTCCGCGTGGTGGAACTCAGACTGGGTCAGCGGCATCTCGTCGTAGCGCTTGCCGTCAACGTCATAGGCCACGCAGATGGGGATCTCACCGATGCCGGTGAGCACGTCCAGCTTGGTCAGGAAGTAGTCCGTGAAACCGTTGACGCGGGTGGCGTAGCGAGCCACCACGGAGTCATACCAACCGCAGCGGCGCTTGCGGCCGGTGTTGACACCGATTTCGCCGCCGGTGGTCTGCAGGTACTCGCCCCACTTGTCGAAGAGCTCAGTGGGGAAAGGACCAGCGCCCACGCGGGTGGTGTAGGCCTTGATGATGCCCAGGGAAGTCTTAATGCGCGTAGGACCAATGCCGGAGCCAACCGAAGCACCGCCGGCCGACGGGTTCGAGGAGGTCACGAAGGGGTAGGTTCCGTGGTCAACATCCAGCATGGTCGCCTGGCCGCCCTCCATGAGGACGTGCTTGCCGGCATCCAGGGCTTGGTTCAGCTCCAGTTCGGCCTCAATGACCATCGGGCGCAGGCGATCGCGGTAGCTCAGGAAGTACTCCACAACCTGCTCCGGATCGATAGCCTTGCGGTTGTACATCTTCACCAGCATCTGGTTCTTAATGTCCAGGGCGGACTCGACCTTCTGGCGCAGGATGGACTCATCAAAAATGTCCTGCACGCGGATGCCGATGCGGGCAACCTTGTCGGCGTAGACAGGACCGATGCCACGGCCGGTGGTACCGATAGCGCGCTTGCCCAAGAAGCGCTCCTGCACGCGGTCCAGGGTCTGGTGGTAGGGCGCCACGAGGTGCGCGTTGGCGGAAATCTTGAGGCGCGAAGCGTTAGCGCCGCGGGCTTCGAGGCCATCGATCTCATCGAACAGGGCCTCCAAGTTAATGACCACGCCGTTGCCCAGGACCGGGGTGGCGTTTTCAGAAAGAATGCCGGCGGGAAGGAGCTTCAGCTCATACTTCTCGCCGCCGACCACGACGGTGTGGCCGGCATTGTTACCGCCGTTGGGCTTCACTACGTAATCGACCTTGCCGCCGAGGATGTCGGTAGCCTTGCCCTTGCCTTCATCGCCCCACTGGGCGCCGACGATGACGATCGCTGCCATGTTGGTGTCACTTCCTATTTATTGAAGTCAAATACGCACCTACTTTACCCGGCATGGCGGTACGACGGTGGGTTTGTGACATGGTCATCAGGAATTGATGCGGTGTCGGTACGGGTGGGCTAGACGTTTTCGGTGTTTTCATCGTCGGTGCTGCCGTCGCCTGAGCCCTCCTCATCGAAGTAGATGGTGTCATTGGTAAACATCAACCGCGACTTGTCCGGGGTGCTGACGATGATGCCGTCATCGACAACAGCGATTTGGGCTTCAACATCACCGATGCCGATTCGGTAGAGCCCGTTGCCCTCGATCTTTGTGCCGTTAGTTGGGATTTCATCGTCATACTGAGTGAACTCAGTACTGCCCTCTAGAGGCAGGAAGGTCACCAGGTTGAATTCCATACCCTCCGGCATTGGGGTCTTACCACCTTTGATGGACCAAGTCCCGCCGTCGCCATGCGCACAATCAATGGCGTTGTTTTCTTCAATGATGCCGCAGACCATGTTCCAGCCATCGGCGGAGATGGTGAAGAGCTCTTCGCCGCGGAGGTCTTCTTCATCCTTAGCCAAATCCGCGGACTCGGTTGGTTCCGAATCCACGTCGATGAAGAAGATGTCCGAATCCACGCCGTCGAAGGAGGTTTCCATGGACGGCGCCTCGGTTCCTGGGCGTTTGTATGCCTTTCCTTCGACGCCAACGACGTCGCCTTCAGTCTTGGACTCAAAAGTGTAGCCTTCGCCGTCTTCCTCCACCTCGAAGGACGTTGACGTGATGTAGAGGGCATCCTCGTCATAGACCTCACCGTTGACGAAGAAGACAGGAACCTTGACGTCCTCCCCATCAAACTCGCCCTCCAGCACCGCGTAGCTGAGGAACTTGCAAGCGTCGTATTCATCTTCACTGACGCTCACGTCTTCAAATTTCTCGGTCGAGCCCTTCACATAGGCTTCTTTATTCTCGAGGACCTTGCTCAGCTCGGTGTCCTCGAGTTCTTTATTCTCGTCGCAGTCAGCGTTGGTGCTCGAGGAGGACGTGCTGCTCGATGTCGACGTGGCCTTCGACGAAGTAGGCGCCGCCGAACTCGTCGTGGACTCGGCGGCAGCCTCGGTGAATGCTGGCTCCTCGACTTCCGTCAGTGCACCGCCGATGAGGCTGCACGAGCTCATCAGAAGCCCGGCGGTGGATACAAGTGCAAGAGTTGTCATGCGAGTGGACATGGTGCTTACCTCCGGCTGTTAGGGGCTTAAGAATTGATTGCTAAGAAGTTGGGCGTTGCCTTGGAGCCTACTGACGCGCTGTGATGTGCACTACTTTTCCGGGGAAAGCACCGCTGTTTGCGCGCTGTTGGCGGCGCTTTTTAGCGAAGCTCTTTCCACGCTTCTATGCTTCTTGTATGATCTGTGCGCTTGTAGACTGCGGCGGCCACTTCACCGACGCCCATACCACTGCCCTCGTCGAGGCCTCACAGCGCGGAATGCGCGTCGAGCACTTCCGCTTCGCAGAGGTTCCCAGCCGGCAGGAGTTGAAGGCTATTGATGCCCTGGCCAGCGAGATTCTCCCGGAGGATCCCACTCCTTCGCTGGATGAGATTGCCGCACAGCCAGACGTGAGCCACCTCGGTGCGCCGGGTCCAGCGCCCCAGGCCCCGTTCCTGCGTGAGCCACTGCGCATTGTGGTCATCGGCAGCGATGCCGCGCTAAGCGCCGTGCTGACCCGCATGATGCGGGCGGATTACCTGTGGGCCGAGGTAGGCTACGTTCCCACTGGGGAGCACTCCACCGCGGCGATGAATTGGGGCTTAAAAGCTAGCGAAACGGGCCAGGGCCGCCAGGGTCTCGGCGACCAGGGAGCAGTGATGGAGGACGCGCTCTCCTTTGCCATGACCGCACCCGTCAAGCCGGTGCCGCTCATCCGCAATGACGCGGGCCTCGCCGTGGCGGGTTCGGCAACGATTGCGGAGTGGTCGAACGAGGAGATCACCGGTGAGATCATCGTTGACGATGCCGTGCTGCTGCGCGCGGACCGCGAGAAGGATGTTTTCGGAGCAAAGCTTGTGCCGATGACGGATGCGCCGGGCATCGTGGCGGCGAAGGCGGTAACAAGTTTTGAGGCGGACGAAGCACCACGCCGTGGGTTCTTTGCGCGCATGCGCAAGCCTGCCCAACCAGGGCAGCTCGACCCATCCAGCGTCGTGCAGGGCCGGGCGGTACAGGCAGGGGGGCCGGCGCTCAGCGTCAGCGTCGATGGAGTCCGCGCCAAGAGGCCGGTCAAGCGCGTGACGTTCTACCGTCACCTGCGGGACCTACAGATAGTCCGGCCCTAATTCTCGCGGTTGAAGGAAAACGAAAGAAGGATTCGGCCAGCATTACCTTTTCGGCGCTAGGCTCGAAACCGAATCCTCACCGCATGCGCATTGTGCAATGCACCTAGGCGGTCTGCGGAAGACTCTACCACTCCCCCGTGTTCCCTACGAAGCTGGTTGGAAGCGCACACATACCCCAGTTTTGTGCAGCTGAGGCGTGACCTTTTAGCCCTAGTCCTCTTCCCGCACCTCCGGCGGGTAGGCCGGGTGCTTCGAGGTGGGTACCAGCTGCGCCACGGCGGACTCACGCGACATGCCGCACACCATGAGCAGGTCCACGATGACGGAGCGGGTCTGAGCCAGCACAGCATAGGCGGAGAGCACTGCTTCCTCGCCGGCGACGTCCATCGAGCAGCGCGCAGCCAGCTGGCGCAGGCGTTTGACTATCTCCGGAATGGCATGCGCCTCATCCACGCGGCGCTCATGCGCAGTTTGGTGGGTATAGAGGTCGGAGAGCTCCATCGTGATTTCGGCTAGCTCGTCGATAAGCTCCACTTGCTCGGCAGTGGCCTGGTCGCCGTCCTCGGCGAGCACGAGGGCGCGGCGGGACAGCACGCGGGTGCCGCGGACCACGTTATCGACGGGCGTGAGGATGCGCTCCAGCGAGCGGACGTTGCGCTGCGAGCTCCACAGGAAGGGCGAGAGCTTTGCGGTCTCCGCGCCGCCTTTGGTGGCGTTGAGCATGTTGTTAATGTCGTCCTGCGTGCCGCGCACGGCATCGCGGGCCTCCATGATGGTTTCTGGATCATTGTCCGCAAGGCCCCTGGAGACATCGGAGAGAACCGAGGCCGTAATGCCCAGGACCTTCGAGACTTCCGAGCGGCCCGCCCGCAGGGGTGAGGAGGGAATCAGCACAATCATCGTGAGGCCGATAACCGCGCCGATGATGGCGTCGATGGCGCGGGAGAGCCCGCCCATTTCTTCCGGCGGAAGGATGGTGGCGATAAGGATGGCGGCGATGACAATCTGGTTGCTCACCAGCTGCGAGCCCGTGACGAAGGAGCCGATCACCAGCGCCAGACCGATGATGATGGTCATGTGGATGGGGCCGGTTCCGAGGGCGTCGACAAGCAGCGTGCCCACCAGCACGCCCACGATGCCGCCGATAGACATGTCGACGGCGCGCTTGAGGCGGTCACTTCCCGAAAGGCCGAGGATGATGATGACGGCCATCGGGGCAAAGAAGGGCTGCTCGTGGCCGAAAAAGTCATGCGCAACATAGAACGCCAAACCGGCACCGAGGGTGCTCTGAATCATGAACACCAGTCGGTTGCGAATGCGCGTGAAGCGCGACTTCAGAGATTTATCCACCAACCGCAGCTGCTCGCGGGTAGTCCTGCGGACGCGTTTGGCTCCCGGTGACGAATTCGACGATGACTCTTGCGCTTCCATGATTCCGGCATTTTACGCGTTCTGATGATGGGGTTGGGTATGCAAAAGCCACCCCTCGAGGGCGAAGGGTGGCTTGTTGAGATGTGCTGAATCAGCACGGCGTCCAGGAGGAGCCGACGTCAGCTGGACGTTGGTTTACTTAGAAACGGTCTTGCCCACGGAGTGCAGGTCGGTGCAGGCCTCAACCACGCGGTCAGCCATGCCCTGCTCAGCCTTCTTCATGTAGGAGCGCGGGTCGTAGACCTTCTTGTTACCAACCTCGCCGTCGATCTTGAAGACGCCGTCGTAGTTAGCAAACATGTGGCGGGCAACCGGGTTGGTGAAGGCGTACTGGGTGTCGGTGTCCACGTTCATCTTGACAACGCCGTAGCCCAGAGCCTGCTCAATCTTCTCCTTCTCGGAGCCGGAGCCGCCGTGGAAGACGAAGTCGAAGGGCTGGGAGCCTTCTTCCAGGCCGAGCTTCTTCACGACGGTCTTCTGGCCCTCATCCAGGACCTCCGGGCGCAGCTTCACGTTGCCCGGCTTGTAGACGCCGTGGACGTTGCCGAAGGTAGCGGCCAGCAGGTAGCGGCCCTTCTCGCCGGTGCCGAGGGCATCGACGGTCTTCTCGAAGTCCTCCGGGGAGGTGTAGAGGTTAGCGCCGGCCTTGGCCTGAACACCGTCCTCTTCACCGCCGACGACGCCAATCTCAACCTCGAGGATGATGTTGGCGTTGTGGGCCTTCTCGAGGAGCTCCTGGGCAATCACGAGGTTCTCATCGATCGGGATAGCGGAGCCATCCCACATGTGGGACTGGAAGAGCGGAAGCTCGCCGCGGTCAACGCGCTCCTGGGAGAAGGCGATCAGCGGGCGCACGTACTCATCCAGGACTTCCTTCTGGCAGTGGTCAGTGTGCAGCGCAACGTTAATGCCGTAGTGCTTTGCAGCCTCGTGAGCGAAGGCAGCCAGTGCCTTGGCGCCGGCAACCTTGTTCTTCACGGACAGGCCGGAACCGAACTCGGCGCCGCCGGTGGAGAACTGGATGATGCCGTCGGACTCAGCCTCGGCGAAGCCGCGGAGTGCGGCGTTGATGGTTTCGGAGGAGGTGCAGTTAATTGCCGGGAATGCGAAGCCGCCCTTCTTGGCGGTATCCAGCATCTGGTTATAAACCTCAGGGGTTGCAATAGGCATGAAATTCCATCCTTTGGAGTTGCTGTGCAGTAAGCCGTGCCGTCTCACAAACCAGCGAAACAACACGTTCCAACATCCAAGTATGCCTGTTATTGTGGTTTTCCGCCGCGAGAAGCGGTGTGACCTCACTTAAACCCCGGCTCCCATGGACTTAAACAGCCCCTTGAGCTGGGCATATTCTGCCGTCAGGCGGATTCTGACTTGTACTTCACAATTCGGGTGCAGGCTTCCAACAACATCCAACCGGACAATTGAACGGACAAATCGCGCTCGGCCACGCGGATAATACCCACCTTCTGGCCCAAGGAGGAAGGCCCAAAACCGTAGTTGTGGGGCAGCTTTGCATCCGCGGTCCAGTCGGAGCCGAAAATGGGCAGACCGTCCACCTCAAGGCGGTGTTCCCACACGGATTCCGCCGAGGCCGTCACCAGCCGCGCGGCCAGCTTCTTCGTCGCGCGGTTAGCGGGGGAATCACCCGGCAGGCGCACCGCCACGTCCGCGAGGTAGCGAGCAAGGATGCCTTTGAAGAGGCCGCCGTCGCCGTCGCCAGTCTGCCAATCAATGACACCCGTATACGTTGCCATTCCCGTGGCCACCGCCTGGACGAGGCCGCGGATCCGGGTGGTGTAATCCATCATGTCCGCGGCGAGCTCGGCCTCATGAACGGTGTCGATGTCCTCCACGGAGCGCAGGCCCGTCTGCTTCCGCAGCGCCAGCACAATCTCCAAGCAGGCACCGAGCACCACGCCTTGGCAGTAGGGGTGGATGTTGCGAACTACTTCCTGCCCGTCCATGCGCATGCGGATGCCGTCCATGACGAAGCCATCGTCATCGATGAGGTGATCGTAGATCCAGTCCACGATGTGGCGGGCCTCGTCCACGCGCCCCATGCGGGCGAGCATGATAGCGCCTGGCCCGTTGGAAGGAACGTTGAGGAAGGTCTCGCCCTCGCGCCACGGCAGCACGCCCACCTGGGAATCAATGCCATCGCGGATGTTGTGCTGCAGAGCGCCCAGCTTCTTGTAGGGGCGCTGCTTCTTCAGCTCACCGGCACGGGAAATAGCCAGGGCCATCCAGGCCTTGTCATCGTAGTAACGGTTCTTCGTCAGCGCGCGGAGGTTGCGCACATGGATGCCGCGGATGGTATCGGAAATACGCGCGCGGCGGGCCTTGGTGTTCTTGCGCAAGGCGGCGTCGACAAGACAGTCCAAATAGTGCGCCTGCCACCAATAATGCCAGTGCACAAAGAGTGATTCCTTGGTGGTGGGTGGCCAACTCACCACGGCAAGGTTGGTACGGGGCAAGCCCCACACGGCTTGCGCGTGGCGCTCATTGATGGCTGTCTCCGCGAGGTCAGCGCGGTGGGACCATTTCTCTAACACTGTTGTCTCATCATTCTTAAATGTGAATTCGTTACCTAGATGTAAACACAGTGTGCAGGATCTCACCAAGCTTTTGATAAATCCGCATGCTGGCGAATCCACGCATGCATGGCGATGCCTGCGGCCACGCCCGCGTTGATGGAGCGAGTCGAACCAAATTGCGCGATAGAACAGGTCATCAGCGCCGCATCTTGTGCCTCCGGGCTCACTCCGGGCCCCTCCTGCCCGAAGAGGAGCAGGCAGCGCTCGGGCAACTCCGCGGCCTCCAGTGGAACGCACCCGGGGGTGTTATCGATAGCCACGACGGTTAAGCCTTGGTCGGCAGCCCAGGCCATCAGATCACTAACGTTCGCGTGGTGCATGAGGTGCTGGTACCTATCCGTCACCATGGCGCCGCGCCGGTTCCAGCGGCGCCGGCCCACGATGTGGACGGTGTCGACAGCAAAGGCGTTGGCGGTGCGCACCACGGTGCCGATGTTGGAATCGTTCTCGAAGTTCTCGATGGCGATGTGCAGGGCATGCCGGCGCTTATCGATGTCCTCCCGGATCGCCTCGCGCGTCCAGTAACGGTAGGCGTCAACGACGTTGCGGCGATCCCCCTCCGCGAGCAGCTCGGGATCGTACTTCTCCGCCTCCGGGCCCTGCGGTGGCGGGCCCTCCCAAGGGCCAACACCGTGGCGGCCCTCATTCCATTCGGTAGGGCCCTTGGCTTCCGCTTCTTCCTCGGGCTTAGGCAAGGCCGAGGTCCTCAAGGCCCAGCAAGTAGCGGTACTCCAAGCCCTCGGCGGCGATGGCATCGCCGGCACCGGTGTTGCGATCGACCACGGTGGCCACGCCGACGACCTCGGCGCCCGCCTTGCGCAGCGCCTTCACCGCGGTCAGTGGGGAGTTACCGGTCGTGGTGGTGTCCTCGACGACGAGCACCTTCTGGCCCTCAACGTTAAAGCCCTCGATCTGGCGCTGCATGCCGTGCTTCTTGGCTTCCTTGCGGACGACGAAGGCATCGATATCGCGGCCGTCGGCGTGCATGATGGCCAACCCGACCGGGTCCGCGCCCATGGTCAGACCACCAGCGGCGGCATAGTCCCAGTCGGCGGTGAGCTCACGCAGCAGCGCGCCGATAAGCCGCGAGGCCTCGTGCTGCAGGGTGGCGCGGCGCAGGTCCACGTAGTAATCGGCCTCCTTGCCGGAGGACAACGTGACTTTGCCGTGGACGACGGCCAGCTCCTTCACCAGCTCTGCTAGGCGTTGCTTCTTCTGCTGATCCAGGCTCATCGCTCGCTCCTTAAAGTCTGTGGCTTTATAGCCTTGAAAATCCGCCCTGTAGTTTACCCTCTTGCCCCGCGATTGCCCGCGACTAGTGCTGGTGCCAGGCTGGCAGGCCAGCAGGCCTAGTCGAAGATGGAGGAGCCGCCGTCGAAACGGCGTGGGAGGCGGGCCTGGTTATTTTCGGGGGCGGGGTGTTCGTGGCCGTCGGCAATCGCGTCCACCTCGTCCGCACCCAAGCTGGAATGATCAATGGTGCCACGAGCCTCGCTGGTGGTGCGGCTCGGCATGACCACCGGTTCGGTGGGGCGCTGGATGGTCGGGGTGTCGAGGGAATCATCACGATCCGGTACTGCCGTGGGCCCGGTCGGCTCCGGCTGCGGGGGCTCCGGGATATCGCGGCTCGGGTCGAGCTCATCAACGCGCAGCACCTGGGCAGCCTCGGAGCGCGGTGGGAGCACGCGGGCGGAATCGGCGAGCGTGGCCAGCGGTTCGAGCAGCGCTTCCCACTCGGCGCTGCGCGCCTGCCGGGTGGTCTGGGCAAGCGCCCACTCCCCTTCCATCCACACGGCGGTCACCGCGGCGGGAAGGCGGCTCAGCGCGTCGGTGACGCGGGCATCGATGAGGCGCTGTCCCACGCCGGCGTCGGTGGCGAAGACCTCGAAGCCTTCCTCCTCACGCACGTACACCAGATCCTCAGAATGGTTCTCCGCTTCCTCGCCTGCTCGGCGGAAATCAACCACGATGTCGGAAGCCGCGCCGGTGCGCATGGCCATGACGGGGATTGAGCCCATGTCGAAGAGCAGCGTCTCATGGCCACGGACGCTTCCGGCCACGATATCCCGGGGTTCCTGGCCGCGGGCGGCGGCGCCGCGGGTCCACTCATCGGTCAGGTAGGAATCGTGCTTGATGTATTCCCAGCCGCGCTGCTGGCCAAAGGCCTTGCGCTCGCGGCGGGCGCTGCCCGGCACGAGGTGCCTGGCGCGCTCTGCGCGCTCGGCAAAGCTATGCGCTGGTGCCGGTTCTGTGCTTGCTTCTACGGCCGGCTCCGCCTCAGGTTCCGGGGCGGGCTCCGGCTCGGTTGCGATGGCGGGCTCTGCTGTGGGCTCGGGTTCTTCGATGAGTTCAGGTTCGACCTCGGGCTCGGCGGCTTCAGGGGCCACGGCATCGGCTGCGCCGTCGGCGGAATCGGCGGCAATGCCGTCGGCAGAGGCGCCGGTATCGGTGAGGGCCTCGGTTGCTGCATCACCGGCGGAGTGCGCGGCGCGCTGGCGCTGATCCAACCAGAGCACGATCACACCGGCCGCGAGCGCGAGGGCGGCGAGGGATAAGAGTACGAAAGGCATCACTGACCGACTCTAATCGCCCGGCGCGCCCGATAGGCGCTGGCACGCTGGTCACACGAGGATTCTAGACGTGCTCGCGGTCGCCGCGCTCCACGGGATTCTTCGGGTTGGCCGACCACTGTGACCAGCCGCCAACGAAGTGGCGCAGGCCGGTAAAGCCCACGTGCTCCAGAACGGCAATGGTGAGCGCGGAGTGGTTGCCGGAACCGGAGTAGATGATGGCGCCGTCCACGTTCTCCTTGGTCACGCCGTGCTGGTCAAGGATTTCCAGGATTTCTTCCTTGGACTTCCACTCGGTGATGTCCTTCGTGTGGAAGAGGCGCTCGGGCAGGTTGACCGCGCCCGGGATGTGGCCGGCCTTCAAGTCGAGGTTTTCGCGGCGGCCGGCGAAGCGGTTGCGCGTGCGAACGTCGAGAAGCAGGCCCTTGTGTTCCTTGACTTCATCGATGGTGGCCGTGGGCATCGAGCCCGGCTTCACTTTAAGGTTCGAGGTCATGCCCAGGTTGCCCGGGCCGGTGAGCGTGGGCATTGCCTGGGCGCGCCAGTTGGACAGGCCGCCGTCGAGAATGCGGACGTTATGGATGCCCGCCCAGCGCAGCGTCCACCACGCGCGGCCGGCGAAGAGGCCGCGGCCTTCGTCGTAGACCACGACCTCGCTATCCTCACGCAGGCCCCAGTGATCGATCCACTCTTGAATCTTCTCGGTCTGTGGGAGTGGGTTGCGTCCGACCTTGGAGCCCGGCAGGCCCACGAAGGCTGACGCGGCGTCCGCGTACTGGGCGGTTGGAATGTGAAGGGAAGAAAAAAGATTGAAGGCCTCGCCTTCCCCTGGGGCCCAGAGGGAAGCGAGGATGGTCGTCTTGTCACCGCGGTAAATCTTCTCACTCAGCTCGTGAGGGGAGATCAAAATGCTCATGCCCCCAGATCATAGGGGCATGAGCGGGTGCTGGCGACCGGTGAGCGCCGCTTATGCGGTGCGGGCAGCTAGCTCGAGGTGCTCGCCGCCGTCGGCGACGTCAACGTGCACGGTATCGCCGTCCACGATGTCGCCGGCCAGAAGCTTCTTGGCCAGCTGGTCACCGATGGCCTGCTGAATCAGGCGGCGCAGCGGGCGGGCACCATAGGCTGGGTCATAGCCGCGCTCCGCCAGCCACAGCTTGGCAGCGTCGGAGACCTGCAGCGTCAAGCGGCGGCCGGACAGGCGCTCGGCCAAGCCCTTGAGCTGGATGCCCACGATGCCGGAGAGCAGATCCGAGGTCAGCGGCTCAAACATCACCACATCATCAAGACGGTTGATGAACTCCGGCTTGAAGCTGCGCTTGACTTCCTCCATGACCTCCTCCTTGGTGCCGCCGGCACCCAGGTTCGAGGTCAGGATGATGACCGTGTTGCGGAAGTCCACGGTACGGCCCTGGCCATCGGTCAGGCGGCCTTCATCGAGCACCTGGAGCAGCACGTCGAAGACGTCCGGGTGGGCCTTCTCGACTTCGTCGAAAAGCACCAGCGTGTAGGGGCGGCGACGCACCGCCTCGGTGAGCTGGCCGCCGGCGTCGTAGCCCACGTATCCCGGAGGGGCACCGACGAGGCGGGCTACGGAGTGCTTCTCACCAAACTCGGACATGTCGATGCGGACCATGGCGGATTCATCGTCAAAGAGGAAGTCCGCCAGAGCCTTCGCCAGCTCCGTCTTACCCACGCCTGTGGGGCCGAGGAAGAGGAAGGAACCGGTCGGGCGGTTGGGGTCAGCCACACCGGCGCGGGCACGGCGAACGGCGTCGGACACCGCGGTGACGGCCTCCTTCTGGCCCACCACGCGCTCACCCAACACGGACTCCATGTTGAGCAGCTTCTCGGTCTCACCCTGCAGCATCTTGCCGGCCGGGATGCCGGTCCAAGCGGAGACGACCTCCGCGATGGTATCCGGAGTGACCTCCTCAGTGAGCATGGTGTTGTGCTGCTGCTTCGCCTTCTCCTCGGCCGCAGCCAGCTCCTTCTCCAGCGGTGGCATCTTGCCGTAATTGATCTCGGAGGCCAGGGCTAGGTCACCATCGCGCTCCGCAATCTCGGCCTGGCGGCGCAGATCCTCCAGCTGTTCCTTGATTGTCTGCACATCATCGATGGCCTTCTTCTCATTGGCCCAGCGGGCCTTGAGCTCGCCGAGCTTCTCACGCTCATCCGCCAGCTCCTGCTGAAGGGCTGCCAGGCGATCCTTCGAGGCGGCGTCCGATTCCTTCTTCAGGGCCAGCTCCTCAATTTCGAGGCGGCGGACGATACGCTCCAGCTCATCGATCTCCTGCGGGGAGGAGTCAATCTCCATGCGCAGGCGAGAGCCGGCCTCATCAACCAAGTCGATGGCCTTATCCGGCAGAAAGCGGTTGGTGATGTAGCGGTGCGAGAGCTCCGCGGCAGAAACCAGGGCTGAGTCCTGGATGCGCACGCCGTGGTGTACCTCGTAGCGCTCCTTGAGGCCACGGAGGATACCGATGGTGTCCTCCACGGAAGGCTCGGCGGCGTAGACCTGCTGGAAGCGGCGCTCCAGGGCGGCGTCCTTCTCGATGTACTTGCGGTACTCGTCGAGGGTGGTGGCACCGACCAGGCGGAGCTCGCCGCGGGCGAGCATGGGCTTAATCATGTTGCCGGCATCCATGGAACCTTCACCGGTGGCACCGGCGCCGACGATGGTGTGCAGCTCATCGATGAAGGTGATGATCTGCCCATCGGAAGCCTTAATCTCATCGAGCACGGCTTTGAGGCGCTCCTCGAACTCGCCGCGGTACTTCGCGCCGGCGACCATGGAGCCGAGGTCCAGGCTCAGCAGGGTCTTACCCTTGAGGGATTCCGGGACGTCACCCGCCACGATGCGGCGGGCCAGGCCCTCCACGATGGCGGTCTTACCCACGCCGGGCTCGCCGATGAGCACCGGGTTATTCTTCGTGCGG
>NZ_KV797572.1:0-44046 GCF_001809405.1 Corynebacterium sp. HMSC055A01 | reverse complement strand
ATGAGCACCGGGTTATTCTTCGTGCGGCGGCTAAGAACCTGGACCACGCGGCGGATCTCCTGATCGCGGCCGATGACCGGGTCAATCTTGCCCTCGCGGGCGCGGGCGGTGAGGTCCGTGGCGTACTTCTCCAGTGCCTGGAACTGTTCCTCGGGGTTCTCCGAGGTCACCTTGGCCGCGCCGCGCACGGAGGGGAAAGCGCCCTTGAGCGCGTCATAGGTAGCACCCCGGGAGGTCAGCAGCTCGGCGGCATCCGACTTGGAGCCCGCAATAGCGGCGAGCAGAACCTCGGTGGAGACGAACTCATCACCGAGCTCGCCCGCCAGCTCCTGGGCGCGGGTGAGGATGTTGAGGGCGTCGCGGTTAAAGTTCGGGTTCGCCATGTTGGCGCCCTCGGCCTTCGGGAGGGCGTCGATAAGCTGGCGCGCCTCCTTCAGCACCGTCTCCGGATCCACACCGGTCGCCTTGAGCACCGGGGCGGCGATGCCGTCCTGCTGCGCGAGGATGGCTGCTAAGAGGTGTGCCGGGCGGATGTCCGGGTTACCGTTGGCGGAGGCCGTCTGCAGCGCTTGCTGCAGGGCCTCCTGAGTTTTAGTGGTGGGGTTAAAAGAACTCATTGTTGTGTTTCTCCGTTTCTACTGTTTGTCCAAACCTTCCCGCGACAACAGTGGCGAAGGAAGCTTCACTGTCTATAACGCCACAGAACTTGAGTCTGTTCCACTCAACTAGAACTTTTTTGAAATCCCCCGTCTACTTTAGATTGATCGGTACACACTCAAGTTTCCCTCTTCCGCTGATCGTGGCACGCCGTGGGCACAAGAAAACCGGCCCCTCTGCCCTGCTGGATTCAGCAGAACGGAAGAGCCGGTGTTTATCTACGTTTATCTACGATTAAACGGGCTAGATAGTCTGCGGCTGCTTGCCGGGAAGATCGTAGGCAAAGGTCGCTAGGACCACGCCCGTCACAAAGTAATAGATGGACCACTTTTCCTCGAGGTCGATACCACGGAACTCACCCATAGAAGCTAGGTGGCACATGCCGTCAGCACCGGCCCACAGGGTGAAGTTCTTGATATAAACCAGGCGATCCTCCGGTTCGTACCCGGCCTCCCGCAGCGCTTCGCGGGCAAAACGCATCAACAATGCGAAGGACACACCCATCTTGGTCTGTTCCTCGCCATCCGCACTCAGCGGCACCACGGACCCAGAGGCAGCGGCGATGCAGGCGCTATAACGTTCGGGGTAGGTCACCGCGTAATCGAAGTAGGCCACCGCTACGCACAGGAGCTTGTCGACGGCCGATGCATCCTCCGGCAGCTGCTCTAGGAGGTAGAGGCTGCGGGCTTCCAGCTCACAGTCGGTTTCCTGATCCACGGATTCACGCAGCACGAAGTCATTGTCCACCAACGAAGCAATGAACACATCGGAGACCTCGAAGTACTCGGCCACGTTCTCGATGGTCACTGCCTTCAGCCCGTCGCGCGCCGCCAGCTGGATAGCGCGTTCCATGACGGCCATGCGCGCGCGTTCCGCAGGAAGCTTCTGTAAATCCTCAATCGCAGAGATATCGAGAGCTGGATCGCGGTCCGGAACAAAGCCGGCGAGCATCGCACGGTAATCCTGCATAGGATCACGCAGGCTCGACATTTCTAGCGACTCCGCCGCCTTGAACAGCGTTCCGATGAGCGCCTTGCATACCTCGCGCAGGTTGAAGCGCCGCACCACCGAGTGTTGGTGCCGCAGTACGCCGAGAACACTGAGGTGTGCCATGCCATGAACAGTGGCCAAGGTAGCAACGCTGAGCTTTGCCACCGATTCGAAACACACATCGCTTCCAACCTGGATTTTTTCCTCCGTCGCGATGAGCGCGATGGTTTCATAGATCAGGTCCAAGGTCCGGTTATAGGACAAATTGCCCTGCAAGAGAGCCTGCCATTCGTCCTCGAAGACATAGGCCTTCTTTTCAAAGAGGTAGCGAAACAGCTCCGGCTCACGCTCGGCGTACTCGTAATAGGCCTCAGTAAAAGTTGTCAGTTTGGTAAAAAGATCGGCGTAGCCTGGGGCCGCATCGAGCGTTTCCTCAAGAAACTTGACCTTGCGGTCAGTCACATATTCGGGGATCGCCCGCACGATGGCCTCGCGGTCAGGAAACTCCGCAAGCACCTGAGCAGCACTAAGCTCCGCCAGCTTGGCCACGGATTCGACGGAGATGGCCTCATCTCCCTCCGCAGCTCCGATATGAAGCGCAGACTCGAGTACACGCTCACGAAGTGAGTCTTCATAAAGAAAATGCATACGGCTTCCTAAGTTTGCGCTCACATAGAGGAAGAAAGGCAGACACTGGGCGAGCGCCACGCTAATAACTTCTTAATTTTACCCCTATCTTCAGTTAAAGAGCAATGTGTTCAACAAGCTCCCCTTCAGTCAAGTCACACCCCTACCAATAAAACAATCCCCCCCAGGCCACGGCCTGGGGGATTGCGCGCGAAGGGCTTTAGCGTCTACTTCGATGAGCCGACGTGCCCGATGCCTTCCTTGAAGATGGTTCCGCGCGGCGGCATCATTCCGGTGAACTTGAACACGAGGTAGATGACCACCGCGATGCCCAGGGAGATCCAGCCAAAGCCAGCGGTGAAGCCGTACATGACGGCCAGCGGAGCGATGATGGTCCAGGAAATCTCGAAGGGGCCGAAGCCGATGTAGGCCATGCCGTACTCCGACAGCGTGCCGGACTTGAGCTTGGGGTCCACGATCTTGAGGATCGCAATGCCGGTAGCCACGGTGGCCGTGGCCCAGCCCCAGCCGAAGATGCCGCGCTCAATCCAGCGCTCACCGAAGAACTCGGCGGGGAACCACATCAGGAAGAAGATGCAGTAGATGGTGCCCAGGACGAAGAGCAGCAGGAGGGCCTGCCAGTAGGCCGCGACAGCTGCCGGCACGATGGCCGCCACACCAAAGGCAATGAGGTAGTCAGTCGCCGCACCGGAGACCGAGCTCACCGTGTCCTTATCCAGGTAGTCCTTAGCACCCACCATGTTCATCACGGCGCGGAAGAGCAGGCCCACGACCATGGACATGGCAAACAACGGGATGGAGACGTTCTCCCAGATGGAGGCGATGCCCTTGTTAATGCCGTAGGCGGTCATCACGGTCAGGGCGATGAAGCCAACGTGGAGGGTGATGGGCTCGATGGCGGAGGGGTTCGTCGTCGCGCGGCCCAGCGAGGGGCGATCCTCCAGGCGCGAGATGTAACCGCGGCGCAGCTCCTCCGGGAGCTGCTTCGGAACGTGCGAAACCTTGCCCTTGCGGATGCCCCAGTTACCCGCAATGATGCCGCCGACGATGGCGGCCAAGGTACCCACGGTAGCGGAAGTAAAGCCCAGCGAGGAGGCTGCCTCAGCGCCCACACCCTCCAAGGCACCGCCGACGGCCGCGGCGGTACCGAAACCGCCGGTAAAGCCAACGGGCAGCATCATGCCGAACCAGTCGGGCGTGTCGAAAGTAGGCTTAAACAGCAAGAGGCCAAGGATGATGAACAGGCCCCACTGGCCGGTGAACATCATGGTGGAATAGCCCCACATGTTGCGAGCGCCCTTGCCCATGTTGCCGCCCATCTCCATGGAGAAGGCCATAGAAGCAAAGACCACGGCGATGAGCAGCGAAGTGTAATCACCGAGGTTCTCGGAAAAACCGATCCACCCCAAGACATTGGGCCCCAAGATCAAGCCGAGCAGGCCGGCGGTGATGGGGGCAGGCAGCAGCAAGTCCTGGAATACGAACTTGATCTGGTGGCGCAAAACGTTGCCGATAACCATGAGCAAGGAAATCCAGCCCACGTCGGTCATGATTGTGTACGCAGAGAAATCTTCCATGCGAGATCTTCCTTCCATGCCGCGCATCGCGGCATCCTTGAGACGAGACTCACCCACTTTCGGGAAATGAACCGTAGATTACACTACAACTCCCTCCCCGCTTTGCCACCCCTGACGTATAACCCTAGGGGGTTTTGGCGCTACCCCCAGGCGCTAGGATGGGCGGGCATGAGGGAACTGGGTGAGCACCTGCGCAACCATGCCGAGGACTATCGCGATGCAGTACACAGGCACTTTTTTGCCACCGTGGCCGAATCCCGCCAAGTCTTTGCCCTGTCGATGAAGGACACGCACCCCTCACTGGCCCCCGCGCTGGCGTGGGTGCTGGAGAATGTGGAGGACGGTGGGGTTCGGGGGGACGTCGCCAAGCGCCTAGCGCAGATGGGGCGCGATCATCGCCGCCACGGTTTCCCCCCTGAGGTGTATCCCAAATTCGAGGCTTCCCTGGTGCAGGGGCTTACGGTGCTGGGGCTGACGCCGCACCAGCACGACGTGGCAACGCGCACCATTTCCAGCGTGTGTTCAATCATGCGCAGCGCCGCCCAGGAGGCGGATGCCGCCGGCACTCCCCCGGCTCACAGCGCCCAGGTGGTTGCGGTGGACAAGCCCAACCGGAACACCGCTGTGGTCCGTCTGGAATCCGGCATGGCGCTGGACTACCGCGCGGGCCAGCACGTACCGGTGACCTCGCAGCTCACGCCCGGTACCTGGCGCCCCCTGACCCCGGCTGCGCCGTCCGATGATTCGGGGCAGCTGACATTCCACCTTGCGCTGGCGGGTGAGGCCTCCTCCATGCTGGCGAAGGCCCAGCCGGGCGATTGGTGGACGCTGGGCATGCCCGCCGGTGAGCCACCGCAGCTCGATTCCGAGACCACTCTCATTTCCTTCGGCACCGGGTGGGCAGGCGCCCGGGCGCTGCTTCTCGACGCCCTGGGGAGCACCCTCCCCTCCGGGCTCGAGGTCTATGCCGTGGCCCCCTCGCCGGGCGAGCACTATGAAACGGAGTTTCAGGCCAACCTGCAGGCCCTGGTTCCGGAGCTCACTCTGCGGCACATCGTTCGGGATTCGCAGGATCCCTGGCTGCTCGGAGCACGGCCGCTGGCCGCCGGGTTCAACCCAGTGGTGGCCAATGAACCGATGGAACCGGTGCTCGCGGCGGGAACGGACCGCCGCTTCGTGCTCATCGGTCCTGCCGATCGCATCGAACTAGCGCGCGCGGCGCTGCTCGACGGTGGCGTTTCGGAGGAGGCAATCACCACGGATAGCTGGCAGCGTGGCCACGAGTGGGCGGCCTCCGCCGCGGAGCTTGACGGCTGGGGCGATGACTGGGAGGCCTGGGCGGCGTGGAAGAAGTCCCAGTGGGCATAGGCGCCTAAGCCTCCAGAACAGGGAGGGACTCACGAACCTTCGTCGCGGTGTCTGGGTCCACCTCGCCGTAGAGGATCTCCGGCTCATAACCAGCCTCCGCGAGGCGCGTGCCATCCGGCGCCACGAGGACGGAGTGTCCAATCCCGGTGGGCCCGGAGGCCTCCCCCGCCTTCGCCTCCCCACCGGGGCGAGCCTGGCCTGCGGCCAAGATATAGGTGGTGGAATCGAGCGCGCGCGCCGCGCTGAGCAGGCGCCACTGCTCCAGCTTGCCCGGGCCATCCGCCCAGCTGGTGGGCACGACGATGAGCTGGGCTCCCTGGCGGGCAAGCTCCTTAAACTGCTCGGGGAAGCGGATGTCATAGCAGGTGGCGACACCCACGGTGAGCTCCCCGGCGTCGAAGACAACAAGTGACTCACCGGGCCGGACGGTATCGGATTCCTTGTACTTGAAGGCGTCGTAAGTGTGGATCTTTTCGTAGCCGCCGAGCACTCCGGGGCCCGCGATGAGCGCGACGTTGGCCACGCGGTTAATGGTCTTCTCTCCCCGTTGGGCGGTATCCGCCGGGGCGAACATTCCCAGCACCACGTACACGCCGAGCTCTTCTGCCAGCGCGCGCACGGCGGTGGCGGTGGGGCCATCAAGCCCCTCCGCGTGCGTATCGAGACGCCCGGAGTCGAAGCTCTGGGTGGTAGCTTCCGGCAGGACGATAAGCTGCGCGCCGTTGTCCGCGGCTTCCCGGATTTTGTCGAGCGCTACTGCGAGGTTGTCCTCAACGTCTCCGGTACTGGTCAATTGAACTGCTGCTACCTTCATGCGGCCCACGGTAGACGAGCCCGGACTAGTTATCCACAGATTTCGCGGATCGCGACGGCCGCCCTTTACGGCAATAGGAGAGCTGGCGCAGTCTCGATGCTATGAACCACCTCGACATTGACCGGGCTGCCCGCGAGCAGATCCGCTACCTCTTCGGCCATGCCTGCCCCGCCGCGTTTCCGTCCTTGCAGGAACCTCCCCGTACCGCCCGCGCCCTTGCGCTCCTCGGCGCCCAATGGGAGGACGCCCGGCGGGCCAGCGAAGAAGCTCGGAGGACGCAATTGGAAGAGCTTGACCATTTCGTGGGGTTGGCCCACGGTCTTGATGCAGAGCTTTCCTCACGTTTGGGAGGAGCGCAATGAGCGCGGCCGGGGCGCTTCGGTTGGAAGCGTTAGGGATGGAACGAAACGCATCTGAGCTGGAACGTTATATAGCTGCGTCGCACCATCATTGGGTAGGTCTAGCGATTTCTGGCGTTGGCGCCGATGCCGCGCGGCGTTCCTTGCACCGCGCCAGCGACAATCTGGTGAATCCCGTGCAGCAGATGCGCCTTGCCGCGCGCATTCTGAGCCTCTACGCACCACTGCAGGAGAGAATTGAACAGCTGCGCGCACGCGCTGTGCGGCTGGCTTCGGTCCCCGCTTTTGCAGAACCCGCCAGCGTGGCGCTGGGGCAGTTGGACGCGCTTGCCGACGTCCTCGATTGGGCCTGCGCCCGCCAACTCACCGCCCTGTGCACTCCGGAGCTTGCCCAACCACCCAGCCGCTTGGAGGATTACGGCGACCTCTCGCTGACCGAGTTGCACGAGCTCCAGCTGACCATGGCCAGCGAGGAGGTCCGCTCCCTGGCCGCGGCTAACCCGGATGTCACCGTGCTCGAGGCCAGCCCTGGGCGGCTGGTGGCGCTCGTGGACCCAGAGAACATCGGCACACACGCCGCCCAGGTCAGCACGTTTGTGGGCGGGGTAGGTTCTTCCGATACAGCGAGCTGGCCCACTGCGATGGAGCGCGCACGCGCCATCGCCCGCGCCACCCATGGGCCTACGGTGGCGTGGATTGGCTACTCCGCCCCGCCCACATTGTCCCGCGCGGCACACGAAGACCCGGCGCGCCGCGGGGCCGCCGAGCTAGGCCGCTTCCAACGCGCCTTGCGACAGCGCTTTCCTCGGGCTCAGCACATCCTCATCGGCTATTCCTATGGCTCGGTGGTTGTAGGTAAAGCCGCGCAGCAAGACTATGTTGCGGATGACGTCGTGCTCGTCGGCAGCCCCGGCGCTTCCGTGGATAGTGCCACACAGCTGCACGGCCGTGTCTGGAGCGCGCGAAACACCGAGGATCCCATCGCGATTACCACCGGTCCGCATGGTGGCATCCATGGCCCCGATCCCACCTCCCCCGCCTTCGGTGCAACACCTCTGCCAGGTGCTAGCGGACTTCCGGGCGATCATGGCTCCTATTGGAAAGACCCCGCATTCCTGCGGGGTCTGGGCATCATCGCACGACGCTATTAGTAGGCAGCCACGTGGGGTTGCTGCCTTTTAGAAGAGGCCGGCGTGCTCCTCAGAGTAGGACACCAGCATGTTCTTCGTCTCCTGGTAGTGGGACAGCATCATGAGGTGGTTCTCGCGTCCGATGCCAGACTCCTTGTAGCCGCCGAAGGCGCTGTGCGCCGGGTAAACGTGGTAGTGATTCACCCACACGCGGCCGGCCTGGATTTCCCGCCCGGCGCGGTAGCAGGTGTTCTGGTGGCGCGACCACACACCAGCACCAAGGCCAAAGTTGGTGTCGTTGGCTATCTGGATGGCCTCCTCGAAGTCCTTGAACGTGGCCACGGAGAGCACCGGTCCGAAGATTTCCTCGCGGAAGATGCGCATGTCATTGGTGCCGCGGAAGACGGTCGGCTCAATGTAGTAGCCGTTTTCCAGGCCCTCCACCTTGTTCACGTGGCCGCCGACGAGAGTTTCCGCACCCTCCTTCGGGCCCACCTCAAGGTATTCGGTGATCTTGTCCATCTGTTCCTGGGAGGCCTGCGCGCCCATCATCGTTTCGGTATCGAGCGGGTGGCCAATCTTGATTTTCTTTACGCGCTCCACCGCCAGTTCTAGGAATTTGTCCGCGATGTCTTCGTGGATCAATGCGCGGGACGGGCAGGTGCAGACCTCGCCTTGGTTGAGGGCGAACATGACAAAGCCCTCCACGCACTTCTCCAGGTAGGCATCGTCCTTGTCCATGATGTCCGCGAAGAAGATAGACGGTGACTTGCCGCCGAGCTCCAGCGTGACGGGGATGACCTTGTCCGCAGCAGCCTTGTTGATGATCTTGCCCACCGGGGTGGAGCCGGTAAAGGCGATTTTGGCGATGCGCTCCGAGGTGGACAGAGCCACGCCAGCTTCTTCGCCGACGCCGTTGACGATGTTGAGCACGCCCTTCGGCAGGAGGTCCTCAATAATCTCAATGAGCAGCAGAATCGATGCCGGGGTTTGCTCAGCCGGCTTCATCACGATGGTGTTACCTGCGGCCAGCGCCGGTGCAATCTTCCACGCCGCCATCAGCAGCGGGAAGTTCCACGGGATAATCTGCCCCACCACACCCAGCGGCTCGTGAAAGTGATAAGCCACGGTGTCCTGGTCGATCTGGGACAGGCGGCCCTCCTGTGCGCGGATGGCGCCGGCGAAGTAGCGGAAGTGATCAACAGCCAACGGGATATCGGCGGCGAGGGTCTCGCGCACAGCCTTGCCGTTCTCCCAGGTTTCCGCGACGGCGATCTTCTCCAGGTTTTCCTCGATGCGGTCCGCGATGCGATGCAGCAGGAGCGCGCGCTCCGCCGGGGTGGTCTTGCCGAAAGTCTCGAAAGCCTTCTCCGCGGCATCGATGGCCAAGTTGATGTCTGCTTCCTTACCTCGGGCCACCTGGCAGAAAACCTCACCGGTCACCGGGGTGATGTTGTCCATGTACTCACCATCGACCGGCGGTACCCACTCGCCGCCGATGTAGTTGTCATAGCGCTCGCGGAAGTTGACAATGGCGTCAGGGGTGCCTGGGTTTGCGTACAAAGTCATGTGCCTAGTGCCTTTCTCGTGGATTCAGTACCGTCACGGTGGCCGCCCACACAATCGCATCTACAAGTGGCAGGCAGCACAACGCTGGACGCGAGTGTAGCGATAAGTATTGCCAAACTCACGTTTTCAATGAGGAAAGCTTTTGGGGTCGTTGCCCAAAGGCGCCTTGCTGCCAAAGTTTTAGCCTCTGCCGCAATTTTGAACAAGAACTTTGGCAACAACGGCACTTTTTAGGCGAAGAGCACGCGGCCTCAGGCCGAGCAGGGCTGGCTGGGCCCCAAAACAGGAGAACCCCCTCCCACAAGGGAGGGGGAAGTGCCTAGCTGTCGCGGCGTCGGTTGCGACGCGGCTTCCACATCACCACGGATGTCGAACGCGGTACGTGGACCAGCTCGCCGCGCGATGGCCGCACCTGGCTGCGCAAGCGCTCAACTTCGGCCTGCAACTCATCACGCTCGGCGGCGAGGCGGTCACGCTCCGCGGTCAGCTCGATGATGGACTTGATACCAGCCAAGTTCACACCATCATCCTGCGAGAGCGTCTGGATCTTGCGCAAAAGCTCGATATCGCTCTCGGAATAGCGGCGCCCACCGCCGGAGGTGCGGGCCGGGGAGACCAACCCCATCCGGTCATACGTGCGCAGGGTTTGAGCATGCATGCCAGACAGTTCCGCAGCCACGGAGATGACGTACATCGCCTTGGGCTGCGCCGCATCGCTTCGGTTCATCCTGTCTTTGCTCATCATGCACCTCCTCCTAGCGGGCTACCGTGTTGCCGGCCCAGCCGGCGCGCGGATCGAAGCCGGAGTCCTTCTCCGCCTGCGCGTAACTGCGCAGTGCCGAGGAGGCAGCAGCATCCAGGGTGGAGGGCACCGTAACTTGTACGGTCACCATGAGGTCACCGGCCTTGCCGCCGCGCTTGGCCACACCGCGGCCCTTCACGCGCAACGTGCGGCCATCGGGCGTGCCCGCCGGTACCTTCACGCGCACGGGTGAATCGAGGGTCGGCACCGTAATGGTGTCCCCTAAGGCCAGCTCCGCGAAGGAGACGGGGACGGTGACGTGCAGGTCGTCGCCCTCCCGGGTGAAGACCTTGTCGGGCTTTACCGTGACCGCCACGAAGAGGTCACCGGACGGCGTGCCATTCGGGCCAGCTTCACCCTGACCAGCAAGGCGCACTTTCTGGCCATCGATCACGCCTGCGGGGATGCGCACCGTGATGGAACGGGTGCGGTGCACCGTTCCGGAACCGGAGCAATCCGCGCACGGATCCTCGGCGCGCTGGCCGGTGCCATCGCAGTCCGTGCACGGCGCCGAGAAACCGAAGGTACCGCGCTGCTCAGAAGTGAAACCGGTGCCATCGCACGTCGAGCACGTCGACAACTTGCCACTCTTTGAACCGGAGCCATGGCACGTGGTGCAGGGAGCTTCGCCGCTGAGCTGCAGTGGAATGGTGGTTCCCTTCGCCGCCTCGCGGAAGTCGAGGGTTATTTGCGTTTCGACGTCGGCCCCCCGCGACGGCCGAGCTGTGTGGCCAGCACCACCGCCGCGGTTGAAAACGCCACCGAAGATATCCCCAAGACCGCCGCCTTGAGACGCTCCTCGAGCGGATCCTCCGAAGATGTCCGAGATGTCGAATTCTTGCGCACCCGGTCCACCCATGTGCGTGGATCGAAACCCGCCGGGAAACCCGGCGCCTCCTCTCCGTCCAAAGCCACCGCCGCGCATCATGGCCTTGAACTGGTCATAGTCTTTGCGGGTAGCTTTGTCTGAGAGCACGTCATAGGCCTCAGCCACCTGCTTGAATTTCTCCGCCGCCGCGGGGTTATCCGGGTTGGCATCGGGGTGGTTCTGGCGGGCCAGCTTGCGGTAAGCGTGCTTAATCTCTTCGGCGGTAGCGGATGAGGAGACCCCCAGATCCGCGTAATAATCCTTGTCTGCCCATTCTGGCTTAGCGTTCACTGGGCATCTCCTCCTTTCAGGAGAGTCGATTCATGGTTGGGTTTTAAGATTTTTTGCTAAGTAAAAAGCTAACTAAGTAGAGAAAAGAAGAGTGGCGCCAAGGAACATTGAGCCCTGACGCCACCTGCAATACCTATTCTGCGTTGTCCGAGCTATCCGGACTCTCAGCGGTATCGGCTGACTCTGCAGGGTCGGCGATAATCACCATGGCGGTGCGCACAACGCGCTCCCCCACCGTGTAGCCGCGGCGCAGAACCGTGCCGATGACCTGCTCGTCACCGGTGGACAAGTCCTGGACCGCTTCGTGCACCTCGGGGTCGAAGGCATCGCCCTCGGCGCCGAACGGGGTCAGCTGGTTCTTGGTCAGCACGCCCGTGAGCTTGTCCGCGATGGCCTTGAGCGGGCCCTCGTTGAGGTCACCGTGCTGGCGAGCGAGCTCCATGTCATCAAGGATTGGCAGGAAGTCTGCCAAGACCTTGGCCTTGGTGGTCTCGATCACGGCCTGGCGGTCGCGCTCGGTGCGGCGGCGGTAGTTGGTGTACTCCGCGTTGAGGCGCTGCAGGTCCTCGGTGCGCTCAGCGAGCTGAGCTTCCAAGGAGTTTTCCGCAACGGTCTCCTCACCCGCGGCCGCTTCATCGGTGATGTCGCGGGCGGCGTCCTCTACCGCGGCCTCTGCCTCAGCGGTGTTCGCCGTGGCGTCATCCACGGCGCCGTCGGCAGAAGCGGCCTCGGCGGCGGCAGCCTCCGCAGCCTCAGCGGAGGTTGCCTCAGGGTCGGTATTGGCCGGGTTGCCCGGGTCCTGAGGGGAGGTCATGGTTTACTTCTCCTTGTTCTCGTCGTCCTCGTCGACAACCTCGGCGTCGACGACGTTCGGGTCACCAGCGGCGTCGCCAGCAGCGGCACCCTCGGCGCCCGCCTCAGCAGCCTGTGCCTCGTACAGGGCCTTGCCCAGCTCCTGGGACTCGGTGCCGAGCTTCTCGACGGCCGACTTAATCGCCTCGATGTCATCGCCCTTCAGCGCCTCATCGACGGCATCGGCAGCCTCGGTCACGCGGTTCTTCAAGTCCTCCGGCAGCTTGTCGGAGTTCTCATCCATGAACTTGCGGGTCTGGTAGGAGGTGGACTCGGCCTGGTTGCGGGTCTCCTGCTCCTCGCGGCGCTTCTTGTCTTCCTCGGCGTGTGCCTCGGCGTCCTTGACCATGCGGTCGATCTCTTCCTGGGACAGGCCGGAACCATCCTGAATCTTGATGGTGTTCTCCTTGCCGGTGGCCTTGTCCTTAGCGGAGACGGAGACGATGCCGTTGGCGTCGATGTCGAAGGTGACCTCGATCTGCGGCACGCCACGCGGTGCCGGGGCAATGCCGCCGAGCTCGAAGGAGCCGAGCAGCTTGTTGGCGGAAGCCATCTCGCGCTCGCCCTGGTAGACCTGAATCTGCACGGAAGGCTGGTTGTCATCAGCCGTGGTGAAGGTTTCGGACTTCTTGGTCGGGATGGTGGTGTTGCGCTCGATGAGCTTGGTCATCACGCCACCCTTGGTCTCGATGCCGAGGGAGAGCGGGGTGACGTCGAGAAGCAGCACGTCCTTAACCTCACCGCGCAGCACGCCTGCCTGGAGAGCAGCGCCGACTGCCACGACCTCATCCGGGTTAACGCCCTTGTTCGGGTCCTTGCCGGTCATCTCCTTGACCAGGTCGGACACGGCCGGCATACGGGTGGAACCACCGACGAGGACCACGTGGTCAACCTGGGACAGGGACAGGCCAGCATCCTTGATGACCTGGTTGAACGGCTCCTTGGTGCGGTCCAGCAGATCCTGGGTGATCTTCTGAAACTCGGTGCGGGACAGGGTCTCATCCAAGAAGAGCGGGTTCTTCTCGGAGTCCACCGTGATGTACGGCAGGTTGATGTTGGCGGACTGGGAGGAGGACAGCTCAATCTTGGCCTTCTCAGCAGCCTCACGCAGACGCTGGACAGCGCGCTTATCCTTGGTCAGGTCAACGCCCTGGGAAGCCTTGAACTTATCGACGAGCCAGTCGACAATGCGCTGGTCCCAGTCGTCACCACCGAGCTGGTTGTCACCAGCGGTAGCCATGACCTCAACAACGCCGTCACCGATCTCCAGCAGGGAGACGTCGAAGGTACCGCCACCGAGGTCGAAGACCAGGATGGTCTGCTCCTGCTCGCCCTTCTCCAGGCCATAAGCCAGCGCGGCGGCAGTCGGCTCGTTAACGATACGCAGGACGTTGAGGCCTGCAATCTGGCCGGCCTCCTTGGTGGCCTGGCGCTGGGAATCCTCGAAGTAAGCCGGGACGGTAATGACGGCGTCGGTAACGTCCTCACCCAGGTAAGCCTCGGCGTCGCGCTTCAGCTTCATGAGCGTGCGGGCCGAAATCTCTTGCGGGGTGTACTTCTTGTCATCGATATCGATGGTCCAGTCGGTGCCGATGTGGCGCTTGACGGAGCGAATGGTGCGGTCAACATTGGTGACCGCCTGGTTCTTGGCGGACTGGCCAACGAGAATTTCGCCGTTCTTGGCAAAAGCCACGACGGACGGGGTGGTGCGGGAACCCTCGGAGTTAGCGATAACGGTTGCCTCGCCACCTTCCAGCACGGATACAACCGAGTTGGTGGTACCAAGGTCAATTCCTACTGCGCGTCCCATAATCTTTTCTCCTTGCGTGTTGGGGTTTGTTTTAAGTTGATAGTGCGCGACTCAACTTCTGCCGCGTCCAGTCAGCGACTCTAACAGAAGCGACACTCAAAGTCATCCAAACCTGAGCGCCGGTCACTCAACCTACACAACGCAGGCAAACTCAAAGTTGTTCCCGATCGACTCAACTTTTTTATTTATCGCCAACACGCTGGGAAAACAAACCCGGTTTGGCGGAGACTCACCCTACAGGGACGATTGCCGGCTCACCGTCCACATCTACAACGCGGACTGACAGCCCATAGAGTTCCTCAATAAGGGCAGGGGTGATGACCTCGCGCGGCACGCCCGCGTCCCGCACCGTTCCATCTTTCATCGCCACGACGTGATCCGCATAGCGCAATACATGCGCCAAATCATGAATGACCGCAATAAGGGTTTTGCTTCCTGCCAGCTGCCGCATCAGCCGCATGAAGGAATGCTGGTATCCAATGTCAAGCGCGCTCGTTGGCTCATCCAAGAAGAGCACAGGCGTTTCCTGGGCGAGGGCCATGGCCAACCAAGCACGCTGACGCTGACCGCCAGACAACGCCGCTACCTCGGCCGTCTCCAGTTGTTCAAGGCCCACCTTTGCTAGCGCACGACTAACGGCACGCTCGTCCTCCTGGCTCCTCCACCCCATAAATCCTTGGTGGGCGAATCGCCCGCGCGCAACCAGTTCCCTGACATTGATCCCTTCGGGAGCTATGGATTGCTGCGACATCACGGCGACGCGCCGAGCGTAGCTACGCCGAGAGAATGCGGCTGCATCTTCTTCGCCAATGCACACCGCGCCCGCGTTCGGCATTTCCAACCGCGCCAACACCTTCACCAAAGTGGATTTTCCACAACCATTGGGGCCGATAATGGCAGAAAATTTCCCGGCCGGAAAAGACACATCCACCGAGTCGAGAATTAACGGGGCAGTCCTCCCATAGGACATGCTCACCCCCTCAGCCCGCACGCTCGGCGCACCGTCACATACTTTTAGTTGGTTCACTTTACTGACCTTTCATTCCGGCAGATCGGGATTGCCACAGCAGCAAACCCGCCAGGTAGATGCCACCGGCGCAGACCGTAATAAGACCGGCAGGCAGAGTAATTGGGAAAAACAGCCGCTGCCCTGCTAAATCGGCAGCGAGCAAGAAAAGTGCACCGAGGACTCCAGAGAGCAACACCGGCGTCCTGTCTGGACGCGAGAGCAACCGAGCCATATGAGGGGCCGCGAGGGCAATAAATGAGATTGGGCCCGCTATCGCCGTCGATACAGCGACAAGAACTGTGCCAACCAGAACCATCACCACACGTGCACGACTCACGTTCAACCCCAACGCACTCGCCGTGCTATCCCCCAGGGCAAGCGCGTCACACCAGCCACGCAGCAACAACCCAGCGACGCACGCCGCGCCTCCCAGCACCCCCAATGGAATAACTCGCGCCCAGGACACAGCATTCAATGTTCCAGCAGCCCAAGTCGCCGCACCTAGGGACTGCTCCAACTCACCACTAAGAATCAACCACTTGTTTATTGCTGAAAGGAAGAACGTCACTCCAATCCCCACCACAACCAGCCTTGCTCCCGTGAGCCTTCCGGCAAATGAAAGCCCCATGATGAGTAACGCAGTGATAGTCCCACCCACCAACGCGCCTAGCGCAATGTTGAATGCGGAGCTAAAGCTCGCCAAGGAGACCGCGATGACACCGGTATAGGCACCGGTATTAAACCCGATAATGTCGGGTGACCCCAGCGGATTGTGGGTGAGGATCTGAAAGATGGCGCCCGCTATGCCCAAACACATTCCTACGACAATCGCGGCAACCACCCGCGGAGCACGCCATTGCCACACGACGGTGGCCGCAAAGTCAGTGCTATTGGGATTCGTAGCCACGGACCACAACGCTGCGCTATCCTGCCCGGCACCAGGCGAGAAGAGCGAATAGGCAGCAATAGCCAGCGCGACGATCACAATGCCTGCAAAGGACAAAACACTTCTCACGCTCACAATCACAGCCTCCTTCCAGCGCGATGGGACAGCGCAATCAATACTGGGGCACCAATGAGCGACACCGTGACGCCAGCCGGCAACTCAGCAGCAGTGAGGTAGCGGCCCACAATATCGGCACCCAATAAAAACAAAGGCCCCACCACGGCAGCGGCGACAAGCTGTGCCCGCTCTTCGTATATCCCGCACAGCCTGACAACATGCGGGATAACTAGTCCAACGAACACAATCACCCCCGCCGCTGCGGTGGCGGTAGCAGCCAACACCGTTACCGCCGCGACAAGCCCCAAACGAGTCAGTTTGAGGTTAATGCCGAGACTCGCCGCAACGTCATCCCCCAGAGCAAGGGGCGGCAAGTGGCGAGCAAAGACAATCAGTAGCACCACGCCTACCACCAGTCCGCCGAAGGCAATCACCACTGGCGTCCACGAAGCAACGTCAACGGAGCCCGTCACCCAAGCACGGATTCTTGCAAAGGCGTGAGGATCTATCAGGATCAGCGCGGAGGACAGGCCCTCACATACCGCCCCGATGGCTACGCCTGCAAGAATCAGTCTCAGCGGATCAACATCGCCCGCTCTGCCACGCCCGACCGCGGTGACCAGCAGCATGGTCACTGCCGCACCGATGATGGCTGCGAGCGAAAACGCAAAAGGTGATTGCCACCCCCACCAGCCCAGAGCAATGGCGGCGGCCAAACTGGCGCCTACGTTAATCCCGAAAACTCCGGTATCTGCCAAAGGGTTGCGCGTCATGATCTGCAGAACTGCACCAGCGAGGGCCAAAGCACAGCCTGCGCAAACAGCAACGAGTGTACGGGGAAGACGCCTCTCCCACACGATCGAGGAAGCTATACCAGGCTGTCCCCGAAGGGCGGCCAACACGTCGCTGAAGGGAATGCTACGCGCGCCCAACGCCAGTGACAGCGCCACGCCGATACAGAGAATGGCAAGGCCAGCAACTACTACCCAACCAAGACGCCGGGTATTTCTCTTTCCGGCGCGCAACCCCTGCTCAATCACCGACACCACCCAAATACCTTCATATGCTCACGTTTCCTTAGCTCGACCTAATTTAGGTTAGGCTACCTTTTATGAACATTCGAAAGAAAATCGCACCCCGCACCCCTCTCCTCCGCCTCACTGCTGTTGGTCTTACCGCAGCGCTAGCGCTCACCGGCTGCGCCAGCCTCGAAAACACCAACTCAAACGCTGACGCTTCTAACCCTGCGTCCTCACCGTCCGGGAAAGAATCAGGAAACTCCAATTCAGCCTCGGGAAATGACTCCGTGGCCACCGGAGGCGAAGGCTTTGCCGGGGCGAGAGAGAAAAGCCAAAGCTTTGGCAGCGATGCAGCCCCTGGTCAATTCCCACGCACGGTCACGCATGCACGCGGAACGACCGAACTCAAAGAAAAGCCACAACGGGTGGTTGTTCTAGAAAGCGGCGAACTCGATTCCGTCCTAGCACTCGGCATGAAGCCAGTCGGCATGACCACGTCCAAGGGCCAGAATCCCGTCCCGGATTACATGGCCGACAAAGCAAGTGACATCGAAACGGTAGGCACGATCAACGAAGTCAATATGGAAAAGATTGCTTCGCTCAACCCCGACCTCATCATCGGCTCGCAGCTGCGCATGGATAAGCACTATGACCAGCTCAATTCCATCGCACCTACCGTTTTCTCGATCCGCCCTGGATACACCTGGAAAGAAAACTTCCGACTCATCGGTGAAGCCCTCGGAGAAGAGGAGCGCACCGAACAAGTCATGGCCGACTATGACAAGAAGATCGAAGAAGTAAAGAAGGTCATTGAGGACGGGCCAGCTAGCGAAGACACCACCGTCACCATTCTGCGCTTCATGCCGGGCAAGGTACGCCTCTACGGGCGCCTTTCACTCATTGGAACGGTGCTTGATGACGCCGGCCTCGCCCGCCCCGCCAACCAGGACATCGAAGAGCTCGCTGCGGAAATCTCGCCGGAGAACATTGACCAAGCGGACGCCGACTACATCTTCTACTGCAGCTACGGAGATCCCTCCGCCACCGGCCAAGACACCGCCGTTTCTACCGCGGCGTTCCAACGGCTACCTGCGGTCAAAGACGGCCATGCCATCGAGGTCAGCGACGATACGTGGGCACTCGGCTTGGGGCCTCTGGGCGCACAGAAAATCGCGTCAGATCTCGCGGACTATCTCAGCCACTAACACGGGGGTAGCACCCTCCCCTCAAAACAACACCTGTGGGATTGACTCACCCCAACTTAAGGGGCTAGCTTTCATGTAAGCGAGATGGGTTACACGTCTACGATTTCTGTGCGGCGGGCCATATCAAGGTCACCGATTTCTCGCTAATCAGGCCAGGCCGTTGCCTGGCTGCTCCCCACACGCAAGAAGGGTGGTCGCACATGAATGCTCACTTCATTAGGCAGCGTCGTTCTTCCGATCGGCCACCGGTTGTGTACGCCAGCGTTAAATAAGCACCTCTTTTCACACAGACTGAACGGCACGGCGCAGAGTATGCGCCCGTGTTGGACTAGAAAGTCTGCAGTTTCCGCTTTCCGCAAGGCCGCACCAGTGTGCCTTGAGACCCATAAAGGTTGTAATCCATGACTAACGATGCTCACACCCCCGTTCCCGAATCCACCGACATTGACGCCGCGCTGATCGCCGACGCCGCGGCCCAGGCCCACTCCTGGCTCGCCTCCACCGCCGACGAGCAGGATCCGGCCACAGAACAACTCGCAGACTTATTGCGCAACCCGGACGGGGTGGCCTTCACCATGGACTTCGTGGACCGCGTCATGCGCCCCGAGGATGACAAGGTAGCCGCCCACGCGCTGAAGTCCGTCACCACCACCTATGACGCGTCCTTCCTCGGCCTCATCAACGGCTCGCTGGTGGGCCTGGGTGGGTTCTTCGGGCCCATCCTGCCCAACCTGGTCATGCCGCTGGCACGCATGCGCATGCGCCAGATGGTGGGCCACCTGGTCCTCGACGCCGAGAGCGATGCCCTGAACAAGACCCTGGACAAGGCTGCCGAGTCCGGCGAGCAGCTCAACCTCAACCTCCTCGGTGAGGCCGTACTGGGCGACGACGAGGCGCGCTCCCGCGCCGAGCGCACCCTCAAGCTCATCAAGAACCCGCGCGTGACCTACGTCTCCGTCAAGGCCTCCTCCATGGTGGCCCAGCTCAACCCGTGGGATATCGAGGGCTCCCTGGTCCGCCTCAAGGAGCGCCTGCGCCCGCTCTATGAGGCCGCCGCGCGCCGCCCCGATAAGGTCTTCATCAACCTCGACATGGAGGAATACCACGACCTCCACCTCACGGTGCGCCTGTTCACCGAGCTTCTCAGCGAGCCGGAGTTCACCAACCTCGAGGCCGGCATCGTCCTGCAGGCCTACCTGCCGGATACCTTCGACGCCCTGGCCCACCTCGCCGAGTTCGCCAAACAGCGCGTGGCCGAGGGCGGCTCCCACATCAAGATTCGCATCGTCAAAGGCGCGAACCTGTCCATGGAGCACGTCCAGGGTGAAATCCACGGCTGGCCGGCAGCGCCCTATGCCACCAAGGATGAGGTGGACGCCAACTACTACCGCCTGCTCGATTACATCCTGCGCCCCGAGTTCGCTGACTGCGTGCGCATCGGCGTGGCCACACACAACCTCTACACCGCGGCCTTTGCCTACAAGCTGGGCACCAAGCGCGGCGTCATGCGCATGATGGATTCCGAGATGCTCCAGGGCATGTCCCCGGCCCAGCAGACCGCGGTACGCAAGGCCTTCGAGGGCCGCCAAATCCTCTACACCCCGGTGGTGCACATGGAGGACTTCGATGTCGCGGTCTCCTACCTGGTGCGCCGTTTGGAGGAGAACTCTGCGCCGCAAAACTTCCTCTACGCTCTCTTCGCCCCGGAGGAGCAGGCGCTGAAGGACCAAGAGGAGGTCTTCCGCGAGGCCGTCGAGCAGCGCTGGGATACCTTCGCCGGCCCGCGCCGCACCCAGAACCGCTTGGAGGAGGCCGAGCAGGCAGCCGGCCGCCAGGCACCGCGCACCGGGCGCTTCGCTAACGAGCCGGACACCGACCCAGCTCTGGAAGCCAACCGCGAGTGGGCGCTTAAGGCTCTGGCCACCGACCCGGGTGAGCACGGGGTGGAGGAAGTGACAGAGACTGGGGTCGTCGACAAGCACGTGGCCCGCGCCGCCGAGCTCGGCGCCGAGTGGGGTGCCCGCGCTGCCGAGGACCGCGCCCGCGCGCTCGAGGCCGTGGCCGATGAGCTGGCCAACCGCCGCGGCGAGTTCATTTCCGTCGCCGCCTACGAGGCCAACAAGACCGTCACGCAGACAGACCCGGAAATCTCCGAGGCCATCGACTTCTGCACCTACTACGCGCAGTCCGCGCGCCTGCTGGAGCGCTACTCCGCCGAGTTCACGCCCTACCGCGTGACCGTAGTGACCCCGCCGTGGAACTTCCCGGTGGCCATCCCCACCGGCGGCATTGCGGCGGCTCTCGCTGCGGGTTCCGCCGTCATCATCAAGCCCGCGCCGCAGGTCGTGCACTGCGCGAAGCTCGTCGTGGAGGCTTTCCGCGCCGGCTTGGAGGCACAGGGCCTCGACCCGGATCTGGTCCAGCTCGTCTTCACCGACGAGGGTGACGCCGGCCGCGCGCTGGTCTCGCACGCCGATGTCGACGCCGTCATCCTCACGGGTGCTTCCGATACCGGCAAGCTCTTCCGCTCCTGGAAGCCGGAGCTCAACATCATGGCGGAGACCTCCGGCAAGAACGCGCTCATCATCACCCCGTCCGCGGACCCGGACCTGGCCATTCAGGATCTCTACCTGTCCGCCTTCGGCCACTCCGGCCAGAAGTGCTCCGCATCCTCCCTGGTCATCTTCGTCGGCGCGGCTGGCGAGTCGCAGCGCCTGCGCTCGCAGCTTGTCGACGCCGTCAAGACCCTCATCACCGGCCCCGGCTACGACATCACCACGACGATGAATGGCCTAGCCGAGGCCCCGGGCGAGAAGCTGCTGCGCGGCCTGACCCAGCTGGAGCCGGGTGAAAAGTGGCTGGTGAAGCCGGAGAAGCTCAACGAGGAGGGCACCCTGTGGTCGCCGGGTATCCGCGATAACGTGCGCCCAGGTTCCTGGTTCCACGTCAACGAGTGCTTCGGCCCGGTGCTTGGCATCATGCATGCGGAGACCCTGGATGAGGCCATCGAGTGGCAGAACTCCACCGGCTACGGCCTGACCGGCGGCATCCACACGCTGGATAACGACGAAATCGATTACTGGCTCGAGCGCGTCGAGGTGGGCAACGCCTACGTCAACCGCGGCATCACGGGCGCGATTGTGCAGCGCCAGTCCTTCGGCGGCTGGAAGAAGTCCGTCATGGGCCCGGGCGCCAAGGCAGGCGGCCCGAACTACGTGACCCAGTTCGGCACCTGGTCCGAGGGTCCGCTGCGCCCCTTCGACGTGGACATCTCGCAGCCGGTGGCAGCCCAGCTGCGTGCCTTTGGCAAGCTGGAGCTCTCGGAAGAGGACACCGCTTGGCTGTGGCGCGCGGCAGAGCTCGATGAACTGGCTTGGCAGCAGGAATTCGGCCGCAAGCACGACCGCGCCGGCCTGGTCTGTGAGGCCAATGTCTTCCGCTACCGCCCGGTGCTCACCCCGCTCCAGGTGCGCATTGGCACTGATGCCGCGCTTCGCGACGTCTCCCGCCTCGCCCTCGCCGCCACCCGCACCGGCTCACCCGTGCGCTTCAGCGCCGCGCCGGAGAAGGCCGCGGAGCTGCGCGAGCTGGGCTTTGACATCGATGCCGTGGAGGCAAGCGCCTTCGCCCGCGAGGTTTCCGGCTTGGAATCCGCGCGCATTCGAACCGTGGGTTCTGTCGAGCCAGGCGTCTTTGAGGCCGCGGTGGAATCCAACTCCGTGGTCCTGGACCAGCCGGTGCTGGCCGATGGCCGCCGTGAGCTCCTTCCCTTCCTCCTCGAGCAGGCGGTCTCGGTGACGATGCACCGCTTCGGCATCATCCGCCAGGTAAGCAGCATCCGCGCATAGTTCGTTTTCTGCGCTCATATGAGAAGATGGAGCGCATGACAAACAACAATGATGACGGTGCCCGCTCGGGCACGTCCTCCACGGCCTCTGGCGCGGCGGCTTCTGCCGCCGCGGAGCCCATTAATGAAGAAGCTACCCTCCCGGTGTCGAAGACCGATGACAAGTCTCGCGTCCTCGGGCGCGATGCCATCTCCTTGGCCAAGGTGTGCTTGATCTTCATCATCGTGGTGGCGGGCGTCGGCCTGGCCGGCTACCTGCTGAAGTTCATCTGGGTGGGCCTGCTGCCGGTCATCCTGGCCATTTTGGTGTGCACGGTGCTCTTCCCCGTGACCAACTGGTTGCGCGCGCACAAATTCCCCCGCGCGCTGGCCTCCATCACCACGCTGCTGGGCTTTTTGGCCATCATCGGCGGCGTCTTCGCGGCGATGGCCCCGGTCGTCTCCTCTCAGGGCGCGTCCTTGGTCAATCAGGCTGAAGGCGGCTTGAACAAGCTCGTCGATATGGCCAAGGACCTACCTTTCGATATTGATGCCGCGAAAGTCCAGGAAGTACTTGATGACGCCATGACCTTCATCAAGGGCCAAGCTTCCAACATCGCCACCGGGGTGATTTCCGGTGTATCGATGGCCAGCTCCATCGCCATGGCGCTCGCCATCATGCTCTTCGTAGCCTTCTTCATCCTCAAGGACGGCGATAAATTCCTGCCGTGGCTGCGCACCTACACCGGCTACTCCGCCGGCTGGCACGCCACCGAGCTGCTGACTCGCGTGTGGAACACGTTATCTGGCTTCATTCAGGCGCAAGCAGCCGTCGCGGCCGTCGACGGCATCCTCATCGGCCTCGGCCTCTGGGTTCTCCAGGTACCGCTGGCCCTTGTCATCGGCGTAGTTACGTTCTTCGCCAGCTTCATCCCGGTCATTGGCGCTGTCACTGCGGGCGCTTTGGCCGTCATCATCGCGCTGGTCTCCGATGGGCTGACGAAGGCCTTGCTCGCCTTGGCTCTCATCATCATCGTCCAGCAGGTGGAGGGCAACGTCCTCCAGCCGATGCTGCAATCCAAGGCCATGGGCCTGCACGCGGCAATGGTGCTGCTCTCCGTCACGGTCGGCTCCGCCTTGGCCGGCATCATCGGCGCCTTCCTGGCTGTGCCGGTGGCTGCCACCATTGCCGTGGTCTTCCGCTACCACCAGGAGATGGCCAGCCTGCGTGCCGGCGAAATCGAAGCTAAAAACATTAAGATTTCCACGGCGGAGGGCCATGAGGACGTCATGGAGCTCTACGAGAACCTAGAGGCCAGCGACGCCCGCTAGCCACACAACCGGTGCATGGCTCTAGCCCTGGCCGTGCAACTGCCCTAGTTGCCAAACTTCTCCCCCACCACCCGCGGCGGGAGCGATGGTTTTGGCAACTAGGGCACTTTCCGTATGTGGGGTCTAATCCGCGGACACCGTGCCGAAGGCGGCGGCCAACTCCTCCGCCGCGCGGTCGAGCACCGAGGCCCACGAGCCATAGGATTCTTCGTTAGCGGTGTCCGAAACCTGCTTGAGAAGCGTGCACGGCACACCAAACTTTCGGCACACCGCAGCGATGGCGTAGCCCTCCATATCGCACAGCGCAGAATCCTGGGCAAGGCGCGTGCGGGTCGGGGTATCCGAAATAAAGGCGTCACCCGTGGCAAGCGTGGCGGTCGGCAGCTTACCGGAGGTCTCTAGCTCGATGACCTCCGGGAGCAGATAGCGGGAGACATCGCTGAGCACCTCCAGGTGAAAGTCGTGCTTGCGTACGTGGGAGATCTCGAAGACGCCTGAGAGATCGTCGCGAAGCGCGCCCGCAGTACCGATGTTGATGACACGCTCCGGCAACACCTCTGCCGACGCCAGCACCGTTGTCAGCTCGATGGCGGCGGGAACCGTACCAATACCCGTGATGAGCAGTGGCGCTCCCTCAGGAACATGCGTGGCTTCGGCATCCACGGCAGCGACGAACAGTGTACGACCAGACAGATTCTCCATGCCTGCGAGACTACCCGCTGGCCCGAGGAATGCTCTCCGTAACTCTGGCCGGGGTCTCTGCGGCCTTTGTAGGGTCTGGAACCACACCGAGACCTCAGAAAGGAGAACACAATGTTCACACCACGAGTTTTCGCCGGAACCGCACTACTTTGCTTCCCCCTCATTGCATGCAGCAGCCCAGAAGAAGTTCAGGCTAGCCCCGTAGCCGAAGTCTGCGAGGCAGGAAATGCCCACGCCGCTTTCGCCGACAACATCGCCCAGGTTCCCCAGTGGAATGGACATGACTGGGCACTGGTTGATTCCGCCCACTTCGATCCGTGCGCGGAGCTGAGCTGGCAGACCATTTCCGTCGAAGGCGCGACGGCTTCCTCGCCGCACCACATCATGCTCTTCCACTACGGCGAGTACATCGGCACCGCCACTGCCGAACCCTACGCCTTCTTCCCCAGCGTCGAGCAGGTCAACGGCAGTGAGATTTCCGTGACCTACCACTGGCCGCAAGAAGGCGACGCCAATGCCGCACCGACGGGCTCCACGGAAGCGAACTTCCGCTGGGATGCTGCCCAGAACACAGTCGTCATGAGCGGTGACGTTCCTCCTCGCTAAGATAAAACCAATCGTGCGCCTCACACGAGGCGCACTTTTTATGGAAGGAAAAATAATGCTCAGGCCTGCCTTTGTGGGCGCTATCCTCATCTGCCTCCCACTCGCTGCTTGTGCGCAAAGCCATCAGGACGAGGCAGAGACCCCTATGTTCAGTGCGGTCCACAACAGCTCGGCGAACGTTGCCACCGAGAACACCACGGAAGAGGAGATAAGCCCTGAGCCGACGAGCAGCGAGGCACCTTCCCCTACCCAGAGCGCGGACAAGTCGGAGTCCTGCGAGGATATTGACGCCGACGAGGCCTATCAATCAGGCATTGGCAGCATCGCGCCGTGGAATGACTTTGGCTGGCAACTATCCTCTTCCGACGGCTTCGACCCTTGCGCGGATTTGAGCTGGCAAATTATCACCATCGAGGGTGCCACGGCCTCCTCGCCACACCACATCATGCTCTTCCACAAAGGCGAATACCTTGGCACTGCTACCTTCGAGCCTTATGGCTTCTTCCCCACCGTCGAGCGAGTGAGTGACGCTGAGATCGCCGTGACCTACCACTGGGCACGCGAGGGCGAAACCACCGCCGGGCGCACCGGCGAAACGCATGCCGGATTCCGCTGGGACGAAGACCAGCAGAAAACAGTCATGAGAGGCGACGTTCCGCCAACGTCTTTGGGCAATTAAAGACGTAATCAATCCGCCGCTTTTGCTCCCCCTTGTCCTTCTAAGAAGTTCTCGCACGCATTAGGCGCGATTTTTTCCGCTGATGTATTTTCGCACTATGAGCAAACAACAAATTCACCAGCACATCGCAGTTTTTGGTCAGGCTGGAAGCGGAAAGACAGTCCTTCTTTCCTCACTCTTTGGCCGCCTCCACGAGCCATCAGCAATCCGTAAGAACGGGTACAGATTCCTAGCGGAAGACTCCGCGCGCGGAAACAAATTGCTCCAAAAATACTTGGGAATGAAAGAGCAAGCCCAAGCTCCGATGCAGGATAAGTTTGTTTCCTCTCCATTCAGCTTTAGATTCGTCCCCGAGTCCCAACCTTTGGACGCGAAAAAGAAGACTTCGCACATTGGCATTACTTGGCATGACTATCCAGGCGAATGGTTTGAGTCCGAAGTCAACTCTGAAAGCGAAAGAAATGATCGGGCGCATACTTTCCGCCAACTGATCCAATCAGATGTCGCCCTGGTTTTGGTTGACGCACAAAAGCTGCTCGACCACCAAGGCGACGAAGAGCGCTACCTCAAGTCACTATTCGGCACCTTCCGGAACACATTGCTGGGCATTAAATCCGACATCATTGCTGACAATGAACGGCTGGAGCAGTTTCCCCGTATCTGGGTTATCGCGCTTTCTAAAGCTGACCTCATGCCGGAGTTAGATGCGCACAGACTCCATGAACTCGTCATTCTCCATGCCGCAGATGAACTGAACGCGCTGCGCAAAGTTCTGGCAGATTTCGTCAACGGCGACGAGGCTCTATCCGTCGGAGAAGACTACATCGTCATTTCTTCAGCTGAGTTCAAGAACGGCACTATTGATTTAGAAAAGCACAAAGGCGTTGATGCTTTGCTTCCGCTATCTACGATTTTGCCTATCCAACGCTACCAGCGGTGGAATGTATTGCGCCTTCTCCCGGCTGGCCTAGCAGACGAAAAGATCGTAAAGAGGGGGCTTGGCATAGCCCAAACGGCTCTTGCGATGCTTGACAAAGTAAACAAGAAGCCATTCAGTTTTTTAGCGAAGGCTCAAGGTATCGCTGGTCTGGTTGATCCCCTCATGTCTGCGACCATTCCGGTGATTGCTGAAGCTCGAAAGGATGCGGTGGAAAAGCATGAATTTAAGGAATTGTTGCTTACAGATTTCATCATGAAATTGCGCGAGAGCATCGACAACGACATTCTCGAAAGGTCGCCGCGATGGAAATAATCTGGGCTACGCGAGGCAAGCACTGGGGCCATAAGTTCTTACTCGATGGCGGCTATAAGGACCCATTGCCGCCATATCTTGAGGCATTTTCGGGCTTTGAAAACTCCCGCCGCGTGTTTGAACGCTGCAATGGGCACTTGGCTTTAAGGTTTCCAGATCCAGAGGAGCGCCACGATGAGTCAGGCCGCTTGATTTACCACGACCTAGTTATCAGCGGCCATGCCATTACCGATGCCCGCTCTTACGACGAAGCATGCTCTTTTATGTGGCCTTTGATTGCAGACGAATATAGCAAGCTCTGGGATGCAGAAAACTAGAAAAGAATCTGGGCTCGTTAAACAGTTAATAGCCGCCGTGAATATCAAGACCTTATCCGGCCCAGAAAACTGATGAAGATGACTGATGGCTGGAATTCAGCAGAATTCGCGGAGAAGATGAACTGCCTGCTAAAGCGATACTACGCAGGAGACAATGGGCTTTCTCCAGCTGCAGTAGAGCTTCGGGCGGTGTGGAGAGCAGCGGGACTCGCCTACGCAATTTTCACGGTCTCGAATCCGAAAGGGATTGCATATGTGGGACTGGAAATGACAGTTCTTCCGGGACCTGGTTCCGCCATGTCGGAAGAAGAAACCGCTATAGAAGGCTGGTTAGACCGATTAGGCGGGGATACCCTGGCCAGCACATTGGACTACAACGAAGAAGACAAAATCCAATGGAAAGGAAAGGTCGCCGACAACACTCCAGAGTTTTTCTCAGAGCTAGGACCCGCTGTGGGAGAAGTGTTCTTCCCCACCGCCGGGCGCACCGGCGAAACGCATGCCGGGTTCCGCTGGGACGAAGACCAGCAGAAAACAATCATGAGCGGCGACGTCCCACCGAATTAAACCCCTTATTGTGAGGGTAAATACGGCTATAGTGTGACACGGCTTCCTGTGGAAGCTGCTGTCTGCCGCCCCCGTTTTAAGGAGTTTCCTGCGTGACCAATAGCAACCCTTGGGCCCCGCCAAGCAACGAGGGCCCGGAACGTCCTGCACGCTCGGGAAGCATTGTGATCATCGCCGTCGTCGTACTCCTTGCGATCATTGCTGGTGTCACGTGGCTGTTAATGTCGCGCTCCTCTTCTGAAACCACAGAGCAGGAGGCCCTCTTTACGCAGGTGGCCCCGAGCACCAGCACAACAAATTCTGAGGCCACCACAACAAGCAGTGAACCCCTCACTACGAGCGTTAAGACGAGCACTGCGAAACCCGTGACGTCTAAAGCCACGCCTCAGGACAGGTGCGGTACAGCAGCCGAAAAGACCAGGAACGATATTCCACGCCCGATGACGCTGTTTTGCAATGACGACTGGCTCTACCTCGCCACAGAAAATAGCTCCTCTTTTTATCTCTATTCCTGGGGCGGTGGAAAATGGGTTCCCTATAAGAACGACGACCTCGTTGACTCAACGACGATCAAGTGCTGGGATTCCAACCGCCTCAGCGCCGACAATGTCCCGAAGCAAATCACGGATGACATCCCCCTCTGCGAGCAGAGCACTGAGGACAGCGCTGAGAGCACACAAGCGCAAGAGACCTGCGATGGCCGCTATATCCTCATCGTGGACTCCCTCCTCGTCCCTTATGGCGAGTCCCCGCAATCCGAAATCAACCGCGTTGAGGCCCATTACGCCGGGGTCAAGATCATGCCGGGAACAGCATGCAGCTCGCTGCGTTCGGAGCACGAAGGCAAGCAGGTCTATGCGGCCTACTACGACGCCGGCCACAGCGTGGATGAGGTCTGTAAGCTCAAGGCGCGATACGGTGGCAACGCCCGTTCGCTCAATAACAATGCAGATTTCAGCGATCCCTGCTAACCCCTCGAAAGGACTTTTCGCCTCGTGGCACACTACAACCTCTATAACTCCCTCAACCTTGACCCTTCCGCTGATTCCGCGACCCTGACCTCGGATATCGAGCGCCGCCTCGCCGCGACTGATCCTTCCAACGCCGCGCTTTACGACGAACTCTCCACCGCCCACAGCATCTTCTCCCGACAGGACCGCCGCGAGCAGTATGACCGAGCTATCGCGGATCCCTTCGGCCCTGAGGTGGACGTCGCCCGCATCCGTGAGATCGCCACGTCTGGCTCCGGAGTACAGCTCATGCCCCAGCCTTCGACCGCCCAGGCTTCCGGCTCCTCCAACTTCAACGTCGGCCTGAGCAACTTCTCCTTCCCCGTGGAGCCCTCCCGTCAGCGCGCCCAGTCGATTCAGTGGTGCATCGTGTGGGGCCTGCTGGCCTTCATGTGGATCATCTCCACCATTCGCGGCCTCGGCGCCCTCGCGGAGGTCGGCAACGCCAGCAGCGTCGAGCTCCTCTACGGCGCCGATGACTACGTCGACGAGGCCAGCTCCGCCGGCGCCTTCTTCTTCATGGTCGCCGGCGGCACCCCCGTCTACCTGATGATTGCGGAATTCATCTGGTCCCTGCGCAAGACCTTGGGCCGCAAGCAGGCCGAGAAGAACGTTTAAAACGCCGAAACCCGCGGCCATCTAGCCGCGGGTCAGGGGGGGTATTAACGCAGACGCTGGCCCACAAAGCCGGCGGCAAGGGTGTTGCCGCTGGACTGATCGATGAGCAGGAAATTGCCCACCGCGCCGCGGGCGGCATAGTCCTCGACGGGAAGCTCCGCTTGTGTTTGGACGGTGATGTAGGCGATGTCATTGAGTGCTGCGGACTCCGGGGCCTCAACATCCGCCACGCCGTCTAAGTCGAGGATGCGGTCCACCGATGCCACGCGGGCCTTGACCAGCGCCGCACCATACCGCAGCTTCACCATCTGTCCCGCGCGCAGCTCCTTGTCCGTGAGGACCACCGCGGTGGCGGCGAATTCGCGCACCTCCTCCGGGCGCTGCGTGCCGGCGATGAGGTCGCCGCGAGCCAAATCGATGTCATCGGCCAGCCGCAGAACCACGGAGTCGCCGGCGCGCGCCGCCTCGTCTTCAGCAAGCGAGCCATCGGTGGTGTCAATCGCGGTGACGGTCGAGGTGCGCCCGCCCGGGAGCGTTACCTCATCCCCCACCGCCACGTGCCCGGCCTTCACGCGGCCGGCATATCCGCGGTAGTCAGAGGCGTGTTCGCGAATGACGTACTGGATAGGGAAACGGAAGTCCAAGTCATCGGCGCGGCCGGTGGCCACGGGGACGGTCTCTAGCGTTTCAAGGACCGTCGGCCCCTCGTACCAATCCATGGTGGTGGAGCGCTCCACCACGTTATCGCCCTTGAGCGCAGAAATCGGGATGGCAACAGAGTCCGTAATGCCCAAGCGCGCCGCAATGTCGTTGAACTCCGTCTCAATCGCGCGGAAGGTTGCTTCGTCATAGTCCACCAGATCGATCTTGTTCACGCCCAGGATGACGTGGCGCACGCCCAAGAGTGCTGCGACGTTGAGGTGGCGGCGGGTTTGTTCGACGACGCCATTGCGGGCGTCGACAAGCAGCACCACCACCTGGGACGTGGACATGCCGGTCACCGTATTGCGCGTGTACTGCACATGTCCTGGGGTATCGGCGAGAATGAAGGTGCGCTTATCGGTGGCGAAGTAGCGGTAGGCCACGTCGATGGTGATGCCCTGCTCGCGCTCGGCACGCAGGCCGTCCACCAGCAAAGAGAGATCCATGCCGTCAAAACCGCGGTCGGCGGAGGAACGCTCCATGGACTCCACCTGGTCCGCGAGCACGGACTTGGTGTCATAAAGCAGACGGCCCACGAAGGTGGACTTGCCGTCATCGACGGATCCGGCGGTGCACAGACGCAGAGTATCGCGCTGTTTGAGGGCGCCGACATTCGGCGCAAGGGTGGTGGTCGTCATCAGAAGTAGCCTTCCTTCTTGCGGTCCTCCATGGCGGACTCGGACAATTTGTCATCGGCGCGGGTGGCTCCGCGCTCGGACAGGGTGGAAATGGAGATTTCCGCGAGCACTTCATCCGGCGAGGCGGCGGTGGATTCCACGGCACCGGTGCAGGACATATCCCCCACGGTGCGGTAGCGCACGGTGCGGGTCTCCAACGGTTCATCCTCGCGCGGTCCGCCCCACTCGCCTGGTGTCAGCCACATGCCGTTGCGGTTAAACACCTCGCGCTGGTGGGAGTAGTAGATGGAGGGAAGCTGCAGGTTGCGCGCGCCGATGTATTCCCAGATATCGGACTCAGTCCAGTTAGAAATGGGGAAGACGCGGACGTTTTCGCCGGCCATCTTGCCGCCGTTGTACAGGTCCCACAGCTCCGGGCGCTGGCGGCGCGGGTCCCAGCCACCGAAGGAATCGCGGATGGAGAAGATGCGCTCTTTGGCGCGGGCGCGTTCTTCGTCGCGGCGCGCACCACCCAGGACGGCGTCATAGCCGCGCTCCGCGATGGTCTCCACCAGCGGCACGGACTGCAGCGGGTTGCGGGTACCGTCGGGGCGCTCCTGGAGGTCGCCGCGGTCGATCCAGTCTTGGACCAGCGCCACGTGCAGGCGGGCGCCGGTCTCGGCGACGAGCTGATCGCGGAAGTCAATGACCTCCGGGAAGTTGTGGCCGGTATCCACGTGGATGAGCTCGAAGGGCACTGTGGCCGGCGCAAAGGCGCGGCGGGCGAGCTCGAAGACGACGACGGAGTCCTTGCCGCCGGAAAAGAGCAGGCCTACCTTGTCGAATTGCCCGGCGACTTCGCGCAGGATGTGGAGGGATTCGTTCTCTAAATCTTTAAGGTGTGGTGAAAGAGTCATTATTCGTGTAACCCGCATTCTGTCTTGCCGTCAGCGAAAATACGCCCGGAGCGTGCATCCTCGCCCTCGCCTACCGGGAAGGTCAACGGCGCGCAGCCGATGGAACGGTAGCCCTGCAGGGTGAGGGGGTGAATGATGAGATCGTGTTCCTTGATGTAGGCGTCGGTGTTATCGAGGTCCCAGGTAATAATCGGAGAAATCTTCAGCCGTCCCGTGCGGTCCAGGCTCAGCGCCGGGGCGGTGGCGCGGTGCTCGGAATCGGCGCGGCGCAGGCCGGTGACCCACCCGACGTAGGGGTCCATGGCCATGTTGAGCGGCTCCACCTTGCGCATGCGGTTATAGGCCGCAACGTCGCGCGCATAGAGGCGCGGGCCATAAATCTTGTCCTGTTCCTCTGGGCTCAACAGTGGGCGCACGGTCACCAGCGGCAGGTCCGCATAGCGCTTGGCGACGTCCCCCGCTACCTCGAGCGTCTCCGGAAAGTGCCAGCCGGTGTCGATGAAGAGCAGATCGGCGTCTAAGTGGGCGCGGTGCGCAAGCTCGGCTAACACGGTGTTTTCCATGGACATCGTGACGGCGAGCCGGCCCGGCGCGTGTTCGGCGGCCCACGCGGTAATCGTTTCGGCGGAGGCATCGTGGAGCTTATCGGCCCACTTGTCGACGAGTTCCTGGTTGCGCTGGGCCACGGCAGGCTCGAGCGGCGCGGTGTCGCGGGTGCCTTCGGGGCTAATGCTGGGGTCGCGGTAGTCGCCGCGGTCCAGCAGGTTAATCGGTTCGGTCATGACTCCTCACATTAAAGGCAGCTGTGCTTGTGTGCAGCCCCACTAAGGGGCGCGAGGGCTGTGAGCTTGGGTAGTAGGGAGAATAAAAATTAGCCAGACTGAACCGAGCGGACTAGATTTACAGACTAGACAGTCTATTTTTACCGAACTGAAGGGGTTCTTATGCAGCGTGTAGCCATCGTCGGGGACGGCCCCGCAGCGCTCTCCACCGCCGAGCGACTCATCGGGGCCGGGCTGTGCGTGGACCTGTACTGCCAGCGCCCTGCGCCCTTCGGTTTGCTGCGACGCTTCGCTGGGCTCTCCGGCGCAGAATCTATCGCCGCGCCATGCCCGAAGGGGACCACGCCGCGCCTGCGGCTTATCGGCAACGTGCGCGTGGGTAATGGCCCGGACGCGGACATCAACCACTCAGATCTCAACCAGCTCTCCGCCTCCGGCGACCGCCACTTGGTCTTGCTGGAGCTCCTGGCCCGCGGCGTAGCTATCACGACATGGGAAGGCCTCTGCCACCCCACCGCCGACGTAGAAGATTGGGCCACCGTCACGGAACAGGCCCAGCGCGCACCGGTGTGCTTCTAGCGCGCGAGCGCGCGAGCTAGGCGCTCGCGCGTTGATACGGGGAAGCCTGCCGCCAGTCCTCGCACCACCGCACTCGCTAGACGCGCGGGCTAGCGCCCGCGCAACCATAACGGATAGACTTTTGCGGTCAATGCCCTTCAGCGGCCCAGCGCAGCAACCGCGCGGCCGCCAACATGCACGAAACGCTGGCACATGGAACTCGTTCGCATCCTTTTATCCCGCTCCAAGCCCTATACCGGCTACGTCATCGCGGTGCTGCTCCTCCAGGCACTATCCACCGCGGCAACGCTCTACCTGCCTTCGCTCAACGCGAAGATCATCGACAGGGGCGTGGCCCAAGTAGACATCGATTATATCTGGCACACCGGCGGCATCATGCTCATCGTGGCCTTCGCCCAAGTCATCGCCGCCATCGCCGCCATCTGGTTCGGCTCCCGCACCGCCATGGGCCTCGGCCGCGACCTGCGCTCCGATATCTTCCGCCGCGTCACCCGCTACTCCGCCGAAGACATGAGCAACTTCGGCACCGCCACCCTCATCACCCGCGGCACCAACGACGTCCAGCAGATCCAGATGGTCTACATGATGATCCTCAACTTCATGGTCACTGCCCCCATCATGTCCATCGGCGGCATCATCATGGCCATCCGCGAAGACGCCGGCATGTCCTGGCTCGTCGCGGTTTCCGTCACCGTGCTGCTGGCCGCCATCTCCGTCATCATCGTCCGACTCATGCCGCTCTTTCGCGCCTGGCAAGGCAAGCTCGACGTCATGAACGGCACCCTGCGCGAGCAAATCGCCGGCATCCGCGTCGTCCGCGCCTTCACTCGCGAGGAGCACGAAGCCGAGCGCTTCCGCACCGCCAACCGCGACCTGACCAACCTCTCCCTCAAGGTCGGCCAGCTGTTCATCCTCATGTTCCCCATCATCACCGTCATTCTCAACGTGGCCACCGGCGCGGTCCTCTGGTTCGGTGGCCACCGTGTGGACGAGGGCCTCGTGGAGGTCGGCTCGCTGACCGCTTTCCTGCAGTACCTGCTGCAGATCCTCGCCGCGGTCATGATGGGCACCTTCATGGCGATGATCCTCCCCCGCGCCATCATTTGCGCGCGCCGCATCACCGATGTCCTCGAACACGAACCCTCCATCACCGAGCCGGCTCAACCCCGTACCCCGGAGCACTCCGAGGGCGTCGTCGAATTCGACAACGTCTCCTTCCAATACGCCGGCGCCGAAGCGCCCGTGCTTCACGACGTCTCCTTCACCGCCACCCCCGGCACCACCACCGCGCTCATCGGCGCAACCGGTTCCGGCAAGACCACCGCGCTCTCCCTCATCCCGCGCCTCTATCTCCCGACGAAGGGCCGCGTGCTTCTCGACGGCACCGATATCGCCGAGATGGCGCGGAAAGACGTCGTCAAGCGTGTAGGCCTCGTGCCGCAGAAGCCGTACCTGTTTAGCGGCACCGTGGCCTCCAACCTGCGCCTGGGTGCGCCGGAGGCCACCGATGAGGAGCTGTGGAACGCGCTGCGCGTGGCCCAGGCGGACTTTGTTGAGGACCTCGACATGCACATCTCCCAGGGCGGCACCAACGTCTCCGGTGGGCAGCGCCAGCGCCTGTCCATCGCGCGCATGCTCGTTGCCCGCCCGTTGGTGTATCTCTTTGATGATTCCTTCTCCGCGCTGGACGTGCTCACGGATGCCGCCGTGCGCTCCGGAATGCGCGAGTACACCGCCGAAGCCACAACCATCATCGTGGCGCAGCGCGTGAGCTCGATCGTGGATGCCGACCAGATTCTGGTCATGGACGCCGGGCGCGTCGTCGCCCGCGGCACACACGAGGAGCTGCTGGACACATCGGAGACCTACCGCGAAATTGTGGAATCCCAGAAGACCTCGGAGGTGGCATAAATGGCTGAGCAGGACAACGCTACGTTGAGTGAAGACACCACTGCCGAGATCGAGGAGAAGACCGGCGAGAACGCCCCGCGCAAAGCCAAGAACTTCTGGCCCTCCGCCAAGCGCCTCTTTGGTCTCCTCGCGCCGTTCAAGGCGCAGCTTTGGGCAATTGCGGCGATGAATATCATCTGCGTGTTCCTCGCCGTGGCCGCGCCGAAGGTCATGGGCATGGCCACCGACGTTATTTTTTCCGGCGTCATCTCCCGCCAGCTGCCCGCTGGTGTAACCAAGGACCAGGCGATCGCGGCGCTGCGCGCGGGTGGGCAGGAAAAGTTCGCCGACATGGCCTCAGCAATGGACTTGCACCCCGGCTTCGGCATTGATTTTTCCAAGCTGGGCACGATTATTGGCATCGTGATTGCGATGTACGTGGTGTCCTCTCTCTTCCAGTGGTGGCAGGGCTTTTTGCTCAACTCTCTGGTGATGAAGGTGGTCTTCGACCTACGCGAGAACATCGAGGCCAAGCTCAACCGCTTGCCGCTCAATTACTTCGACACGCAGTCGCGCGGTGACCTTCTCTCGCGCACCACCAACGATGCCGATAACATCCAGTCCGCCCTGCAGCAGGCCATTTCGCAGCTGTTTTATAACCTGCTCATGGTCGTGGGCATCACGGTCATGATGTTCACCGTGTCCTGGCAGCTAGCGCTCGTGGCGCTGCTGGCGCTGCCGCTGACTGCGGTGGTCATCGCGGTGGTTGGCTCGCGCGCGCAGAAGCAATTCAAGGCGCAGTGGAAGGCCACCGGTGACCTCAACGGGCAGGTCGAAGAAGCCTTCTCCGGCCATGATCTGGCGACAGTTTTCGGGCGCATCGATTCTATGACGAAGGATTTTGATAAGCGCAACGAGGAGCTGTTCCGCTCCGCGTCGCTGGCGCAGTTCCTGGCAGGCATGATGATGCCGATCATGCAGTTCATCTCTTATCTGTCCTACGTGGTCATCGCGGTGCTGGGCGCGCTCAAGGTGGCCTCCGGCTCGCTGACGTTGGGCGGCGCGCAGGCCTTCATCCAGTATTCCCGCGAGTTCAACCAGCCGCTGGGCCAGCTCGGCGGCATGATGCAGCAGGTGCAGTCGGGCGTGGCATCGGCGGAGCGCGTCTTCGAGTTCCTCGACGCCGAAGAAGAGCCCGCCGAGGAGCCCACCTCCCGCTTGGGTGGGCGTGCGAAGGGGCTCGTGGCATTCGAAGACGTCGACTTCGCTTATGACCCCGACAAGCCGCTGATCCAGGACCTCAGCCTGCGCGTGGAGCCGGGGCAGACCGCGGCGATCGTCGGCCCCACGGGTGCTGGCAAGACCACGCTGGTCAACCTCATCATGCGCTTCTACGACATCGATTCGGGCACCATCCGCCTCGATGGCGTCGACACCGCGCAGATGTCCCGCCACGAGCTGCGCTCCCAAGTGGGCATGGTGCTGCAGGACGCCGTGGTCTTTGAGGGCACCATCATGGACAACATCCGCTACGGCCGCCTCGACGCCACCGACGTGGAGGTCATTGCCGCCGCGAAGGCCACCTACGTGGACCGCTTCGTCCACTCCCTCCCCGAGGGCTATGACACCAAGATTGACCAGGATGGCGGCGCGATTTCCGCCGGCGAGCGCCAGCTCATCACCATCGCCCGCGCTTTCCTGGCGCAACCGGCGCTGCTCATCCTCGACGAGGCCACCTCATCCGTGGATACCCGCACCGAGGTGCTCGTTCAGCAAGCCATGAATGCGCTGCGCGCGGACCGCACGTCCTTCATCATCGCGCACCGCCTCTCCACGATTCGCGACGCCGACCTCATCATCGTCATGGAAGAAGGCCGCATCGTCGAACAGGGCACCCACGCCGAGCTTCTCGACGCCCACGGCGCCTACTGGCGCCTCCACCAGTCCCAGTTCCGCGAGGACGAGAGCTAGTCGACCGTCACGGACATTATCGGGGCCGAGAACGTGTCACCCGTGAGGTTCGCCAGCTCAAGGGTGACGTCGCTTAAGGAAAGGTGCTCCATGAGGGCGTCGGGAAGCTCAGTATCAGGGACGGGATTCCGTTGCGGAATCCCGAGCTGATCGAGGACGGCATTGATATCGTCGCTGGTGAGATCCGCCGTGACGGGCACGGTGCGCACGCCTTCGACGGTGGGCGTGGAGGTCAGGGACGTCGCCACGATACGCACTGAACCCTCCACTTCGGTCAAGGCGTCGTCGGTGGTGAGCAGGCCATCGCCGGCGTTGCCCGGCAGCGTGATAGCCAAATCGCGCACAACGAGGCGGTCCCCGGTGAGCTCGAGGACGCGCACCTCCCCGTCGCGGGTGGGCATCGTGCACAGCGAGGCTTTCACGTTCCCCGTCAGCGTCACCTCATCAGCCGTCACGGTGGAGAAATAAGGTTGTGCGGGCGCAACTTGCGCCCCAACTAGTCCCGCACTACTCCCCAGGATTAGCGCGCTGAGCACGGCTACCCCGGCCTTCACGCGCGAAGGGCGAACCACGCTCTGATGCCAACGCAAACGACGGCAATTAACCATCGCTAGACTCCCAGGCCAAGGTCAGCGCGCCACCAACGATGCCGAGCACTGAGCCGATGAGGAAGCCACCCAGGTTGGAGGTCGGAATAGCGATGACCGCCACGATGATGCCCAGCACGCCCAGGTACGTTGAGGTGCTCGGGCGAAACCACGCGCCGAGGCCAAACATGACCAACAGCGCCCCGATGAGCAGCGTGGACACACCCGACACCGTGGAGATCATGACGAGCAGGTCGGAAATCTGCACCGTGAAATAAGCCGGCATCGCGATGACGATTCCCGAAAGTATGAGCAGCAACCCCGGAAAGAACGGCCGCCGGTCACGCCACGCCTTAAACCGCGCCCACACCCCGCCTGTGGCTGCCGCGGGAGCTACAGCCTGGTCGACATCGAGAGAATCCGGCGCTTCTGCTCCATGCAGTGCTGCGTCGGAATCCCTAGCGTGATCAGCAGACATTGCCGCGGCCCCGCTCCACAGAGACGCCCACGTTCTTCGCTGACAAGGTCTTCGCGCCGAGGGAGGTGGCACGGACGTCGTCGGCAGTCAGCGAAACCTGCTTGGCATAGAGGCCCCACGTTCCCGGGTCGGCGGACTGGGACAGCTGGCTGGCGTCGATGCCCACGTTCGCGTCCTGCATGACCAGCGAGCCCTCGATATTCGACGCACCAACGAGGAGACCAGTGGCCTCCACGCTGTTATCGCCCTTCGCCTTGAGCGCGAGCGTGGACTCCCCCACCGCAGGCAGGTCAGTGGTGACATAAAGACACAAATCCGAGGCCACGGCGTGTTCCATCTTCAGCCGCGCGGTGGGAACATCCTCCTCGCCCTTCTTGTCGCTATCCACAAACAAGGAAAAGCCATCGCCTTCCAAGTGACGAATATTCACGTTGAAGAACGTACCCGAGAGCGCCAGGTTCGCCGTCAGACCGCCCTGCGCAACCGCAACTCCGGCCACTCCGAATGCTGCGAAGCCCGCAACGAGGCCCACTGCGGCCTTCGGAACATTGATTCTGCCCACAACGCCTCCTGAATTCTTAGCCCTCAAGATGATAGCTGAATCCTGACTCACTGATTTAGACGGCGAGGATTTAAGGTAGGAGGCACGCACAGCAGCAATCAAAGGAGCGCTCATGTTCGGCTGGATTGCCATCGCCGCATCGGTCCCGGTGTGGCTGTACTTTTTCTACCGCCTCACGGTGCTGTTTCGGTTCATCCGCTCCGGCGGGCCCACACAGCTGAACCGTACCGACCGCCCCATGGCGCGCCTCGGCCGCGTGCTCATCGAAGTCTTCGGCCATACCCACTTCAAAGGCCGGCCGCTGGTCAACGCCGCGCACTGGCTCGTGATGGTGGGCTTCCTCTTCGGCGCCATCGTGTGGTTCGAGGCCTATATCCAAACCTTCGCGCCCGATAAAGGCTGGCCGTGGCTCAGCGACTGGCCGGTGTACCACTTCATCGAAGAGGTCCTCGCCATCGGCACCGTGCTCGGTATCTGTTTCCTCATCGGCGTGCGCCTGAAGCTCGGACACACCGATCGCGGGAGCCGCTTCTACAATTCGCAGGTCTTCCCCGCACGCCTGGTGGAGGTCATCGTCTTTCTCGAAGGCCTCGGCATGTTCGCCGTCAAGGCCGCTGCGATCGCCACGTACGGCGGTGGCTCCCCGTGGGCTGATTTCTTGACGATGCGTGTGGCGGGGATTATGCAGGCGTCGCCAAGCATGGTGCAATTCTTTGCCCTGGTGAAGCTGCTCACGGGCCTGGTGTTCATCGCGTGCATCGCCCACTACTTCCAATGGGGCGTGATGTGGCACCGCTTCATGGCGTTCTTCAACATCTTCTTCCAACGCAACGCCGACGGCGAGAAGGCGCTGGGTGCTCTCCCCACGCCGGACTTGGAGGACCTCGAGCCAGGGAGCTGGAAGATGCTTCTCGACGCCTCCTCCTGCACCGAATGCGGCCGCTGCCAGGACCTGTGCCCCGCATGGAACACCGACAAACCGCTGAGCCCGAAGAAGCTCATGATGGACCTGCGCCAGAGCGCGCTGGATAACTACAACCCACACGAGGGGCTCAACGTGCTGGCGATGGCGGGCACGATTGATGATGACGTCCTGTGGTCCTGTACCAACTGCGGTGCGTGCGTGGACCAGTGCCCGGTGGATATCGAGCACATCGACCACGTGGCGGACCTGCGTCGCTTCAAGGTGCTGGCGGAGTCCGACTTCCCGTCAGAGCTGACCGGGCTGTTCAAGAACATGGAGACGAAGGGCAACCCGTGGGGACGCAACGCCTCGGAGCGCCGCGTGTGGATCGATGAGGCGCGCGCCGATGGCATTGAGGTGCCGATCATTGGTGAGGACGCTGCGGATTTTTCGGACCTGGAGTACCTGTTCTGGGTCGGTTGCGCGGGTACGTATGACGACAAGGGCCGCGCCACGACGCGCGCCGTGGTGGACATGCTGCACACCGCCGGCGTGAAGTTCGGTGTGTTGGCTACGGGCGAGACCTGTACCGGTGACCCGGCGCGCCGTGCCGGAAATGAGTTCCTGTTCCAGGTGATGGCGGAGCAGAACGTCGCCACGCTTAACGACGCCTTCCGTGGCGTCCCCAAAGGCCAGCGCAAAATCATCACGACGTGTCCGCACTGCTTCAACACGATTCGCAACGAGTACCCCGACTTCGACGGCCACTTCGACGTGCTGCACCACACGCAGCTGCTCAACCGTTTGGTGCGGGAGAAGCTGCTGGTCCCGGTGCCGCGTTCCCCGGAGGACCGCAAACCGGTGACCTACCACGACCCGTGCTTCCTGGGCCGCCACAACAAGGTCTTCGACCCGCCGCGTGAGCTCGTGGAGGCGACCGGTGCGTCGCTAGCGGAGATGGACCACAACCGCGACGAGGCCTTCTGCTGCGGCGCCGGTGGCGCGCGCATGTTCATGGAGGAAAAGCTAGGCAAGCGCATCAACGAGTTCCGCTCGGAGCAGGCCGTGGCAACGGGCGCGGAACAGATCGCGACGGGCTGCCCGTTCTGCAACGTCATGCTCACGGGCGGCGTGAAGTCCATCGCACCGGAAACTCAGGTCAGCGATGTGGCGCTCATGCTGCGCAGCGCCATCGCCCCCTCCGGCGACCTCCCTGCCCCGCGCGAGAAGGCCTTCCTCGACACGCCTCGCCGCCTGCCGGTCTCCACCGCGCCTTCCCCGGAAGCACCCGCTGCGCAATCTGCACCGACAAGCTCCCCGCAGGCCCCCACCACAGCGCCGTCCGCACCAAGCGCTCCCTCTGCGCCGCAGGCACCTGCAGCGCCGACGCCTCCGGCTGCCCCCAGCGCTCCTGCAGCACCCACTGCGCCCCAAGCTCCGTCCGCGCCAACCGTGCCTACTGCTCCAGCAGTTCCTTCCTCCCCTGGCGCTCCGATTGCACCGGCGGCTCCGGCTGCCCCCAGCGCACCCGCCGCGCCGTCCGCACCGACACCACCGGCTGCCCCAACGGCTCCATCCGCCCCTGGAGCACCGGCGGCCCCCAGCACACCTCAGGCACCCGCAGCTCCGACTGCGCCAAGCGCGCCGCAAGCACCCGCAGCGCCTAATGCGCCGGCGGCTCCTTCGGCACCGAAACCTCCAACTGCGCCCAGCACTCCTGCAGCGCCGTCCGCTCCGACACCACCGGCGGCACCCAGCGCACCCGCGGCACCAAAGGCTCCAGCCGCGCCCAGCGCACCTCAGGCGCCCGCAGCGCCGGCTGCGCCCAGTGTGCCGGCTGCTCCAGCAGCGCCAAGCGCACCAGCCGCACCGAAGGCACCATCTGTGCCAGACGCGCCAGCGGCGCCGAAGGCTCCGGGGACGTCGGCAAGCAAGGGCGACTAGTGCGACGTCGGCCACACCACCAACGCACGGGGTAGGCGTGCCTGATACCCCACAGGTACGCTCTACCCCATGCAAACTGACGTAACCTACGTCCTCGCCTCGGGCGAGACCAACTACACCAACTCGCTGGTGTCCTTCGCATGGATTATGGCGGTGGCGCTGTTGGCACCGTTGGTATCCCATGCCCTAGGCAAGAAGATGCCGGCCGTGGCGCTGCTCATTTTCTTCGGCATGCTCATCGGCCCATCGATGCTGGGCCTAGCCCATGAGGACCCCGGCATCGGCATGCTCAAGGAGCTTGGCGTTGGCGCGCTGTTCCTGCTTGCGGGTTTTGAAATCGACCTCGCCAGCCTGAAATCGAAAGAAGCCGCGACGGGGCTCTCCACCTGGCTCATCTGCATGGTGGTGTGTGGCGTCGGCGCGTACTTCCTCATGGATGACATCCCCGGCGCCATCGTCATGGCAATTGCTTTGACGTCGACGGCACTGGGCACCATCACGCCAATGCTCAAGCAAGACAAGCTGCTTGGCACGCGGGTAGGCGATTCCGTGGTCATCCACGGCGCCATCGGTGAGGTCGCGCCGATTACCGCGATGGCGCTCCTTTTGGGAACGCGCTCCACGTGGACCACGATGTTGATTCTTCTGGCCTTCATCGCAATCGCGGTCGCCGTGGCCATCATGCCCTTTGCCATTACGACGCTCATGCCGTGGTTCAAGGACGCATTCATCTCCGGGGCGGGCTCCACTAACCAAACCATCATGCGCCTCATCATTTTGATTCTGGCTATCCTCATGGCGGTCACCGCGGTCTTTGAGCTCGATATCGTGCTGGGTGCCTTCGCGGCGGGCATCATCCTGAACCGCATCGTGCCCGACGAGTTCCATAAGGGCTTGGAGAACCGCCTCGACGTGGTGTTTTATTCCATGCTCATCCCGGTCTTCTTCGTGGTCTCCGGCATGGCGATTGACTGGAAGGTCATCGTGGACGAGCCCCTCAAGGTCCTCGGCATCCCGCTTCTCATCCTGGTCACCCGCGGCCTTCCGGTGTTCCTGCGCGAAAATATCCACCACACGGGCTCCGACGTCGAAACCACCCGCGAGCGCCTCCAAGTGGCGCTCTATGCGGCGACCGGCCTGCCCATCATCGTGGCGGTGATGACGCTTGCGGTGGGTTCGGGCATCGTCGATACAGAAATGGCCTCGATCTTCATCGCCGGCGGTGCCCTCACCGTCGCAATCTTCCCGTTCCTATCCGGCCTCGTTCGCGAAAAGGAGCAAGCTAAATAGGCTGTTAGGATGGCTATTGTGACTAATCCTTTCAGCATGCGGCTTTCCGACGCCGAACGGACCAACGCCGTCAACGACCTCGCCCAGGCCTTGGGTGAAGGCCGTCTATCGATGGACGAGTTTGAACAGCGCACCGACGCGATAATGGAGGCGACGACTCGCCGCGAGCTGGCGGCCGTCTTCATGGATATCCCCACCAAAGCCAGCACGGAGCTCAAGATCTACTCCCAAGGTGAAATGGAGCGCGCCTACCAGGCTACGAAGAAGCCTCGACTGGCCACGGCCATGGTAGGCACGCTGGGGTTGTTGTTCGGCTCGATTGCATCTTTCGGTGCCATGTCCGGCGTCACCGCCGCGCTGACCGGAACGGGCCTGCTTTTCCTCATCCCCGCGTTGTGGATCATGCTGTACGTGGCCAAGGTGGGCCCGGAATCCTGGCATCGCCCGTCGCCGCGCCAGATCGAGCGCCAGCGCATGCGCGAGCTCAAGGCCGCGGGCGCGGAGGAACGCGCGCAGATGCGGGCGTTGGAGCAGGCGCAATGGGCGGAGAGGCGTCGTCAAGCAAGCGAAATCACCGGCGATGCGATGAATCTGGCCAAACGCAAGCTGGAGCAGTGGAACCAGAAGTAACATATCCGGCATGACACACAACCGGATTTTTGATCAATCCACCAAACTACAAGGCGTTGCCTACGATATTCGCGGCGAGGTTTCCACGGAGGCCGAGCGCATGGAGCTCGACGGGCACAGCATTTTGAAGCTCAACACCGGCAACCCGGCAGTGTTTGGTTTCGATGCGCCGGACGTCATCATGCGCGACATGATTGCGGCGCTGCCGACCTCCCAGGGCTACTCCACATCGAAGGGTATTATCCCGGCACGGCGCGCGATTGTAACCCGCTATGAGCTGGAGGATTTCCCCAGCTTCGACGTCAATGACGTGTACCTGGGCAACGGCGTCTCCGAACTGATTTCGATGGTCACGCAGGCGCTGCTTGACGACGGCGATGAGGTTCTCATCCCCGCCCCTGACTACCCCCTGTGGACGGCGGCGACGTCGCTGGCGGGTGGCACGCCCGTGCACTATTTGTGCGATGAAGAGGATGATTGGAATCCGTCCATTGAGGATATTCGCGCAAAAGTAACGGAGAAGACCAAGGCAATTGTGGTCATTAATCCGAATAACCCGACGGGTGCTGTGTACTCGCGTGAAACGCTGCAGAAAATCGTTGAGGTAGCACGCGAATACAATCTGCTGATTCTGGCGGATGAGATTTATGACCGCATTCTTTATGACGGTGCGAAGCACATTTCGATTGCCTCCCTGGCGCCGGACTTGCTGACGATCACGTTTAATGGCCTGTCGAAGGCCTACCGCGTGGCCGGCTACCGCGCGGGCTGGATGGTGCTGACGGGCCCGAAGTCCCATGCCCGCGGTTTCATTGAGGGCCTGGATTTGCTGGCGGGCACGCGCCTGTGCCCGAATGTACCGGCGCAGCACGCGATTCAGGTCGCACTTGGTGGGCGGCAGTCGATTTATGAGCTCACCGGTGAGGGTGGTCGCTTGCTCAAGCAGCGCAATATTGCCTACGAGAAGCTCAATGAGATTCCGGGTGTGTCGGTGACGAAGCCGATGGGCGCGCTGTACTGTTTCCCGCGTCTGGATCCGGACGTGTATGAGATTCACGATGACTCGAAGCTCATGCTCGACATCCTGCGCGCCGAAAAAATCCTCATGGTGCAGGGCACCGGCTTTAACTGGCCCACGCCGGATCACTTCCGCGTGGTCACGCTGCCGTGGGCTTCGCAGCTGGAGAACGCGATCGAGCGGCTCGGCAACTTCCTGGTGAGCTACCGCCAGTAGCCCCGCACGCTACTGACGGCCAGGCTTCCCACGATCGGGCAGGCGTAAAGGGGCTCTTCCGGTTTCGGGGTGCGTAGCG